>DASTTS010000127.1:0-4755 GCA_035760085.1 Pyrinomonadaceae bacterium
CCGCCAACGCCCAACTACACCTACATCGGAATCATCAGCCCGCAGAATCGCGTCACAGACACGGCGCTGGTTCAGGATCGCAACAACAGAAACGTCGTCTCCGTTTATCGCGGCGACGTCATCGGCGGCCGGTTTCGTGTGACCAGCATCTCTGAAAAAGAACTCGTGGTGGTGGACACGAGCTTGAAGATCAAACACATACTACCGATGACCGAGGGCGACAAAACCGGTGGTCCTATGTCACGTCCAACACCGCGTGTTGATTCTGAAGATGACGAACCTTAGTCCAACAGCCGACCACAAGATATGCGGGTCGAGCTCGAAGCGCCCGGCGACGCTCTCTAACCCTGTTTCGGACTCGCGAAGGCGATCGGAGGGTGGTTACACGCTCGTCGCGCTGCTCGCGATGATGACCGTGCTCGCCCTCTTCGCGATGGCAGCAGCGCCCAGCGTGCAGCAACAGTCGCAGCGTGAACGCGAGCAGGAAGCGATCTTTCGTGGTGAGCAAGTGGCTGATGCGATTCGTGAATACTATCGTTATCGCGCCGGAACAGTTCGCGCGGTTGGCCCACAAGCATTACCGTCATCGATGGACCAGCTGCTTGAAGGTATACCGATTCCGGGTGGATCAAAGAACCGGCAAATTCTTCGTCCTTCAGCGGCGCGCGATCCATTGACGATTGAAGGTGAGTGGCGTTTTATCTTGCCGCGCAGCGAAGCCTTGATCGATTTTCAGCAGTCGATCATGTTCTACACGAACAACGTGATTCCGCAGGTGCGCGATCCGCAAATGGCGCAATTACAACAGTTTGCAGTTCCTCAAATCGTCAGCGCGACGAATTTTGGCTCCCTCTCAGCCACGCGCGATCAATCGTCAGCCGATGATGATGCGACTGGTCCATTCGTCGGAGTTGCGAGTCGCAGTAGACGAGATTCAGTGTTGACGTACTACGGTATTGAACGACACGAGCAGTGGATCTTCACGCCGCTGTTTCGTTAGTCAGAGTTGGACCACCAGCCTTCAGCTCAACCCCTTTTAATTTCCCACTCGCAGTTGCACATACAGTAATGTTGCTGATGTTGAAGTGTGATCTCATCGCCTGATGCATTGGCGTGATCAGCCTGGTCCAAGTGCGTCTGAGTGACGCGATGAGGGCCGCGAGCGCGCGAATCACACCGGTTGAAGCTGCAAAAATATTTTTTGCAATGCAGTAATAAGTTATTGACATCCGCGATGATTGCGTTTATATAGCAAGATGTTGTGCGCCGTTTACTCTAGCCCACAAGAACGAAGTAAGCACAGTATCTTGTGGTCATGAAGAAACAAAAAACCAAAAACGAAAGAAGGAGCACATAGAAGCTATGGCAACTAAAAAAGGTGGAAAGAAAGCGGGAGGCAAGAAGGGCGGAACCAAGAAGGCCGCGAAGAAGGGTGGAGGCAAGAAGGGCGGAGCAAAGAAGAGATAACCCAAACCAGCGGGTTACAGTACGTACCTTCCACCGGCGCACACAAACATCTGAGGCCGACGAGGCCTTACAAAAGAAACGACGAGACCTTCAAGCGAAGCTCGTCGTTTCTTTTTTGTGTTTGTGATATAGGTCCTGGAGGACGTATATGACCTATGATCTCCGTGGCGCTCGTCGAACCTGAGATTCCACCCAACACCGGCAACATCGCGCGGCTGTGTGCTGCCACCAACGTCCCGCTCCACATCGTTGGCGTCACTGGCTTTCGCATGGACGATCGCGCGTTGCGTCGTGCGGGTCTCGACTACTGGCCGGAAGTGAAGCTCACGCGTCATAAAGATCTCGCCGCGCTCTACGAGTCGTTACCGCAAGCGCGCTTCGTTTACCTCACTACCAAGGCTGATCGGATCTACACCGAATGGGAGTTTGAGCCCGACGACTGCCTCGTCTTTGGCCGCGAGACGCGCGGTCTTCCCGAAGATTTGCTGCGCGCAAACTGGAGCAATTGTCTCAAGATTCCGATGCCTAATCCACGCATTCGCAGCCTGAATCTCGCCACCGCAGCCGGCATCGTCCTCTTCGAAGCCCTCCGGCAATTATCAAAATCAGAGTAATTCGTGGCTAAATAGCCCCATGCACCAGAGAACTGACATCAGAAATATCGCCATCATTGCGCACGTCGACCACGGCAAAACCACGCTTGTCGATGCGATGCTCCGGCAATCGGGCACCTTTCGCGAAAACGAGCAGGTGCGCGAGCGCGTGATGGATTCCATGGATCTTGAGCGTGAGCGCGGCATCACGATCATGGCGAAGAACACCGCCGTCCATTATCGCGACGTGAAGATCAACATCGTCGACACACCCGGTCACGCTGACTTCGGCGGCGAAGTCGAACGTGTGTTGAAGATGGTCGACGGCGTGATGCTGCTCGTGGATGCTGCTGAAGGCTGCTTGCCGCAAACGAGATTCGTCCTGCGCAAGGCACTCGAGGCGCGCCTGCCCGCGATTGCCGTCGTCAACAAGATCGATCGTGGCGACGCACGTCCCGCGGAAGTCGTCGACGAGATCTACGAGCTCTTTCTGGATCTCGATGCGACTGACGAGCAGATCGAATTTCCGATCCTCTACGCCGTCTCACGCGACGGCACTGCGAAACGAAAGCTTGAAGACCAGTCCACGAATTTGCAGCCGCTCTTCGAACAGATTGTCGAATCGATTCCGTCGCCGCGTGAGTTGCGCAGCGACTCGCTGCAACTGCTCGTTGCGAATCTTGATTACAACGACTACGTCGGTCGCCTGGCGATCGGGCGCATCTTCTCCGGCGAGATCAAGATCGGCGACCAGATCGCCGTCGTCAAACCGGATCGCTCAGTACAGAAGACGCGCGTCTCGCAGCTCTACGCCTTCGAAGGTTTGAAGCGCGAGCCGGTGGAGCGCGCCGGCTTCGGTGAGATCGTCGCACTCGCCGGCATCGAGAACATCAACATCGGCGACACCATCACATCCGTCGAGAACCCGCAGCCGCTGCCATCGATCGCCGTCGACGAACCGACAATTGCGATGATCTTCGGTGTCAACAACTCGCCATTTGCCGGCCGCGAAGGTAAGTACGTCACGTCGCGCCAGCTCAAGGAGCGACTCGACAAGGAGATCCTCGGCAACGTTGCGATCAGAGTTGAAGACACTGACTCTCCCGATCAGTTCAAAGTGTCAGGCCGCGGCGAGTTACAGCTCGCGATTCTGATCGAGATGATGCGCCGCGAGGGTTACGAGCTTCAGGTGTCGAAACCCGAAGCGATCACGAGGAAGGTCGAAGCGAAGACGCTCGAGCCCATCGAAGCGGTCGTGATTGATTGTCCGGACGAGTTCATCGGCGTGATTACGGAGGCGCTCGGGCGACGCAAAGGGCAGATGACGAAGATGGTCAATCACGGCACCGGACGTGTGCGACTCGAGTTTGAAGCGCCGTCGCGCGGGCTGATCGGGTTTCGCAACGAGTTTTTGACGGAGACGAAGGGAACGGGATTGCTGAACACGATGTTTCTGCGTTGGGGAGAGTGGCAGGGACCGATGCGTGGTCGATCCACTGGATCACTCGTCGCCGATCGATTGGGCGACACGACTACGTACGCGCTCTTCAACCTACAGGAGCGCGGATTGCTGTTCGTGAGGCCGGGCACGAAAGTCTACGAAGGGATGATCGTCGGTGAGAACGCGCGCGCCGTTGACCTCGATGTGAATGCGGTCAAGGAGAAGAAGCTGACGAACATGCGGGCCTCGACGGCTGATGAAGCGATGCGACTCGTGCCGCCGAAGGAGTTGTCGTTGGAGCAGGCGCTGGAGTTCATCGCAGACGACGAGCTGGTGGAAGTGACGCCGCAAAGCATCCGTCTGCGGAAGCGCGTGCTCGCGGCGAACCAGCGGCCGAAGAAGAAGGAGTCAGAGGTGGTGTGAAACTACCGCGCATCTATCCGATAACTGATATCCGACTGTCGGGTCTGTCGCACGCCGAACAGGTTAAAGCGCTGAGTCAGGGTGGAGCATCGCTGATTCAGCTGCGCGAGAAGCATGAATCCGCGCGGGAATTCTTCGAACAGGCGAAAGCGGCTTTTAATGTCGCGGCCCGGCGCGGCGCGCAATTGATCATTAACGATCGGGTTGACCTGGCGCTGGCTGTCGGTGCCTACGGTGTTCATCTGGGCCAGGATGATATGCCACCAGACGCCGCGCGAAAGCTCCTCGGGCCGAACCCTGTGATCGGCTACTCGACCCACAATATCGAACAGGCAATCGCCGCGAGGAAATTCCCGATAGATTACCTCGCCATCGGTCCAATTTTCGCGACGACGACGAAAAGCAACACCGCGCCCGTTGTCGGTCTCGAGGGTCTGCGAGCGGTGCGCGAGGCAATTGGCGGCTTTCCGCTGGTCGCGATCGGCGGCATCACAAGTGAAAATGCGCGTGATGTGATCGCAGCCGGCGCCGACTCCGTGGCGGTGATTAGTGCCTTGCTATCAAAATCTATCCGGATCTCCGATGCCACGCGCAGTCTTTTACAGGATTTACAAGATTAGAACAGGATTTACAGGTCAATCCTGAAAAATCTTGTAAATCCTGACTACGTTTAACTCCCAACCAAGCGCTAAACATAATTTTCTTGCGTTTGTCATTGTTATGCGCGAAAATCGCGACTGTCTTCGAGAGGGCGCACTTCCTTTCGACTAACCTACCTGATGAGTTTCTTCGATTTACCGCCCATTATTGAGCGAATGTTGCTGGTTTCCG
>DASTTS010000128.1:0-27997 GCA_035760085.1 Pyrinomonadaceae bacterium
CCAACTGAGAATACGACGTTTACGTGTTGCCACACGATGGAGCGAGACAGCCGCTGGGAAGGATCGGTGCCGATCGGAAAGCCGATCTCGAACTCGACAGTTTATATCCTGGACCAGCAGCAGCGACCTGTGCCGGTCGGAGTTTATGGAGAGATCTATACCGGAGGAGACGGGTTGGCGCGTGGTTATTTGAATTGGCCGGAGTTGACGGCAGAGAAGTTTGTGCCGCATCCGTTCAGTGAGCGTGGCGGCGAGCGCTTGTACCGCACTGGCGATGTCGGGCGCTGGCTGAATGACGGCAGTGTTGAGTACCTGGGACGAGTGGACGAGCAGGTAAAGATACGCGGCTTTCGCATCGAGTTGGGAGAGATCGAAGCAGTGTTGAGCCGGCATCCAGCCGTACGCGAAGCGGTCGTGGTGGTCCAGACCGTGAACAACGATAAGCGGTTGGTGGCGTATGTGGTTGGCGAAGCGAGTTTTGAAAGCAGTGAGTTGCGCCAGTTTCTGAAAGACGTGTTGCCGGAGTACATGGTGCCGCAGGCGTTCGTGCAGTTGGAGCGGCTGCCGTTGACGGAGAACGGGAAAGTAGATCGCCGCGCGTTGCCGGCAGTAGAGAGTGTTCGTGAAGAGACGGAGACGGTAGTGAGCCAAAGCCCGGTGGAAGAAGTGCTGGCAGGGATCTGGAGTGAAGTGCTGGGCGTGACGGTGGGAGTGGAAGACGACTTCTTTGATCTCGGTGGGCATTCGTTGCTGGCGACGCAGGTGATGAGCCGCGTGCGGGAAGCGTTTGGTGTGGAGGTCGCGTTGCGGGAGTTGTTCGAGCGCCCGACAGTGAGGGAGTTTGCGCAGAGTATCGAGCGGGAGTTGCGGCAGGGAGCGGGAGTCGGAGCGCCGCCCATTGAGCGGCGCGAACGTGACGAAGAGTTACCGTTGTCGTTTGCGCAGCAGCGCTTGTGGTTCATCGATCAGCTTGAGCCCGGGAGTGCTTTCTACAACGTGCCGTCGGCAGTGAGGTTGAAGGGCGATCTCAATCGTCGAGCGTTGGAGCTGACGTTGACGGAGATAGTCAGACGACACGAAGTGCTGCGGACGAGATTTGGCACTGTCAGTGGACGAGCGGTGCAGGTGATTGAAGAAGCAGAGCCGTTGACTTTGGCAGTGATCGAGTTGAGTGATTTGGAAATCGAGGAACGCGAGGCTCAGGTGCGCGAGTGGGCAGCGCAGGAAGCAGCGACGCCGTTTGATCTGAGCCGTGGACCATTGTTGCGAGTGAAGCTGCTGCGCCTGGGCGAACAGGAGCATGTAGTGCTGATGACCATGCATCACATCGTGATGGACGGTTGGTCACTGGGAATTCTTATTCGCGAAATCGCCACACTTTATGAAGCTTTCATAGATGGCAGGCCGTCGCCGTTGCCGGAGCTTTCGATTCAGTACGCCGACTTCGCGCTCTGGCAGCGCGCTTACCTGCAAGGTGATGTATTGGAGCAGCAATTGAAATACTGGCGCGAGCAGTTGGCCGGAGCGCAAACCGTTTTGAAGTTGCCGGCGGACAAACCGCGGCCCGCGATCTACACCTATCGTGGAGCTACTCATCGATTCATCTTGCCGGAAGCCGTCACCGCGCCGTTGCGTAAGTTGAGTCAGGAGCAGGGCTGCACGCTCTTTATGACCTTGCTGGCGATCTTCAAGACGCTGCTCTATCGCTACGCACAGCAGGAAGACATACTCGTCGGAACTGCGATAGCCAATCGTAATCGCAGTGAAACGGAAGACTTGATCGGGTTCTTCGTCAACACCCTCGCGCTGCGTACAGACCTCTCGGGCAATCCGAGCTTCCGTGAGCTAATGCAGCGGGTCAGAGAGACAACTATCGGAGCTTACGTCCACCAGGACATGCCGTTTGAAAAGCTGGTCGAAGAGATACAGCCCGAGCGCAGCCTCAGTCACGCGCCACTTTTTCAAGTTGCGTTCGGACTACACAATTCACCGTTTCAGAACCTCACGTTGCCCGGCCTGGAACTGAGTCAAATGGATTTTAATTTTGATGCCGGAAGATTCGATCTCACCTTGTGGATGTTGGAAAACAAGAACAGGTTCAGCGGCATCTGGTACTACAACACCGACCTCTTCGAAGCGGGCACGATCAAACGCATGCAGGGTCACTTCGAGACCATACTGCAAAACGTCCTGGCCCAACCTGACGCGCCGTTGAGCGAGATCGAGATGCTGACGGATGATGAAAAGAAACAGCAGCTCGTTCAGGAACAAGAACTGCTCGAATCAAACGCCCTCGTGCTCAAAACGATCAGGCGGAAACGTATCAGCGTGGCCGCAAATCAAGGCCGTTCAAACTAAGCTCTCATCTCTGCGGTTCTCTGCGTATCTCTGCGTACTCTGCGTTTGAGTTGTCATTTAACGCAGAGAACGCCGAGATACGCAGAGAACCGCAGAGAAAAACAAATACTCTCAAGAGAAATCGACAATGCAACACGAAGTGATAGAGGGATTTCGTCTCTCGCCGCAACAGGAATGTTTGTGGTCGCTGTACCTACGGGACCGGTCCGCGTATCGAACGCAGTGCGCGCTGCTCATCGAAGGTGAGCTGCAAAAGGACTTGCTCAGGGAAGCGTTGGACCAGATCGTTGAGCAGCACGAGATTTTGCGTACGGCGTTTCGCGAAGTGCCGGGTATGAACCTGCCGTTGCAGGTCATTCTCGAAAATGGAAGATCGTCGTGGTGTGAAGTCGATCTCAGCGAGTTGCCGGAGGCGGAGCAGTCCACTCGACTGGCGGAACAAAGAGAATTTGATGATGAACCGTTGCATGCCTGTTTGGCGATCCTCGCTGCGGACAAACACGTCCTCTCATTAAATATCTCGCCGATGTGTGCGGATGCGTGGTCGTTGAAGAATTTGGTTCGTGAGCTGGGTCATAGATACACGGCGCGTCTGTCAGGTGATGAAGTGGAAATGGAAGCGGTGCAGTATGCCGATTTCTCCGAGTGGCAGCATGAGCTACTGAATACAGAAGGCGCAGCAGGAAGAGATTTCTGGCAGAAGCAAAATGTCTCCGAGATGCCCGCGCTGAAACTTCCGCTTGAAGAAAGTATTGCGGAAGAGTACCGGCCGGAATTCATCACTCTGCAAACTGATAAGGAATTGGTGGACCAGTTGCAGTCGCTGGCCGACGCGTACGACGTTTCTTTGTCAGTGATACTGCTGGCAGCGTGGTCGAGTTTGTTGTGGCGCTTGACGGGCGAGAACGAGATTGTTGTTGGTGCAGCGGTCGACGGCAGCCGGTACAAAGAGCTGTCCGAATCCCTCGGTCTCTTCGGCAAATATCTTCCTGTTCAGTTTCGGTTCGAAGCGAACTCTTCATTCCAGGACGTTATTAAACGTGTGGCGGCGTCGCATCGTGAGGCGTACCGCTGGCAGGAATACTACGCCCCGCGCGCTGGCGAACAGGAAGGAATGGGCTTCGAGTATGAGGAACGAGAAGAGACGGTGGCTGGATATGGACCATTGCGAGTGAAGGTCGTTCGTGAAGAGAGTTGCTGGAGCCGCCGGCGAGTGTTGTTGCAGTGCCGGTATACGAGCGCAAGTAAGCGTCTCGAGTTGAGGTTCAGATACAACGCCGCGTGTTACTCGCAGCCAGTGATGAAACTGCTGGCAGAACGATTCGAGATGCTGCTGCTGACTGTCGCGAGAACGCCGCGTGCGGAACTCAGAAGAGTCGCACTGTTAGGTGAAGAGGAGCGCAATCTGCTGCGCGAGTGGGGAACAGGACCAGCGCCGGGCCAGGTTGAAGCGTGCAAGACGTTGGGAGAGATGCTCGAGCAGCAGGCCCGGCAGCGAGGCGAGACCGCAGCGGTGGTGGGCGTGGAAGACGTGATCACGTTCAGTGAGCTGAACGCACGCGCGAATCAATTGGGAAGATATTTGCGGAAGCGTGGCGTGGGACCAGAGGCAGTCGTGGCGATACTGCTGGAGCGAAGCAGCCGCATGGTGGAGTGCGTGTGCGGAGTGTGGAAAGCCGGTGGAGCGTACCTGCCTCTGGATCCGGGAGCGCCGCCGGGACGACTGGAGCGAGTAATCAAGCAGGCTGGCGTGCGACTGGTTGTGAGTGAACGAGCACTGGCCGGACTGGTAACAGGTGTCGAGGTGATCGAGTGGGAAGCAATCCGCGAAGCTGTAAACGCGGAAGAGGCGAGTGAGCCCGAGGCAGACGTAACCGGCGACAACCTCGCCTACGTGATCTATACGAGCGGCTCAACGGGCGAGCCAAAGGGCGTGATGATCGAGCAGCGAAGTGTGCTGCACCTGCTCAGCGGGTTAAAACAGGAAGTGTACGGAGAGAACGATGAGTCGATCGCGCGAGTGGGACTGAACGCGCCCATGAGTTTCGACGCATCGGTGAAACAACTGATCCAGGTATTACGCGGCAAGACGCTGGTGGTGATACCAGACGATCTGCGCCTGGAAGCTGGACCACTGCTGAGCTACCTCGCAGCGCGTGAAGTAGACGTGCTCGACTGCACGCCGGCGCAACTGCGGCTGTTGCGTGGAGGAGAAACTGGAGAAGCGAAGTGGCCGCGAATGTTATTGATTGGTGGCGAAGCGATCGATGCAGAGTTGTGGGAAGAGTTGGCTAACTGGACGGATACCAGGTCGATCAATCTGTATGGTCCAACCGAAGCGACCGTGGACACGACTTCGAAGCATGTCAGTGGACCAAAACCAACGATCGGCCGCCCGTTACCCCGAGTGCGAATCTACTTGTTGGACCAGTACGGCGAGCAAGTACCGATCGGTCAGGTGGGTGAAGTCTACATCGGCGGCCATGGACTCGCGCGTGGATACCGCCATGCAGCGACGCTAACGGCCGAACGGTTTGTGCCGGACAGATTTGGAGGAGAGAGCGGCGGGCGGCTTTATCGCACAGGAGATCTTGCTCGTTACACCGCAGACGGAGAACTGGAATACGTCGGGCGGACCGATCGACAGGTGAAGTTGCGCGGTTATCGGATTGAATTGGGAGAAGTTGAAGCGGCGCTGCTGGAGCATGAGGGAGTGAAAGAAGCTGCCGCAGTCGTGCGCCGTGATGAAGCAGAACAGGAAGAGCGGCTGGTCGGGTACGTGGTGATGCGTGGCGGCAGCGGTACACGACAACTCGCGGTGGGAGAGCACCGGTTGCCGAATGGCGTAGTGATCCGTCACCAGAACCGGAGTGAGACAGACTATCTCTACGAAGAGATTTTCGAAGACCAGATATACCTGCGTTACGGGTTGGAGCTGCCGGCGAAGGCGTGCGTGTTTGACGTGGGAGCCAACATCGGAATGTTCAGCATGTACGTCGCGGAGCAGAGTCCTGGCGCGCGGATCTTTGCGTTCGAGCCGATCGCGGAAGTTTGCGAGAGTCTGCAACGCAACGCGGAGCTGTGCCGGGGAGCACGCGTGAAAGTTTGCCGGTACGGGTTGGGTGCCCGAAGCGGGCGTGAAGAGTTCAGTTACTACCCGCAGTTTTCGGCGCGTTCAGGCGTGGCGGCTTACGCGGATGCCGTAGACGAAGTGGAAGTGATCAAACAGTACCTCAAAAACCGCGAAGCGTTGGGCGAAGCGGGCATGGAGAGCCTCGCGGAGATGGCGGAAGAGTTATTGGAGGGAGTGTTTGAAAGCCGGAAAGAAGAGTGTGAGCTGCGGAGCTTGTCGGAAGTGATCACGACGGAGGGAGTCGATACGATTGATCTGTTGAAGATCGACGTGCAGCGAGCGGAGCTTGACGTGCTGAAGGGAGTGGCGCCCGAAGACTGGAAGAAGATCCGGCAAGTGTCGATGGAAGTACACGACAAGCAAGGCGGAGCGAGCGAAGGAAGATTGAACGAGATCCGCGCGCTGCTGGAGCAAAGTGGATTTGATGTGGCGTTCGAGCAGGAGGAGCGGTTGCGTGGGACCGACCGTTACAACCTGTATGCGCGGCAATTCGCGCTCGGCGGATTACATCGAAACGGCAATGGACATGGACCAGCACCGGCGTGGTTGAAAGCAGCTAGCGAAGAAGGCGCAGAGTTCTACCGGTTGCCGAATCAACTGCAAGTGCGACACCAGAACCGAAACGAGACTGAGTTCATCTACGACCAGATTTTTAGCCAGAGAATCTACCTGCGTCACGGAGTGAAGCTGTGCGACGGAGACTGCGTCTTCGACGTTGGCGCCAACATCGGGTTGTTCACGCTGTTTGTCTACGAACATTTCCCGCGCGCGCGAGTGTTTGCGTTTGAGCCGATGCCGACGACTTTTGCTTGTTTGAGCGACAACGTTGGGAGATACGGTTTGCCGGCGATGCTCTATCGCTGCGCGTTGTCGAACCGGAGTGGAGCCGCGCGGTTCACGTTCTATCCGAAATGGACGGCGTCGTCGAGTTTGTATGGAGACGCGCAGGCGGAAGAGGCGGCGCTGCTGACTTACTTGCGGAACCAGGGTAAGGAAGTTGCCGAGTATGCGGCACAGCTCGCAGCCGGGCGATACGAGGGCCAGGAGGTTGAGTGTCGCCTGGAGCGGCTCTCGGAGATCATCGCAGAGCAAAAGATCGAGCGGATTGATCTGCTGAAGCTGGACGTCGAGAAGAGCGAATGGGACGTGCTCGAGGGGATTGACGCGGAAGACTGGAAGAAGATCCGCCAGGTAGTAGTGGAGGTACACGATCTCGATGGACGTCTGGAGCGGATGCAGCAGTTGCTGGCCGAGCACGGATTCGTCGTGGTGGTGGAGCAGGAGGCGGGTTTGGTAGGGACCAATATCTACAGTCTCTATGCGCGACGAATAGAAGCAGATGCCGAAGCAGAGCTGAGCGAGTTGAGCAGTGCGAATGGAACGGCGCGATTGTGGCGCGAGTCGTTGGCCTTCGGTACCGGGGAAGCGGAAGTAAGTGAGGCGGAGTTGCGACGTTATTTACGTGAGCGGTTGCCGGAATACATGGTGCCGCAGGTGCTGGTGAAGCTGGAGCGAATGCCGCTGAGCCGCCACGGAAAGGTTGACTATCAGCGGCTGCCGGCGCCCGCGCCGGTGGAAGGCGAGATGGAAGGTGAGCCGGCGCACAGCGAGGTGGAAGAGATGATCGCGGGGATCTGGGGCGAAGTATTGGGATTGGCCCGCGTCGGACGAGAGGAAAACTTCTTCGAGCTGGGCGGTCATTCGCTGCTGGCGACGCAGGTGATGAGCCGGGTGCGGGAAGCGTTTGGCGTCGAGGTCGCGCTGCGGGAGTTGTTCGAGCGCCCGACGGTGAAGGAGTTGGGCCAGAGCATTGAACGAGAGTTGCGGCAGGGAGCGGGAGTCGGAGCCCCTCCGATCGAGCGGCAAGAACGTGTCGGAGAGTTGCCGCTGTCGTTTGCGCAACAGCGATTGTGGTTCATCGATCAGCTCCAGCCCGGGAGTGCTTTCTATAACGTGCCGTTGGCGGTGAAGTTGACGGGAAGATTGAACAAGGAAGCATTGGACCAGACGTTGACCGAAGTGATCAGACGACACGAGGTGCTGCGGACGAGGTTCGCCACAGTCGGGGGACGAGCGGTGCAGGTGATTGAAGAGGCAGAGCCCGTGACGTTGGACGCGGTGGATCTGAGTGAGTTGGAAATTGACGAACGGGATGCGCTAGTGCGTGAGTGGGTGGAGCAGGAAGCGGCAATGCCGTTCGATCTGAGTCGCGGGCCGATGTTGCGAGTGAAGCTGCTGCGCTTGGGTGAGCAGGAACATGTGGTGCTGCTGACTATGCATCACATTGTCTCGGACGGTTGGTCGGTAGGAGTGCTGATCAAAGAGGTGGGAGCACTCTACGATGCTTACGCTGCGGGCCGGGAGTCGCCGCTCGACGAATTGCCGGTTCAATACGCGGATTTCGCGCTGTGGCAACGCGCTTACCTCCAGGGAGAAGTGTTGGAACGGCAGTTGGATTACTGGCGTCGCCAATTATCCGACGCGCCTACGCTGCTTCGCCTTCCCACCGATCACGCCAGGCCAGAGGTGCGAACATTTCACGGTGGTGTGGAACGGTTCGAATTGGACCAGGAACTGAGCGAGAAGTTACGAGAGTTGAGCCGGCGCGAGTCCGTCACCATGTTCATGCTGCTCGTCGCGGCGTTCAAACTCCTCTTGATGAAGTATTCAGGACAGCATGACATCGTCGTCGGCGCAGACGTAGCTAATCGCAATCGGGCCGAGACGGAAAATCTGATCGGGTTTTTCGTCAATATGCTGGTGTTGCGGACGAATCTTTCAGGCAATCCGACTTTCAACGAGTTGCTGCGACGCGTGAGAGAAGTTTGTCTCGAAGCTTATGCGCATCAGGATCTACCGTTCGAGAAGCTCGTTGAAGAATTGCAGCCGGAACGCAGTCTCAGCTACGCGCCGCTCTTCCAGGTGGTGTTCGCGTTACAAAACGCGCCGGTAGGAGATTTGAACTTGCCGGAACTGAGTCTGAGCACGATGGAACCCGAGAGTAGCACCGCAAAATTCGATCTGGTTTTCAACATGGTCGAAGTCAACAAGAGACTCGTCGGCACCATGGAATACAGCACGGATCTGTTCGATGCCGGTACGATCAAACGGATGTTGGACCACTTCACAGCGCTGTTGCGAAACGTAGTCGAGCAACCGGACGCTCCATTGGACGAGTTGGAGTTACTGTCACTGGAAGAAAACCTCATCCTCCAGGAATCGAGCCGGATTGAAGAACTGGATCGAAGCTTCACCTTCTAGCAGTAAAGACCCTGCATCAATCTTTGAGTCTTCTCTGCGGTTCTCTGCGTATCTCTGCGTTCTCTGCGTTAAATGACAACTCAAACGCAGAGTACGCAGAGATACGCAGAGAACGCAGAGAAGCGGCGGAGAAATAATGAACAACAAGAAATCCCTCGATTGTGTTGTAATCGGGTACAACGAAGTTCCCTTCGACAAGTACGAAAGCTTTCTGCGGAACTACGGCGAAGAATCGGAAGCGTACCGCGACCTGAAGTTCAGTTTCGTCGATTTGAACGGCGAGAAGCTTGACTACATCGGACTGCTCAACCGCGTGTTGAACCAGTCAAACGGCCATAAGCTCAAGTCGGGCGATATTCCAAACCTCGCCGCCGTTTACCTGACGAATTTTCTGCGGAACAAGGGCCACAGTGCGCGCTACGTAAATCTTTATCAATACGAAAAAGAGAAACTGCGCGAATACCTCGCCGAGGATCCGTTGTGCGTGGCGATTACGACGACGTTCTACGTCGTTAACCTGCCGGTCACCGAGATGGTCGAATTCATCCGGAGCCACAATGAAAAAGTGAAGATCGTGGTCGGCGGGCCGCTCATTTCCAACCACGCACGACATTGCCATGGCGATGAATTCAAAGCGGCTCTCGATGACATCGGCGCTGATATCTACGTCATCGAGGGCCAGGGAGAATACACGCTCTCGCAAATCGTCGAGTGTTTGAAAAATGGAGGCTGCCTGGAGAGCGTCCCAAACCTTGCATATATAAAGGACGGGGAAGTGCATCGCACGAAGGTCGTCGCGGAAAACAATTCACTCGACGCTGACTTTATCGATTGGCGCAGGTTTGCAGATGAAGAGCTGGGCGCGACGATTCAAACGCGGACGGCCCGCAGTTGCGCTTTCAAGTGCTCGTTTTGCAACTATCCGAACCGGGCCGGTGCGTTGACGCTGACGAGCCTCGAAGTGATCGAGAAAGAGCTCGATTCGATGCTCGAGTTGGGAAACGTTCAGAACGTGGTTTTTATCGACGACACTTTCAACGTTCCGTTTCCACGCTTCAAAGAAATCTGCCGGATGATGATCCGGAAGAAATATCCCTTCAACTGGTTTTCCTATTTCCGGTGCAGCAATTCCGACGAAGAAGCGATTGAGCTGATGGCGAGGAGTGGTTGCAAAGGCGTCTTTCTCGGAATCGAATCAGGCTCGCCCACGATCCTCGTCAACATGAACAAGGCGGCCACGATCGAAAAGTACAGCCAGGGCATTGAATGGCTACGCCAGTATGGAATCATGACGTTCGGATCTTTCATCACCGGCTTTCCTGGTGAAACTGAAGAGACTGTCAACGAGACCATCGACTTCATCCGGCAAGCAAAACCGGATTACTACCGTTCGCAGATGTGGTATTGCGAGCCGGGCACGCCGATTCAAAACCAACGCGCCAAGTACGACATTAATGGAGAAGGGTTCGTCTGGAGCCACGCGACGATGGATAGTCTGGAAGCGATGGATCAAATCGATCGAATGTTTCTGACGATCAATGAATCAACGTGGCTGCCGCAGTGGTCATTTGATTTCTGGACCATCCCTTACCTCATTGGCAAGGGCGTTTCTCTCGATCGTTTCAAATATTTAATGACGCTGGCTCATAAGATGTTGCGACTGGAAATTGCTTCCGTACCCGAGCAACAGAAAAACGTCATGCAGCAGGACTATCTACAGAGCATGCTCAGCGCTACGAGCCCGTCGTAGCTCACTCCTTTCTCATCATTCAAGTCTTCTCAGCGATCTCTGCCGCGGAGAACATTCAAACAGGTAAGCAACATGGCCACATTAAGTTCAAAAATTCTCGAAGATAAACTCGAGCGAGAGAAGGATTATTGGATCCAGAAGCTGGCCGGGAATCTCACGGTCGCCAGCCTTCCGGCGGACTTCCGCAGATCGGATACCAACGGCCACGAAAGAGGCTCCGCACAAATTGCGATCGACGCGGAGACCGCGGCGCGTTTGCGAAGAATCTGTGCGGATAGCGAAGCGTTGATCTTCGCAGCCCTCGTCGCGGCGCTGAAAGTCTGTCTACACAAATACACCGGGCACGAAGACATCATCGTAGGCACGACAATCCACGAGCGTTACCGTGAGACAGCGACTTTCAACAAGCTCCTCGCTTTGCGCACTCGCGTCAGCGGAGAGATGACTGCCCGACAATTACTGATGGCAGTTAAAGACACGCTCGCTGAAGCATACAAGCACCAGAAATATCCGTTCGAGAAACTGCTGGAACACCTGAACGGCAATCATGAGCGCAACGGCGCACCGCTCTTCCAGGTCGTGATAACGCTCGACAACATCAATCGCCGTGAGCACCTCCAGCACCTGCACAACGATCTCACCCTCGTATTCTCTCTCGACAACGGCGAGTTAAAAGGATCGATCGAATACGCAACTCAACTGTTCCGGAAACAGACGGTCGAAGTCTTTGCCAAACACTATCACGAGACTCTCCGAGCCTTAGTCAATTCTCCGGAAATGGAGATCGCCAGACTCGAGCTTCTCTCGGGCGCTGAAAAGCAACAGCTCATCTTCGACTACAACCGCAGCGAACGTCCTTATCCAACACACAAAACCATCCACCATCTTTTCGAAGAGCAAGTGGAGCTGACACCTCAAGCACGTGCGGTCACGTTCGCTCA
The DNA here is from genome assembly GCA_035760085.1 of Pyrinomonadaceae bacterium. Classification (GTDB taxonomy): domain Bacteria; phylum Acidobacteriota; class Blastocatellia; order Pyrinomonadales; family Pyrinomonadaceae; genus PSRF01. The sequence continues at coordinate 11,444 of DASTTS010000128.1, forward strand.
GCAACACCTCACTTACCGCGAGCTAAATCAGCGCGCGAATCAACTGGCCCATCATTTACAAAAATCGGGAGTCGAACCGGGCGCTCGCGTGGGCATTTACATGGCTCATTCGGTTGAGACGCTCATCGCGATTCTCGGTGTGCTCAAAGCAGGAGCAGCTTACGTTCCCTTCGATCCGGATCACCCGATCGCACGGTTGAGTTTCATGATCGAAGACGCAGGGATTTCTGTTCTCCTGACTGAAAGCAGTTTGGTCGAAAAGCTGGCAGAGACGAATAACACCCGCCTGATTTGTCTCGACGCTGACCGGGAACAGTTAGCGTCAGAGAGCGTGGAAAATCCGTCGCCGCAAGCGACGGCCGAAGATTTAGCTTATGTGATTTACACCTCAGGCTCGACCGGAACTCCGAAAGGCGTGAAGATTCAGCATCGCGCTTTGGTCAATTACATCTGGTGGGCCAAAGACACGTATCTCCAGGGCGAAAAGCTCGATTTTCCTCTCTATTCTTCGCTCGCTTTCGACCTGACGGTCACCTCCATCTTCACGCCTTTGATCACGGGAAATCGCGTCGTGGTCTATCGTCCCGATCGTTGGCAGTCTCCGGTAACGGAAATCCTGAAGGACGATCAAGTCGGAGTGCTCAAGCTGACTCCGAGCCATCTCGCGTTGATCAAGGATGCCGATAACAGCCAGTGCCACATCAAGCGTTTGATCGTCGGCGGAGAAGCGTTTGAATCCGAGCTGGCGCGTCAGGTTTATGAGAGCTTTGGCGGGCAGGTAGAGATTTACAACGAATATGGACCAACCGAAGCAACCGTTGGCTGCATGATCTATCGCTTCGATTCCGCGCAAGTCGATCTCGCTTCCGTTCCCATCGGCAGACCCGCGGCCAACGTCCAGATCTACATTTTGGATGAGCAACTGTTGCCGGTGGCTGAGAACGTCATCGGTGAGCTGTACATCTCCGGCGATGGGCTCGCGGCCGGATATCTCAATCGAGATGACTTGACCGCGGAAAGTTTCATCTCCAATCCATTTCGTCCCGGGGAGCGCATGTATCGCACGAAGGACCTGGCGAGATGGTTACCCGGTCATGAAATCGACTACGTCGGACGCAAAGACGAACAAGTCAAATTTCATGGCTACCGGGTTGAGTTGAATGAGATCAGAAGTGTGCTCAATCGCTATCCGGGGATCAGAGACAGCGTGGTGCTCGTGCGCAAAAAGCCGGGCCACGGTAACGATCTGATGATTGCGTACTACGCGGCCCGGCAGGAGATCGAACCGCGACTGCTGCGCGACTTCATGGTCCAAAGCATTATCAAAGAGACCATTCCCAACGTCTTTGTCCATCTTAAAAAGCTGCCGCTCACGCTGAACGGAAAGGTGAATCTCGACGCGCTGCCGGACGTTGAAGAATCACGTGCCCAGTCGAAGCAGCCGTACCTGGCGCCGCGAACGGCTGTCGAGGCGGCCCTGTTAAGCATCTGGGAAGAGACCCTCGGCTTCAAGCAGGTCGGTATCGAAGACAACTTCTTCGAGCTCGGCGGGCATTCCTTACTTGCCACACAACTGATGTCGCATGTGCGTGAAGTGTTTCAGGTTGAATTGCAGTTGCGCAGCTTGTTTGCGGAGCCGACGGTGAAGGCGCTCGCAAGGAAGATAGAAGAGCAGATGAAGCCGGAGCGTCGCTTGTCTGAACCACCAATCGTGCCGGTTTCCAGAGCACAGCGTCTGCCGTTGTCGTTTGCGCAGCAACGTCTGTGGTTCTTTGAGCAACTGGAACCGGGCACTTCTTACTACAACGTGCCCGTAGCGATCCGGTTGAAGGGAACTCTCAACGTTCCTGTGCTCGAACAGACGTTTAATGAAATCATCCGTCGACACGAGTCGTTGCGCACGACGTTTGCGACCATTGATCGTGAGCCTGTGCAAGTCATCGGCCCGCCATCACCGATCAGTCTTCAGCCGAAAGATCTCAGCCACTTACCTGAGCAAGATCGTGAATCCGAAGCGCGACGGCTGGCGCAGGAAGAGGCGCAAGAGCCGTTTGATTTGGAACATGGACCACTGCTGCGAGTGAAGTTGTTGCGTTTGGGCGAGACCGAGCATGTCGTGCTTTTGACGATGCACCATGTCGTGTCGGACGGGTGGTCCTGGGGTCCGTTATTAAAAGAGGTCACCACTCTTTACGATGCGTATTCACGCGGAGAATCTCCCACTTTACCGGAGCTTCCGATTCAGTACGCAGACTTCGCCGTTTGGCAGCGCAACTGGTTGCAAGGTGAGGCACTGGAGGAGCGCCTTGAATATTGGAGACAGCACCTCGCAGGCGCGCCGCCCTTTCTGGAGTTGCCGTTCAGTCACTCGCAGCCAAGTGATCAGGTAGCACCGCGAGGCGAACGAATTCCCATAAACCTTGACGCCAGCCTCACTGAAGGTCTGCGTGCGCTCAGCCGTCGCGAAGGTGTCACGCTTTTCATGACCTTGCTCGCCGCGTGGCAGGCGTTGCTCGCGCGCTATTCAAATCAGGACCACGTCGTCGTAGGTACCGCCATTGCCAATCGCAATCGCGCCGAAACGGAAAGATTGATCGGGTTCTTTGTCAACACGCTTGCGCTCCACACTGATTTGTCCGGCGACCCGAGCTTTAGTCAGTTACTCGAACGCGTGAAAGAAGTTTGTCTCGGAGCGTATTCGCACCAGGACGTGCCGTTCGAGAAAGTGGTTGAAGAGCTGCAACCGGAACGTAGTCTTAGTCACACGCCTCTCTTTCAAGTGATGTTCGTGTTGCAGAACACGCCGATTGAAACGCGTCAATTGCAGGGTCTGACACTCAACATCATGGACGGTGATAGCGGGACAGCACAGTTCATTCTGCTGCTCGATCTGGCCGAAACAGGAAATCGCATCACCGGTGCGCTGCGATACAACACCGACCTCTTCGAGAAGTCGATGGTCGAACGTATCGTGGGCCATTTCCAGTCGTTGCTCGAAAATGTTGTGAGCAATGCAGATCGAAACCTGTCGGAGTTGTCTTTATTAGCGGCAGATGAGCGACGGCAGCTTTTGGCGGAGTGTCGTGGCGAGACTGTTTCACGACCCGCGGTTTGTCTTCATGAATTATTTGAAAGACAGGTTGACGAGACACCGAACTCCGTAGCCGTAAGATTCGAAGGCGAGCGTCTCACGTACCTGGAGTTGAATGAACGAGCTAATCAACTGGCTCATCACCTGCGCGAGTTAGGCGTTGGGCCGGAAGTGCGCGTTGGCATCTGTGTCGAACGCTCTTTGGCGATGATGGTCGGGCTCCTGGGGATTCTCAAAGCCGGCGGAGCGTATGTGCCGCTTGACCCGGCTTATCCGCAAGAACGGTTGGCCTTCATGCTCGAAGATGCGCAAGTGCAGATCCTGCTGACCCAGGAGCGTCTGCTCAAATTGTTTGGCGACAGCTCAATCAAATCAGTATGTCTCGATCGCGATTGGAAGACGATCGCGCAGAGCGGAACTGAAAACTTACGCAGTGGCGCTGCCGGTCAGAATCTGGCCTACGTCATCTACACCTCCGGCTCAACGGGTAAACCCAAAGGCGTGATGGTCCAACATCAGGCGATCGTGAATTACACCGAAGCGGCGAGTCGTAATTTCGAGATGCAACCGACCGACTGTGTGCTTCAGTTTGCGTCGATTAGTTTCGATGCTGCTCTGGAAGAAATCTATCCGTGTCTCACACGCGGCGCGACGCTGATCCTGCGCACCGACGACATGCTGAGCTCGGCAGCTACGTTCTTACAAAAATGTCAGGAGCTCTGCATCACGGTTTTAGATCTGCCGACGGCCTACTGGCATCAAATCGCTTCCGAACTGGCGCGAAATAACCTGACCTTACCGGGATCGCTGCGGCTGGTCATCATCGGCGGGGAAGAGGCACTTCCCGAGCGCGTTGCCCTTTGGCAGCAGCACACGCATCAGCCGGTCAAATTGATCAATACCTATGGTCCAACGGAAGGAACTGTCGTCGCCACAGTCTCTGATCTCACAACACTGGTTTGCAATGAGGTGCCGATCGGTCGAGCCGTTGAAAATGTTCATGCGTATGTTCTGGATCGTCATTTGGAATTGTGCCCTGCCGGAGTCGTCGGGGAACTCTATCTCGGCGGCGCCGGCTTGGCGCGCGGATATTTGAACCGGCCTGAGCAGACGGCCGAGAAATTCATTCCCAATCCGTTCAGCACAGAGCAAGGAGATCGTTTGTACCGTACCGGCGACCTGGCGTGGTATCGAGTTGATGGTCAGATTTTATTCGCCGGTCGTGCTGACGAGCAGGTGAAGATTCGTGGTTTCCGTGTCGAGTTAAAAGAAATCGCTTCGGTGCTCAAGCAGCATGACGCCGTGCAAGAAGCCGTCGTCGTGGCGCATGAGGAAGAATCGGGAACTAAAGGCCTCGTCGCCTACATCGTTACCGATCCGGATGCGGCCGGCAACAACGGTGTGCAGGCTGGAGCAGCGTTGCCGGATGAGCAAGTGAATCAATGGGAACAGGTATTCGATGATCTTTACGACGAGTTCGATTCCGGCCACGAGAAGTTCTACATAAAAGGTTGGACCAGCAGTTACACGGGCGAGCAGCTTCTCGACGAAGAGGTAGCCGAATGGATGGATCAAACAGTGGATCGTATCGTCGCGCTGCAACCGCGCCGCGTGTTGGAGATCGGTTGCGGTGGTAGCGGCCTCGTTCTTTTCCGAGTCGCTCCGTTGTGTGAACAGTATTTAGCGACAGACCTTTCGCAAAAGAGCTTAGACGTTGTAAGCCAACAGTTGGGCGTCCTCGGACAGGAGATTCCGGGACTCGTTCTCCAGCAGCGCGCCGCCCATGATTTCACCGGGATCGACGACAACTCTTTCGATGCCGTCGTAATCACTTCCGTCCTTCAATACTTTCCCAGTGTCGAGTATCTACGGACTGTGTTGAGCCAGGCCGTTAAGGCCGTGCGGCCCGGAGGCTTCATCTTCTTAGGTGACGTTCGCAGCCTGCCGCTACTCGAAGCGTTTCATGCGTCGGTCCAGTTGCATCGCGCGCCGGCCTCGCTGAGTACAGCGGAGCTGAAGACGCGCATCCTGAGACAGGCTTTTCTGGAAAAACAACTGACAATCGATCCGAACTTCTTCCGCGCACTCAAACAGCAGTTGCCAGAAATTGCTGATGTTGAAATTAGACTGATGCGCGGTAACCACCATAACGAGTTAACGAAGTTCCGCTACGACGCGATCATTCACGTCGGAACGACGCCTACATCCAACACAGCCATTTCGTGGCTTGACTGGGAGCAAGACCAGCTAACCGCGGATTCTGTCAGACAGATGTTGACTGAGAACGCGCCGGCGGTGCAGGGCGTTCGAGGTGTGCCTAATCTGCGCGTTGCCGCCGATCTTCAGATCATGAAGCTGCTTCGCGAAGAGAGCGGCCCGAAGACAATCGCAGAACTCCAGAGAGCCATACGCAAGTGCGAAGAAGACGCGGTCGATCCCGAATACTTCTGGTCGCTGGCTGAGGAGCTTTCCTACGACGCCAACATTGTCTACTCGGATGCGGGTGCTGATGGCCGTTACACCGTGATCTTCAGAAGAAAGTCGCAGGGTGAAGGTTTTTCGATTGCTTCATTCAACGAAGAGCAAGTGACTGTCAAACCGTGGCATGAGTACGCGAATAATCCTACGCAGCATGTTTTTGTCAGTAAGCTCATTCCACACCTCAGACAGTACATGCAGCAGCGATTGCCCGACTATATGGTGCCTTCAGTCTTCATGGCTATTGATTCGTTGCCGCTGTTGCCTAACGGGAAACTCGACCGTCGCGCATTGCCTGAGCCGGAGCATCAGCGCTCGACAGAGAGCGCCGGTTATGTAGCGGCTCAAACAGCAGTTGAAGACATGCTAGCCGGCATCTGGAGCGAAGTGCTCGGCGTAGAGCAGGTCGGTGTGAATGATAATTTCTTCGACCTCGGTGGTCATTCACTGCTTGCGACGCAGATCATCTCCAGAGTTCGTGAAGTTTTTGGAGTCGAGATAGCCCTCCGGAAACTCTTCGAAGCGCCGGCAGTTTCTTCGCTGGCAAAGAGTATTGAAATCGCAATCAGCGGAGCGGATGGGGAAATAGCTCCACCGATCGTACGCGTCTCGAGGGACAAAGCGTTGCCGCTCTCATTTGCCCAGCAGCGACTCTGGTTCATCGATCAACTGGAGCCCGGCACCTCGCTGCATAACGTTCCGGCAGCCGTGCGTCTGACCGGAAAGCTCGACGTTTCGGCTCTGCAACAGGCACTCGACGAAGTAGTCCGCCGTCACGAATCTCTGCGCACTGCATTTGTATACGCAGACGGAGCTCCGGTGCAGGTGATCAGTCCACCATCGCGAGTGAACTTACCCGTGATCGATCTGCGCACCACAGCCGAGCGCGAAAGGGAAGTGAGTCGTCTCGCCGAAGAGGAAGCGCAAAATCCTTTTGACTTGAGCGAGGGACCGCTGCTGCGCACGCAATTACTGCGACTTGGAACAGAAGATCACGTGCTGCTTTTGACTATGCACCACATCGTCACCGACGGCTGGTCCATGGGAATCTTCGTCAAAGAGATCGTCGCGTTGTATGAAGCGTTCGTGCAGGGAGCGCCCTCGCCATTACCGGAACTGAGTGTGCAGTACGCTGACTTTGCACACTGGCAGCGTCACTGGCTGCAAGGCGCAGTTCTCGATCAGCAACTTTCATACTGGCGCAACCAACTCTCCGGCGCTCCGGCGCTGCTGGAGTTACCAACCGACCGGCCACGTCCACCCGTACAGAGCTTCCGTGGAGCACATCACAGTTTCACTCTGAGCGCGGAGTTGAGCGAGCAGTTGCGGCAGTTGAGCAGGCGTGAGGGAGTGACGCTGTTCATGACGCTGCTGGCCGTCTTTCAAACCTTGCTCTGGAGGTATAGCGGCGAACGGGACATCGTGGTTGGTGCAGACGTCGCAAATCGAAACCGCCACGAGACGGAACAGTTAATCGGATTCTTCGTCAACATGCTGGTACTGCGCACGCGCATCGATGGCGAAGAGAGTTTCTCAGAGCTATTGAAGCACGTACGAGAAGTATGTCTCGGCGCGTATGCACATCAGGATCTGCCGTTTGAGAAACTGGTGGAAGAGTTGGAACCGGAGCGGAGCCTCAGCCACACGCCTTTGTTCCAGGTTGCTTTTACCTTCGAAAAAGGTCTCGAACAGGCGAGGAAGTTGCCAGGTCTTTCGCTCAGGGCAATGAGTGTTGGCCGCGAGATCTCGCAGTTTGATTTGACGCTCGGCATGGTTGGCGATGGAGACGAACTGGCCGGCACGCTCGGATACAACACTGACCTGTTTGAGCCCGCGACGATCGAGCGAATGGCCCAACACCTGATTACGTTGCTTGAAGCTGTCGTGGCAAATCCCGAAGATAAGATCTCGGAGCTGGCCCTTTTACCGAAGGATGAGGAATCGCAGTTGTTGGTAGAGTTCAACCAGACTGCGAGACAGTTTCCGCTGGACATTTGCCTGCCACAGTTGTTTGAAGCACAGGTAAGCAAGACTCCGAACGCGGTGGCGGTAGAGTTTGAAGGTGAGCGATTGACGTACCGGCAGTTGAATAACCGGGCTAACCGGTTGGCCCGAAACCTGTCGGACCTGGGAGTGGGCCCGGAGATTCTGGTCGCGCTCATGGCCCAGCGGAGCATCGACTTTCTTACAGCCGTACTCGCGATCTTCAAAGCGGGTGGAGCTTACGTACCACTCGATCCGCTGCATCCCGCACGACGGATCGCACAAGTCCTGTCACGAAGCCAAAGCTCTTTGGTGCTGGCCGCGGATGAGTTCACAGACGTTATTTCGCAGGCTCTCGACACTGTCGATACGGAACCGCAGCTCTGCTCGCTCGACGAATTGCTCGAGCGTGAAGCATCAGAAGAAAACCTTCCAGCCCACAGCGCACCCGGCAATCACGCCTACGTGATTTATACGTCCGGCTCGACTGGCACGCCGAAAGGCGCGATGTTGGAGCAGCGCGGCATGTGCAATCACCTGTGGTCCAAGGTGTTGTCTTTGCAGCTTACTCAAGATGACGTCGTGGCGCAGACCGCTTCGCAGAACTTTGACGTATCAGTCTGGCAGATGCTGGCCGTACTGATAGTCGGCGGACAAGTTTTCATTGCCGGAGAAGACTTAGCGCGCGACTCGATCGGACAGCTAAAGATGGTGGCGGAAAAAGGTGTGACGATACTTGAGATCGTGCCGTCGCAACTGAGAGCCATGGTTGAGGAAATGGGAAGTACACCCGGCGCGGAGCGTCCCGATTTGTCGCCGCTTCGATGGTTGATAGTGAACGGCGAACCGCTGACGCCGGAACTCTGCCGCCAGTGGTTCAGCATCTATCCGGAGATCCAACTGATCAATGCGTATGGACCAACAGAATGCTCGGACGATGTGACCCAGTTCGTCATCGACCGGAGTCCTGCGCCAACAACGTTGCGGATGTCAATCGGCTCGCCACTCCCGAACATGCGCATGTACGTGCTGGATAAGAAATTATCTCCAGTGCCGCTGGGTGTGCCGGGCGAGCTCTACATCGGCGGCACCGGCGTCGGCCGCGGCTACCTGAGAGAGCCGGCGCGCACGGCCGAGATCTATATTCCCGACTGCTTTGGTAAACAACCCGGAGCGAGGCTTTACAAAACGGGCGATCGTGTTCGTTGGCTGCCGGATGGCAATCTCGATTTCGTTGAACGCATTGACTACCAGGTAAAGGTCAGAGGTTATCGAATTGAGCTGGGCGAGATCGAAGCCGCGCTCGGACAACACAGCGATATCAAAGAGTGTGTAGTGATCGTCAGGGAAGATGTTCCAGGCCAGCGAAAACTCGTCGCATATTTCGTCGCCGAGCAGGCGACGCCGTCCGGCAGTGAGCTGGTTCTTCATCTGAAAGAACGCCTGCCCGAATACATGATTCCCTCGTCCTTCGTGCAACTCACGGAGTTGCCGCTGACGAGCAATGGCAAAACAGATCGTCGTGCCTTGCCTGAACCAACGCGCGCGGAGTTGGACGAGAATTACGTTCCCTCACGCACGTCTGTCGAGGAGTTGCTGGTGGGAATGTGGCGTGAGGTCGTGCATGTGGACCAGGTAGGGATTGACGACAACTTCTTCGAATTGGGCGGGCACTCGTTGCTGGCGACGCAACTAATATCGAGAGTGAGAAAGGTCTTTGGCGTGGAGGTGCCGCTCCGCCAGTTGTTTGAATCGCCGACGGTGGCTGAATTAGCGCAGCACATTGAGCAGTCACTCGCAAAGGGGAGCAACCTTCAGGATGTCCCGATCGTGCCTGTCTCAAGAAACGTGGACTTGCCGCTTTCATTCGGCCAGGAACGGCTCTGGTTCATTGATCAGTTGGACCCAGGCACCGTCTTCTACAACGTGCCGGCAGCCGTGCGGTTGACGGGCAAACTCGATCGGGAAGCATTTCAGCAGACGCTGACTGAAGTGGTCAGACGACATGAAATGCTGCGAACCAGCTTCTTTAATCGAGATGGTAGAGGCGTACAGACGATACATCCGGCGGCGCCGTTGGCGATGCCGCTTACGGATTTGAGTCATCTGCCCGAAGCAGAGCGGGAGGCTGAAGTACAACGTTTAGCCCAGGTGGAAGCCGAGCAAACATTTGATCTCAGTCAAGGTCCACTTTTCGTGGTGAAGCTGTTGAAGTTGGGCGAAGAGGAGCACGTGGTGCTCTTGACCATGCACCACATCATTTCCGATGGGTGGTCCATCGGGCTCCTTATTAAAGAGGTAGGAACGCTCTATAAGGCTTTCCTGGAAGGAACTCCATCACCGCTTGAAGAACTACCAATTCAATACGCCGATTATGCCTACTGGCAGCGATCATGGTTGGCCGGCGAGACGCTGGAAAAACAGCTCGCATACTGGAAGAAACAATTATCGGGTGCTCCGGCGATGTTGGAGTTGCCGACAGATCGACCGAGGCCGGCGGTACGAAGATATCGTGGCGCGACGCGCTCGTTTGTCATTAGAGCGACGACTGTCCAGGCACTTAAAGAGCTGAGCCGGCGCGAAGACGTAACGTTGTTCATGACATTGTTGGCAGCCTGGAACGTGCTGCTGGCGCGCTACTCGGGACAGGTTGATATACCGATCGGCACACCGATCGCCGGGCGCAACCGGCGTGAGACGGAAGACTTGATCGGCTTCTTCGTTAACACCCTCGTGCTGCGTACAGATCTTTCCGGCAACCCCGCTTTTCGTGAGTTACTCAAGCGCGTCAGAGACGTATGTTTGAGTGCCTATGCACACCAGGATTTACCTTTTGAAAAACTGGTGGAAGAGCTACAGCCGGAGCGCACCCGCAGTCACAGTCCGCTCTTTCAGGTTTTATTCTCGCTACAAAACGCACCGGTTGGTGAACTCACCTTGCCGGGATTGAGTCTGAGCGTGTTGGACAGCGAGCAGGTGACCGCAAAATTCGACTTGTCGCTGGTGCTGGCGGAAGAAGCAGGTGAGTTGAGAGGTGTGCTCGAATACGACAGCGACCTGTTTGAAGCCGGCACTATTGAACGTTTTACCCGTCACTTTGAAAGTCTGCTGGAAGCCGTCATTAGTACTCCGGAGCAGCAGGTACTGTCTTTGACTTTCCTGTCGGAGTTTGAGCGCGAGCAATTAATCAGCAAACCGCTCAACGCTTTTGAGCCGCAGGATCTGATCCAACTCTTTGAATATCAAGTCCAGCGTACGCCTCGCGCCACTGCTCTGGTCCATGAAGACCAGCGGGTGACTTATGAGGAGTTGAACTCTCGCGCCAACCAACTAGCTCATCACCTGCGCAGTCTCGGCGTCGGTGTCGAAGTCCTCGTGGCCGTTTGCATGACGCCATCTATTGATATGGTGGTTGCGATACTGGGCATTGTTAAAGCGGGCGCCGCTTACGTTCCGCTCGATCCTGGAAATCCGCAGGACCGTCTTTCTTACATGCTTGACGATGCTCAGGTCGCGGTGCTCATCACCCAGGAACCGTTATTGGAGTCGCTGCCTTCGCATTGGGGACATACGATTTGTCTTGATTCCGATTGGGAAAGTATCGAGACTTGCAGCTCAGCTAATCCTCCGATTCTGACGGCTCCCGATAACCTGGCCTACGTCATCTACACTTCCGGCTCGACTGGTATGCCTAAAGGAGTGCAACTGCATCATGCGGGTCTCAGTAACCTCGTGGCCTGGCATCATGAGGTCTACCAAATATCGGAAGTGGACCAGGCTACTCTGCTGGCCAACGTTGCTTTCGATGCATCCGTTTGGGAGCTCTGGCCGTACCTGACGCGGGGCGCAACTTTGCACATCGTGCCCGAAGAAATTCGCAGCGATGCAGTCAGGCTCATGGACTGGTTGAATCGGAGCAAAATTACCATTTGTTTTCTCCCCACACCTCTGGCAGAGGCCGCCATGTGGTTAGAAAACCGGGCAGAAACCAGTTTGAGAGTGGTGCTGACAGGTGGCGATAAGCTGCACCGCGGAGTTGATGAAGGGTTAGGATTTCGCCTCGTCAATCACTATGGTCCAACTGAGGACACGGTAGTGGCAACGGCAGCAGATGTAGAAGAACAGAAAGAGGACGGCCAGTCGCCACATATAGGAAAGCCGATCAGTAACACCGAAGTTTACATCCTGGACCAGCAGCAGTTGCCGCTACCGCAGGGTATTCCTGGCGAGCTATGCATTGGAGGAGTCGGACTCGCGAGAGGGTACTGGCAGCGGCCGGAATTAACCGCAGAAAAATTCATCCCGAATCCCTTCAGCAGCGTGGCCGGAAGCAGACTCTACCGGACGGGCGACCGGGCTCGATTTTCGGAAGACGGCAACATCGAGTTTCTGGGTCGACTTGACGAACAGGTAAAGATACGCGGCTTTCGCATCGAGTTGGGAGAGATCGAGGAGATCCTCGCGCAACATCCGTCTATCCGCGAGGCGGTCGTGATAGCCAGAGAAGATGAGCCCGGCAACAAACGCCTCGTGGCTTACTGTGTTCCCGATGGGGAACTGTCGCCCGACTCCTTACGCGATTATCTGGGAACGAAACTTCCCAATTACATGGTGCCGGCTAGTTACGTTATGTTGGAGAGTTTCCCGCTGACTGCGAACGGAAAGATTGACCGCAGCGCCTTACCTGAACCAGACCGCACCGGCCCGGCCGCAGGCGACGCCTACATCGCTCCGCGCGATATTTTGGAACTGCGTCTGACAGAGATCTGGCAGGACGTTCTCGGACTGGAGTCGGTCGGTGTCAGCGATGATTTCTTTAAGCTCGGCGGCCATTCCATTCTTGCGGTGCGGCTGATGGCAAAAATTCAGCAGTTGATCGGAATAGATCTTCCGTTGACCGCGCTTTTTCAGAGTCCCACGGTTGAAAATCTGGCGAGCTGGTTGCGCCGGGAACAACCTGCAACAACTTTCTCTTCATTAGTGAAGATTCAGTCGGGCAGCTCGACGCCATTCTTCTGCGTGCATCCGAGCGGCGGAAACGTTCTTTGTTATGCGTCTCTGGCCCATCACCTGGGCCCGCAACAAACTTTCTATGGTCTACAGTCGTGGGGACTGGGTAGAGTTAACTTCCCGCACACAACTATCGAAGAGATGGCGACCCACTACCTGAACGAGATGAAAACTGTTCAGCCGCATGGTCCATATTTTCTCGGTGGGTGGTCCATGGGTGGCATCGTCGCTTTTGAAATCGCGCAACAACTGCGAATGCAGGGAGAGCAGGTCGGACTGCTTGCATTGCTCGATTCCAGAGCGCCGGCGCCCGCTCCGGACATCAGCGAAATTGACGAATTAGTGCTCATGGAAACTTTCGCCCAGGACATGGGACTCGAGTTGGAGTCGCTCAAATTCTCGGGTAGCGAACTACAGGGTTTACAAGCGGATGAGCAGTTGAGCTACTTGTTCGAACGCGCGCGTGAGTCAAACGTTCTGCCACCGGATCTTGAGCTGGACCAGCTTCAGCGCCTGTTTCAACTCTTTAAGATCAATGTTGGCGCGATGCTTAGCTACGTGCCGCAAAGTAAACACGACCGCATAGTGCTGCTGCGTACTGACGAACAGCCGGCAGCCGCTGGTTGGGAGTCGTTTGCTACGGAAGGCGTTGACCTCCACCTCGTGCAGGGCAATCACTTCAGCATGATCCGCGAACCACACGTAAAAACTCTGGCGGATCAATTAAGAACAATCCTCGACACCGCATTAGCGGAATCTCTCCGCGTAACTCTGCGTTCCTCCGCGACCTCTGCGTTGAGATAGTCGTTTAACGCAGAGAACGCAAAGATACGCAGAGAATCGCAGAGATAAATTAGCAGGGGACAAATCAAATGACCCTTTTACGATTTCTTTTTCGTCTCTCACCGCGCATGGTTGTGCTAGCCATTCTGTTTGGCCTTATCAGCGGAGCCGGCAGTGCTGGTTTGCTGGCGCTGATCAGTGCGGCGCTTACGCGGAGAGAATTTTCTCCTCGCCTGGCACTGGCGTTCCTGGGACTCTGTCTGTTAGCGCTCGTGTCGCGTTTCACTTCTGATTTCATCTTGAGCTATCTCGGACATGGCAGCAGTCTGCAACTGCGCATGAAACTGAGCCAGCAGATCCTGGCGGCGCCTCTGCGCCATGTGGAACAACTCGGACCCGGTCGACTTTATGCCACGCTTACCGAAGACGTCTCCTCGATCATCAATGCCTTACTCAACCTCCCGCTGCTTTGCATCAACTTCGCAGTCGTCCTCGGATGTGTGGTGTACCTGATCTGGCTTTCACCGCTGTTATCTCTGATCGTGCTGGGCTTTATTCTCTTCGGCGGCCTCACTTATCAAATTCCGATTCTCAAAGGAACGCACTGGCAGAAGCTTGCTCGTGACGGAACGGATGCCCTCTTCACACATTTCCGCGGTCTGACCGAAGGCGTGAAAGAACTCAAGCTCCATGGACGCCGCCGCCACGCGTTTCTCTACGAATCGCTGTTTCCAGTCGCCGAATCGCTGCGCCGCAATCACAACCGATCGATGACTTACTTCATTGCCGCCGGCAGTTGGGGACAGACGCTGTTCTTCGTGTTCATGGGAATGCTTCTCTTTGTCCTGCCTTTCTCGAGGCAGCTCGACGGCAACGTGCTGATCGCTTGCACGGTAACGGTTCTCTACATCGTCCACCCGCTGGACAGCCTCATGAATTCAGTGTCGTACATGAGCCGCGCCAACGTTGCGCTGAACAAAGTCGAAACACTGGGACTTTCCCTCGCGGCTCAGACCGAGAGTAGTAGTGCAGGTGAACTGACGCAGACGAAATATGAGTGGGACTTTCTCGAGCTCAATGGTGTTACCCACAGTTACCACCGCGAACAGGAAAACAGCAGTTTCATTCTGGGACCGATTGACCTCACGTTTATCCCTGGAGAACTTGTCTTCATCATCGGTGGAAACGGCAGCGGCAAAACCACTCTGCTCAAAGTTCTAAGCGGGCTCTACACGCCGGAGGCCGGCGAAATTCAGTTCAACGGCGTTCCGGTTACGGCCGAAACAGTAGAGCACTATCGCCAGTATTTTTCAGTCGTCTTCTCCGACTTCTATCTTTTCGACAGCCTTTTAGGTATCGAAGAAAAGAACCTCGACGCGAGGGCATTCGAATATCTGAAGCTGCTTCACCTGGACCACAAAGTGAAGATTCAGAACGGGGTGCTTTCGACAACGGAGCTGTCGCAAGGGCAGCGCAAGCGTTTGGCGCTGCTGGTGGCGTACCTGGAAGACCGGCCGATCAATATCTTCGACGAGTGGGCCGCAGATCAGGACCCGCAGTTCAAAGAGGTCTTTTATCACGAGCTGCTACCGGACCTTAAAGCGAGGGGCAAGACCGTCATCATCATCAGCCACGATGATCGCTACTACCATGAAGCCGACCGCATCATCAAATTGGAAAACGGCAACGTCGAATACGACAAGCAATTGATCGCTACCCGGCACGCACCTGCCAGTCTCGTCGCCGGACTCTGATAACTACTTTCCCTGTATAGATCTCTCTGCGTAACTCTGCGTTCCTCTGCGGGCCTCAGCGTTGAATTAGCCCTTTAACGCAGAGCACGCAAAGATACGCAGAGATCGCAAAGTACAAGGAGGCCGAATGAGCATTCATCATCAACTGCGAATGACACCGCCGATATTTATTCTTTCCGACGTTCGGTCGGGCTCAACGCTGCTGCGATACATACTGGATACTCATCCTAAGATTTGCAGTCCCGCCGAGTTGTACCTCGGACAGCTTTGCCAGAACTTGTACTGGGCCGTGTATTACAGCCTCGGACAGACTTACACCGTCAGTACAAATGAGGAGAGAGAGTTGCTGGCCCTGGCGGAAGTTAGACGGATAGTTTCCGAGATGATGAACTCCTATGCAATCGCGAAAAATAAACAGATGTGGTGTGAAAAATCGCCGCCGAATCTGCTTTATCTCGACACGCTCAAGGGAGTATTCCCGGACGGGAAATATATCTGCCTGTATCGCAATTGCATGGACGTGGTCCACTCCACACTCGAAGCACAAAAGTTCGGCTATGGTCCAATGTTGGCAAAATACATTCATCGTGAGCCGGAGAATTTTGTGGCCGCGCTGATTGAGGGCTGGACTGACAGGATCACGAGCCAACTGAACTTCGAAAGAAACAATGCCCGATCGTGTTTCCGGATCAAGTATGAATCACTGGTCTACGATCCTGCCGAAACTCTGGAAGCCTTGTTTGCATTTCTGGGAGTCGAATGGAACCCCGCGATACTTGAGACGGTTTTCTCCACCAAACATGATGTCGGAAACGGGGATATGAAGACCGCCTACTCAGAAAACATCGCTCAGAGTTCCATCGGAAAGGGCTCTAATCTCAGCCGCGCAAACATTCCTCCTCACATAGTTGATCGCATGAATCAGATACTCGCGGAACTCGATTATCCCGTAGTCGGGCCTGACTGGGACACCTCGCCGTCGCCCTACATCAAGCATCATCATGATGCGACGAAACGCAAACCGCTGGAGACAACTCAAAAGACTTCGTCGATCGAGGAGGTCTTCACGACCTACGTCCCGCGCAGAATAGCGGAGCGCAAGGACAAGCTTCACGACATTAATGCCATCTGTAAGTTTGTTGTATCAGGCAATGACAGCGGCGTTTGGCGAGTTGATCTGACTGGCAACGGTAATAGCGTGACGGCCAGCGATGGAAACGCCCATTGCACCGTCATGATCCTGGACAGAGATCTCCTGGGCCTGGTCAGCGGCAAGGTAAACCCCGGCGAAGCCTATATGCAGGGCAAAGTACGTATCGAAGGCGATCCCGATCTCGTCATGAGAATCGGCCAGGTTCTCTTCAGTCCGAACTAATCAAACCAATCTTGTCCTAATTCCTCCCGGCGTTATCTCAGCGTCCTCTGCGCCTCTGCGGTGAACTATCGCAAAAATCA
>DASTTS010000129.1:0-5534 GCA_035760085.1 Pyrinomonadaceae bacterium
AAACGCCGTGACAGGCATCGCGAACGCTTACATGGACTCAACACCGATCGTGGTGATAACCGGTCAGGTTCCCAGGCATCTGATCGGGACTGACGCCTTTCAGGAGGTTGACACTGTCGGGATCACGCGGCCGTGTGTGAAACACAATTACCTCGTACGGGAAGCAAAGGATCTGCCGGCGATCGTTCGCGAGGCTTTTCATCTCGCACGTTCGGGCCGGCCTGGTCCAGTCGTGATCGACATTCCTAAAGATGTTAGTGCAGCGAGATCGAGCTACTCACGATTGGACCACGTGAGTTTTCCCTTCTCTACTCAACCCGCTTATATCGGTTCAGACCCGGCACAAAAAGCCTTCGAGCAGATCGTGAACGCAAAGCGCCCGGTGTTATACGTCGGCGGTGGGATCGTGAACTCGGGCGCGGTCGATTCCCTGCTCTCTTTCGCGGAGTCGCTGCGTCTGCCGGTTACACCGACACTGATGGGACTCGGTGGATTTCCGAGCTCTCACCCGTTGTGTCTGGGGATGCTGGGTATGCACGGAACCTACGCCGCCAATATGGCTGTCGCGGAAAGCGATCTGCTTGTCGCACTAGGCGTCAGGTTCGACGATCGCGTTACCGGAAAACTCGCGACGTTTGCGCCGCAAGCTCGCGTGATCCATGTCGACATTGATCCAGCGAACATCGGCAAGAATGTAGCACCAACGCTCGCACTCACCGGCGATGTCAAACAGGCATTAGATCAGTTTCTCTCATTGGTCCAGCAGCAGGACCTGGACGCATCGATCGGGCAACGAGAAGCATGGTGGGACCAGATACGTCGCTGGCAACTCGCGCAGCCGCTGCGATTCTCCGGCTCGCAAAACCAAATCAAACCGCAAACTGTCATTCGCGAACTGCATCGACTGACGAAAGGCGAAGCACTGATCACCACCGACGTGGGCCAACATCAGATGTGGGTGGCGCAGTTTTATCCGTTCGCACGACCACGACAACTCATTACGAGCGGTGGCCTCGGAACGATGGGATTCGGCTTGCCCGCAGCGATGGGCGCACAGCTCGCACTTCCTAATCAATTGGTTGTAGCCGTAGTGGGTGATGGTGGTTTTCAAATGACGAATCAGGAGCTAGCGACGGCGGTGCAATACGATCTGCCGGTGAAGATCCTGATCATGAATAACGGCTACCTCGGCATGGTGCGGCAGTGGCAGGAGATGTTCTACGACCGTACTTACTCCGAGGTTGATATTTCAGTGGCGCCGGATTTCGTAAAGCTGGGGGAGGCGTATGGTGCGAAGGGATTTCGAGTAAAGAGGCCGGCGGAGTTACGTGAGGTGATGGAGGCGGCGTTGAGCCATAAGGGAGTGGTCGTGGTGGATGTTGTGGTTGCTAAAGAAGAGAATGTTTTTCCGATGATTCCGGCGGGTGCCGATGCGCGCCAGATGATTACGCAATAGTTAGACAGGATGACAGGATTTGCAGGATTTACAAGATTCTAAAAGGCATACGTTGTCGATCATTGTTGCTGATGAGCCGGGAGAGTTGTCGCGGATCGTCGGGCTGTTTAGCGCGCGAGGGTTCAACATCGAGACGATCTCGGTTGGTGAGAGTCTCGATCCACGCTGGTCACGCGTCACGATCGTTACCCGTGGCGACGAGCGCACAATTCAGCAGATCGTCAAACAATGCGAACGACTGGCGCGCGTGCGCGAGGTTCAGGATGTGACAACGCGCCCGCATATCGAACGAGAGATGGCGCTGATCACGGTTTCAGCAAGCGCCGGAACGGAACGTCAGGAAGTGTTGAGTCTCGTGAGTGTTTTCCGCGCGAAGGTTGTCGACATCTCGCACACGCAGCTCATCGTCGAGGCGTCCGGAAATAAGGAAAAGGTCGACACGTTTATCGAGCTACTGCGCCCGATCGGTGTCACAGACATCACCCGCACGGGCCACATCGCTATCAACCGACTTGCCGCACGCGAAGACGCAAGTGCGCAAACTGCGTAAGAGAGGACTGTTCACATGAATGTTTACTACGACAAAGACGCGAATCTCGAACTCATACGCGAAAAACAGATCGCGGTGATCGGCTATGGCAGCCAGGGATTCGCGCAGGCCAATAACCTTAAAGACTCGGGCTGCAATGTCACTGTCGGCCTGCGTCCCGGCAGTGGCTCGTGGGACAAAGCCGAGCGCGCAGGGTTCAAAACATTGGCCGTGGCCCAGGCTGCAGCCGAGGCAGACATCGTGATGATGCTCGTACCCGACGAGCTCGCGCCTGAGATCTACGCACGCGAAGTGGCGGAGTCAATCACGCCCGGCAAGTATCTCTCCTTCTCACACGGTTTTTCGATTCATTACAACTTTATCCAGCCGCCGGAAGATGCGAATGTGTTCATGGTAGCGCCGAAAGGACCGGGACATCTCGTGCGACATGAATATAAACGAGGCGCGGGTGTTCCCTGCCTGTTAGCGATCAGTCAGGATCCGACCGGCGACACGAAGGCAATTGGCTTGTCGTACGCCGCAGCGATCGGTGGTGGGCGCGCCGGAATTATCGAAACCACTTTCCGAGAAGAAACTGAAACGGATCTTTTCGGCGAACAAGCAGTGCTCTGCGGCGGCCTGACTTCACTGATCAAAGCCGGCTTCGAGACCTTAACTGAGGCTGGTTACGCGCCCGAGATGGCTTACTTCGAATGCCTCCATGAGATGAAACTCATCGTCGATCTGCTTTATGAGGGCGGCATCTCGGAAATGCGCTATTCTATTTCAAACACGGCGCAGTATGGTGATATGACGCGTGGTCCGATCGTGGTTAACGACGAAACGAAGCGCCGTATGGAGAATCTCCTGAAAGACATCCAATCAGGCGCGTTTGCACGCGACTGGATGAACGAAGCACAAAACGGACGGCAACGTTTTCAACAGCTTGACGACGAAGCACGCGAGCACCCGATCGAGCGCGTCGGGGCCCATTTAAGAACGATGATGCCGTGGCTCGCACAGAGTCGTCTCGTCGATAAGGCAAGCAATTAAGCGTGTCGGAAAAGTTTACAAAAGACGCGACTGCGCGCAGCAATACGATCACACGCGGCGTGGAGCGAACCCCGAACCGGGCGATGCTTCGCGCCGTCGGTTTTCAGGATGCTGATTTTCAAAAACCAATCATCGCGGTTGCCAACGGTTACAGCACGATCACGCCGTGTAACGCGGGTTTGAACCGTCTTGCCGAACGAGCAGTTCTAACGTTGCGTGAAGCCGGGACGATGCCGCAAACCTTCGGCACGATCACAGTGAGCGACGGCATCTCGCAGGGCACGGAAGGAATGAAGTACTCGCTTGTGTCGCGCGAGGTGATTGCCGACTCGATCGAGACCGTGTGCCAGGCGCAGTCAGTTGACGGGCTACTGGCGATTGGTGGGTGTGACAAGAACATGCCCGGCGCGTTGATCGCGATTGCGCGCCTCAACATACCCGCGCTGTTTGTATATGGCGGCACCATCAAGCCCGGTCATCTTCAGGGTGAAGATCTAACTATCGTGAGCGCGTTTGAGGCTGTCGGGAAGTTTTGTGCGGGAAAGATAAGCGAGGATCAACTGGTTGAAGTTGAGCGCCGCGCGTGTCCGGGTATTGGCTCGTGTGGTGGGATGTTTACTGCAAACACGATGTCAGCCGCGATCGAGGCGATGGGTTTGTCGCTTCCCTTCTCAGCGACGATGAGTGCCGATAGTGATGAAGTTGTTGACAACGCAGCAGCCGCGGCGTCAGCGCTCGCGCGTGCCGTACAAAAACAGATCCTGCCGCGACAACTGCTCACACGTGAGGCGTTTGAAAATGCGATCGCGGTGGTGATGGCTACGGGCGGCTCGACGAACGCCGTGTTGCACCTGCCCGCGATTGCTCATGCGGCAGGCGTCAACCTCACACTCGACGACTTCGAGAGAATCAGAGAACGCGTGCCGGTAATATGTGATTTAAAACCCTCGGGCGCGTACGTAGCCACAGATCTGCACAACGCCGGCGGCATTCCGCAAGTAATGAAGATGTTGCTCGCGCACGGCTTGCTGCATGGCAATGCACTGACGATCACGGGTGAGACTGTCGAACAGGTACTGGCTGATGTGCCCGAGGATCCACGCAAAGATCAAGATGTGATACGACAGTGGGACCATCCGCTTTATTCCGAAGGACATCTCGTTATCCTGCGTGGAAATCTTGCCCTCGAAGGTGCGGTCGCGAAAGTCTCCGGTGTGAAGAACATGGTCATCACTGGCCCAGCGCGAGTGTTTGATTCAGAAGAGTCGTGTCTTCAAACGATCCTGTCGGGTCACATTAAACCGGGTGATGTGGTGGTGATACGTTATGAAGGTCCGAAGGGTGGACCAGGGATGCGCGAGATGCTGGCGCCGACCTCTGCGCTGATCGGCGCCGGACTCGGCAATTCAGTTGGCTTGATCACGGATGGTCGTTTTTCAGGCGCGACGCATGGAATGGTGGTCGGTCACGTCGCACCAGAAGCGGCCGCTGGAGGCAATCTCGCGCTCGTCAACGAAGGCGACTCGATCACGATTGATGCTGAGCGCAGGCTTCTGCAACTAAATGTTTCCGATAATGAACTGGCGCAACGACGTGAAAAGTGGCGGCCACCTGCGCCACGCTATAAGAACGGTGTGCTCGCGAAATATGCCGCGCTCGTAAGCAGCGCGAGCCTCGGGGCTGTAACAGACTGAACCCTCACTTGACCGCCTTCACTCCCTTCCCATAAAGTGACTCATTTCACATGGCTATACGTATCGAAAACCAGTACGAGGGTTCCTTGCCGAAGGGTGCCCTGGAGCAGATCGAAAACGCGTTCGACAGCCTTCCACGCGAGCACACGCGCGGCATCGAGCGCATCCGGCTTGTGCCGTTTATCACGGATCCGCGCATCAAAGGCGCGTTCCAGGCAACCGAATTGCCCGGACTCTACCATCCGCGCCAGGGCCCGAAAGGCGCGTGGCTCGAGCTCGCGGTCAACGTTCTATTGCAGCCGGATAAGCCGTTTCACAAGCGAGTCGTCCCGCGGCTCTCGTTCAAAAGCAATCTGGTGGCGCTGGTGTTTTCCCTCGTCGGACAGCACTACCACATCACATTGAAGCATTCATTGAAGAAGACTCAGCTCGAGCCCGCGGTGCGTGCTTATACTGAGAAGCAATTGAAGGCGTGGAATGAGAAGAGACACAGTTTCAGAGCGAAACTGTTCAAGCCGCTGCAACCTACGTTTGAGCGTTGGGCGAAGTCGTTGCAGAAGCGAGCGGCAGCTGAGAAGAAACGACAGGCGAGTTAGGGACAGGATTTACAAGATTGTTCAGGATTATCAGGAGAAATCCTGTTCATCCTGTACTTCATCTATCTCGTCCGCCACGGCCCGGAGAATCAACGCGACCTCCGCATCACTGACCTGCGAAGCCTTAAACTTCACCTCAATATTAAAATCCTTCTCCGGCGACGCATACTTGAACGTGTAAGGCTTGTTGTCAGGCACAACGCGTG
>DASTTS010000130.1:0-4455 GCA_035760085.1 Pyrinomonadaceae bacterium
TTTGCTGATCGTCGAAAGCAGTTTGAACAGCGGGAGAATTCATGACTTGATTGTGCACCAAAAACCCCTTTAGCCGCAAAAAGGCACAAAGAGCTCAGAACGATTTCTGCGGCCAGATAGTTGCAAAGGCGCAAGCGGGAACATGATTAGAATTACCGCTCAACAAGAATCGTCAATCACGCGCCTTTTCCTCGAAGGCAAGCTTTCGGGACCTTGTGTTAACGAGTTGGACAAGTGCTGGCAAACCTGCTCGCCCGGCGAAGTCGCGCTGCTGGTGGATTTGACCAACGTTAGCTTCGTCGACGAGCACGGAAAAGAGCTGTTGGCCCGCATGCATAACAAGGGAATCAAGCTATTTTCAAAGAGTCTGATGACGAAATGTCTCATCGAGGAGATCGAAAACGCTCCCGTCTGAAGTGGTCATGAAGTGGCGACCACATATCGTCACCTGACCAGTTGTTGTCACCTCACCAGCTCAAATCCATCAAACATACTGAGAAAAACAAATGGCAAAGCGCTTGCTGTGTCTATGGACCAAGATGAACCTTTGGCACTGAGGGTTACGAAGCACGGACGATAGGCGCGTTGTTCCGTGCTTCAGCGAGAGCAGGTGGTCCTGAAGGGTAACTGGTGGGTAAAACCTCAGGACCTCCTGCTCGGGGGGCACAAAATTCTTGCAGCGCTACACGGTCCGGGTAGTTCAGGAGGAAAACAGGTGAGCCGGTTAAAAGGATTACAGTCAGTTTTAGCAAAACACAAAAAACTTACCGTTGCTTTGTCGATCATAGCGATCTTCTTCGTGGCGGCGCTGTTGGGTTTCGCGCGTTCGAGTAAACCTGCCGAGGCGGCGCCGCGACCACTTGAGGTTGAAGTCGTTCCGGTCGAGCAAACCAATGTACCCATTTATAAAGAATGGATTGGCACCACAGACGGAATGGTGAACGCGGAAATCAAAGCGCAGGTAACTGGTTATCTACTGCGACAGGATTTCAAAGAGGGATCGTTTGTTAAGAAAGGTCAGCTCCTGTTTGAAATCGACCCGCGACCGTTTCAGGCAGCAGTAGATCAGGCCAACGGGCAGGTCGCGCAATTTCAGGGACAACTCGAGCAGGCCACATCTCAAGTCGCGCAGGCGGAAGCACAGCTTGCGGCGGCGAACAGCCAGTTGTCGCAAGCACAGGCGCAGATGGCCCAGGCTGAAGCAAACCAGGTTAAGACGCAATTAGATGTAGACAAGTATCGACCGCTCGCGGAGCAGAAAGCCGTTACGCAACAGGAATACGACAACGCCGTGCAGGGGAACAAGGCTTCGAAAGCGCAAGTTGAGGCAGCACAAGCCGGCATCGAAGCAGCCAAAGCGCAACTTGCACACGCGAAGGCACAGGTGAGCACTGCGAAAGCGGGAATTTCCACGGCGAAGGGCCAACTCGAAAACGCGAAGGCGGTAGTTAATACAGCCGTATTGAATCTTGGGTTTACGAGAATTACGGCGCCTATTGACGGAATAGTTGGGATCGCGACAGCGCAGGTCGGCAATCTCGTCAACACTACGAGTGGACCACTCACGACTGTTTCGACAGTCGATCCGATCAAGGTTTATTTCACGTTAAGCGAACAGGAGTATCTGGGTTACACGCGGCCGAGTCTGAATGATGCGGAGCAGAGTGGGAAGTTGGACCAGCTCGAGCTGGAGTTGATTCTCGCTGACGGCACGACGTATCCGGAGAAGGGCAAGTTTTATTTCGCGGATCGAGAAGTGGATCCGAAGACGGGCGCGATCCGGATGGCGGGTGTGTTTCCGAATGGCGGGAATCTTTTGCGGCCCGGGCAGTACGGGCGCGTGCGTGCCGTCACGAGCGTGAGGGAAGAAGCGTTGCTTGTGCCGCAAAGAGCAGTGACGGAGTTACAGGGGATTTATCAGGTCGCGGTGGTCGGGCCGGACAACAAGGTCAACATTCGTCCCGTAAAGCTTGGCGAAAAGAGCGGCTCGTTGTGGGTTGTTGAGGATGGTCTCAAACCGGGCGAGTCGATCGTCGCCGAGGGGACGTTGAAGGTTCGACCCGGGATGACCGTGACGCCGAAACCGTTCGTGGCGAAAGCAAGCGGTAGTTAATAAGAATTTCTCACGCGGCGGCGCAACGGCGCAACGAAACGTAACGCTGCGCTGTTGCGCCGCCGCGTGAGAAACAAAGTGAGCAAATAAATGATCTCGAATTTCTTTATTAAACGGCCAATCGTGGCGATTGTGATCGCGATTCTGACGGTGATCACCGGATTGATCGCGATGTCTGGTCTGCCGCTGGCACTCTTTCCCGAGATCCTGCCGCCGCAGATTATCGTCTCCACGAATTACACCGGCGCGGACGCCGTCACGATCGAGCAATCTGTTTCGACACCGATCGAACAACAGATGAACGGTGTCGACAACATGCTCTACATGCAGTCGATCAACGCGAACGACGGCAGCCAGCAGTTGATCGTCACATTCGGTGTCGATACTGACGTCAACATCGATCAAGTCAACGTTCAGAATCGGCTCGCGCAGGCCCAACCGAATCTGCCGACCGACGTAAATCAGTTTGGTCTAACGACTCGGAAATCGACGGGCCTGCCGATGCTCGTCTTTTCGCTTTACTCGCCCAACCAAACTTACGACTCGTTGTTCCTCGCGAACTATGCAAACATCAACATCAACGATGTGCTTTATCGCGTGCCCGGTGTTGGCGAAGTCCGTGTATTCGGTTCGAGCGACTACGCGATGCGTATCTGGGTGAAGCCGGATGTGCTCGCGAAACTCGGCCTCGGCGTTCCCGATCTCGTGAACGCAGTCAAACAACAGAGCAACGTGAATCCTTCCGGACGTGTCGGCGCCGCGCCCGCGCCTGAGGGAATGGAAAAGACTTACACCGTTCGCGCGCAGGGACGTCTCGAAACTCCCGAACAGTTTGGTGAAGTAGTTGTACGCGCAAACAACGACGGTTCGGTCGTGCGTTTGAAAGATGTCGCGCGCATTGAGCTCGGCGCGCTCAACTATCAACAGAGCAACCGCATGAACGGCCAGCCCAGCGTTATCGTGGCCGTCTTTCAATCGCCCGGCTCAAACGCACTCGCGACTGCCAACGGTCTGCGACAAACGATGGCGGAACTGAAGCAGAAGTTCCCCAGCGACCTCGACTCTGCAGTCGTGTTCGACACTACACGACCTGTCAGCGAAGGCATGAAGGAAACGGTGACGACGCTGCTCGAAGCGATGGTCCTGGTGATCATCGTCGTGTTCCTGTTTCTGCAAAACTGGCGCGCGACCTTGATACCCGTGATCGCAGTGCCCGTCTCGCTGATCGGAACGTTCGCAGTGTTTCCGTTGCTCGGATTCTCAATCAACACGCTGTCGCTGTTTGCCTTCGTACTCGCGATCGGACTCGTGGTGGACGACGCGATCATCGTCGTGGAAGCAGTCGAGCATCACATTGAACAGGGCAAGTCTCCGCGCGACGCGACGATCCAGGCGATGAAGGAAGTTGGTGGACCAGTGATCGCAATCGCGCTGATCCTTTCGTCTGTGTTTTTGCCGGTCGCGTTCATGGGAGGAATTCAGGGCCGGCTTAACAACCAGTTTGCGACGACGATCGCGGTGTCGATGTTGATCTCGGCTTTCAACGCGCTGACGCTTTCGCCTGCACTCGCAGCAATGCTTTTGCGGCCGCGAAAGGAATCACGCGGCGTGCTCGGCCGGTTCTTCGGCGGCTTCAATCGTGTGTTCGACAAAGTGATGCACGGTTATCTCAACTGGAGTCACGCAATACTTCGCAAAGCCGTCATCGGCGTCGTGATCATTCTTGGTTTCACCATCGCCGATGCGTTCATGGGATACAAGATGCCGACGAGTTTTCTACCCGAGGAAGACTACGGCTACGCGATGTTACACGTGCAGCTTCCGCCCGCGGCGTCGCTCGAGCGAACTGATCAAGTGTTGAAGAAAGTGGAGACGATTCTCGCGCACACTGATGGCGTCGAATACTACACGAGCATCGGTGGATTCAGTTTGTTGAATCGGATTTCCGCGAGTTACCAGGGCTTCTTCTTCATGAGCTTCAAGCCGTGGGACGAGCGGACTTCTAAAGAGCAGCAGGCCCAGGCAATGCTACAGAAAATAAACGGCGAGCTGGCGACGCAGATTCCGGAAGGAGTGGCGTTTGCTTTCATGCCGCCGTCGATTCCCGGTTTGGGCAGCGCGGGTGGCTTTTCGTTGTGGCTACAGGATCGTAGCGGTGGATCGGTGGAGTTTCTCGATCAGAATCTCAAGACGTTTCTCGCCGCTGCGCGTAAACGTCCGGAGCTGTCAGGCGTGATTTCACAATTCTCCGCCGACGTGCCGCAGGTCTATGCCGATGTGGACCGCGACAAGGTACTGAAGCAAGGAGTTGAAATCGCCGACGTGTATCAAACGTTGCAGGC
>DASTTS010000131.1:0-25215 GCA_035760085.1 Pyrinomonadaceae bacterium
AACGTCGTGTTCGCGAACTGTTAGTTTTCCGGCATTCCCAAAGTCTGGCATTGTCTTTTTCTCCCTAAGCTTTTGGTAAGAACTTCGAGCAAGTGTTGCTGCAATGCGGGCGGGTCTCTGCGTCCGTCCAGCTAACTGTGCTTTCGCTGCTGGCTAACTGCTACTGTCATGCCATATGCTCGCGCGTGAGGCTGCGCACGTAAGTGTTTGACTGGTTACAATTTGGGGAGATGACTGCAGGGCTGCCTGGAGAGTGGTTACCACTTTCTACTAACAGCATTGATAGTCGCATATCAGTTCTGATATACGCGCGAATACTCTGCTGATGGTGTAAGCCTCATTCTCGCTTACAGAGTTTATTAACACTCGAGGTTATTTCTTGCACCCACGCTTAATAGCGATAAGTGGATCGCTTCGAGGCACGGTCTTCGCCTTGACGGAGAGCGATGTCTCAGTCGGCCGCGAGGCGGCGAACACTGTTTGCCTCAATGATCCATCTGTCTCGCGTCGTCACTGTCTACTCAAGCGCATCGCGAACGAAAGTGGGAGCGAGTTTTCTAAAACAGAATCTGAGCAGGCTTCGAGTCCAACCGCCGGGTGGAGGATCACCGACCTCGAAAGCTTCAACGGAACGTTCGTCAATGATGTACCAATCAAGGAACAGATGCTTGGGCACGGGGACCACGTAACGATCGGTGATGTTGTCCTGCTCTTTGTGATTCAGGACGTAAACACAGAGGGAACAGCGACACTTCCACACGACGAGGCTGATTTGATCACACGGTCTACAGTCAGGTTGCGACGAGACGACGCACTCTATCTACGACCTGACAAAATTCTCGCCGAGTTACCGGCTACTGGTCGAATCGCACGTGATTTGAACACGCTGCTACGCATTAGCGCCGCTATCAACTCGCTGCGTGCTCTCGACGAGTTGCAAAAGCGGGTGCTGGAGTTGATTCGAGAAGTTGTTCCAGTTGAACGTGAAGCGATTCTTCTGATTGATAAGGAAGAGGAGGCGTTCACTTCGGTCTGTGGCTGGACCAAACTTACTGGTCCGGATAATTCGCCCACAGTCAGCAAAACAATCACAAGACAAGTTTTGCTTGAACGTGTTGCGCTACTAAGCAACGACCTGGTCGACAACACGAGTTATAAACAAGCACCGAGTTTAATCGGTGCTCGCGTGTGTTCAGTGCTCTGTCTGCCCCTGATTGTTTTTGACAAGACTCTGGGCGTGATTTATCTCGACACGAGCGATCCGGAGGCGCGTTTCGACGAAGGTCACCTTCAGCTAATGACCGGAGTCGCGGATATAGCTGCTGTTGCTATTGAGAATGCGCGACATTTTGAGCTTCTGGAGAATGAGAAAGCTCAACTGCAAAAAGAGATTCAGATCGAGCACGAAATGATCGGTGAAAGCTTGCCGATGCGATCGGTTTATAACCTTATCGGCAAAGTAGCGGCGACGGACTCAAGGGTGTTGATACGAGGTGAGAGTGGCACAGGCAAAGAACTTGCTGCACATGCGATACATTTAAATAGCGCCCGGGCGACTAAGCCGTTCGTCGCCATCAACTGCGCTACCCTCAACGAATCGCTTTTGGAAAGCGAGCTCTTCGGTCATGAGAAAGGCGCCTTCACCGGGGCCATCAATCAAAAACGAGGTAAACTTGAAATAGCCGGCGGCGGAACGTTGTTCCTCGACGAAGTTGGTGAACTAACGCTCAATATTCAAGCGAAACTTCTGCGCGTGTTGCAGCAAGGCGAGTTTGATCGCGTAGGTGGTTCTCGTCCCGTCAAAGTCGATGTGCGAGTAATTGCCGCTACAAATCGCAATCTTGAAGAGGCTATAAAAACGGACCGTTTTAGAGACGACTTGTATTACCGGCTCAAAGTGGTGGAATTACTTATGCCTGCGTTGCGTGACCGCAGAGAAGATATTCCCCTCCTGGCCACGCATTTTTTAACAACTTACAGCAAAAAATGTAAAAGGAAGGTTTCAGGAATCTCGCCCGAAGCACGCCAGTTGCTCATTGCCTATGATTGGCCCGGTAATGTACGGGAATTGGAAAATGCTATTGAGCGAGCCGTCGTGCTGGGATCCAGCCCTTTTATTTTGCCGGAAGACTTACCCGAGGTTGTACTGGACAGCGGAGCCGTGCCCGCTACGGAGTCACCGACGTTCTATGAAAGTGTGAAGGAGTCCAAGCGTCTGCTTATAAGGCGCGCCCTGGAAAAATCCGCAGGAAACTACACGGAAGCAGCCAAATTGTTGGGCGTCCATCCAAACAATCTACATCGCCTCATAAAAAATCTTAATTTAAGCAAGCCCATGTAACCGCAATTCCGAGTAATTTTAAGGACCTTCTCTCCTCTCGCTATTGATCTTCGCACCGCTCATGCGTTAATAATACAGCACGCTTTTTCTTGAACGGGCCAACGGCCGACTCCCTTCAGGGAAAGCCTGCAGTAACTCCCCCGGTCCGACTGCGTAGAACGAAACACCCAACCAAAACTGCCCAGTTAACCTCACGACAGCGGAAGCATCTTTAAACGGAGGAAAGGCATGGCGGAAAGAGTTAAACGTGTAATTGAATTAATGCAAGGTGATCCGAGTCGCAGTTTCACACTGGGAAAGATGGCGGAGTCAGTTAATTTATCGCCACCGTATTTTTGTTACCTCTTCAAAACAATCACAGGTGTTCCACCCGCAAAGTATTTGAAAGCACTCAGAATGCAACAAGCAGCAACGCTACTCACTACCACGTTCCTCAGCGTCAAAGAGATCGTAAGACGCGTTGGTCTAACTGACGAGAGTCACTTCGTTCGCGACTTCAAACGTCTCTACGGTATGACGCCAAGCGAGTATCGTAACAGCGCATTGCTTTCATCTGACGCTGCGAATATGGAGCGACCAAATCCGCCAACGAATACAAAAATCGGCCAATGAATAGGTATTGCTTCTCACGCGTTACTCATCTAGTGTGTCGCGTGCAACGCAAGCGAGTCGCCCTTCGCTATGATTCCAGCCTTTAACGGAGTCACTACGGCAAAGTGAGTCTGCGAGGAGTTCTTCGTCCTAATACTTCGTTCTAGTATTCGATAGTCAAAAGTCCACATCTAACTAAAACCAAAATACGACACCACCCCCGACAGTGTCGTAATTCATTTACAAGGTGCTCTGATGAGAGTCGTCGTTACCGAGGCCGGGCCCGGGTGTGCCCGGAGTGTGCCTCCAACTAATCGCAAGTTGTTTGCAGTGCTCGCAGTTGGAGTATTGATTCTTCTCTTTCACGCAAATGCACATGCAAACTCCTCTCTTTCCGGACAGATAGCGGGAACAGTGGTGGACCAGACAGGCGCGAGTGTCGGTGGCGCATGGGTCGTACTTCTCGGCGCCGCGGGTTTGGAAGCACAACGCTCACTCACCGATCAGCGCGGTCATTTCACACTCGACAAAGTCCTCGCAGCCGACTACGTCGTCTCGGTACAGAAGAACGGTTTTCGCGAACTGCGACGCGTGCTTCACGTTGTCCCCGGCGAGAGCGTGCAGCTTCAGTTTCAACTGAACGTTGCGTCGATCTTCGAAACGGTCACAGTTACACCCGCGCGCGGCCAACCGCAGGAAGTGTTTCAAGTAGCGCAGTCTCCAGTGGTTGTCACTGACGAAGAGATGGCGCGACGCTACGCGAACATCCTGCCGCAAGCGTTGCGCGACGTGCCGGGCGTTCACATTCAACAGACGACAGCGGGCCAGGGCTCACCGTTTGTGCGTGGACTCACGGGTCAGCAAGTGCTGCACTTGATCAACGGCATTCGCTTCAACAACTCGACATTCAGACCGGGCGCCAATCAATACACTGCGCTGATCGATCAGGACTTTGCCGATCAAGTCGAAGTCGTTCGCGGGCCAGGCTCGACGCAGTATGGCTCCGACTCGCTCGGCGGCACGATCAATGTACTGACACGCACGCCGCAGGGCTCGAATAGTTTTCGAGTTCAGGGCAACGTCAACACTTACTTCGCGAGTGCGGATCTTTCCGCCGGGTTATCGACAACGATCAGCGGTGGCTCGAGCAACTGGGGCTTCGTCGCTGCAGCTTCCGGCCGTCGCACACAGGATCTTCGCACTGGCGGCGGTCTCGACTCGCACTCAGTCGTCACGCGTTTGTTTGGCATCTCGTCGAAATTTCTCGGCGACAGGCTGCAAGACACGGCCTACGGCCAGTACAACGCGAACGCAAAGTTTCAGTACAAGGCGTCAGACGCCGATGTTCTTTCAATCGAATATCTGCGAGGAACGCAGCTCGGTCTGCGGCGTTACGATCAGCTAGACGGCGGTATTGGCAACCTGCTGAATAGTTTCGATCCGCAAGTGCTTGATTTCTTCAGTGCACGTTACGATCGACTCGGTGCTGGTCCGTTTGATTCCATCTCGACAGTCTTTTCTTACAACGGGCAGCGAGACGATCGACGCTCGCAGAGTATCAACAACGCACAGGGCCTGCGCTCGCGCATCAGCGACGAGTTCAACCTGACGCGCGCCTTTGGTTACCAGGCGCAGGCGACCACGCGCGTGAAGCGCACGCACTCGCTGACGTTTGGCGCGGAGTTCTACGACGAACGCATCACGTCACGTAAACAGGACTTCAGCTTCAGCAACGCAACGCTCGCATTCACGAACGTCGCCGATGTGCGCGCGCGTTTCCCAAACGGATCGAAGTATCGAACGCTCGGTATCTTCGCGCAGGACATCGCTTCGCTGATACCGCGACGTTTGACTGCACATCTCGGCGTTCGTTACAGCCTCTTCGACTACAGCCAGTCATCGATCGACAATCCACTCGACGCCGCTGGTCGCCCGACAGTGCCGGACGTGAACGAACGTTTTGACGACGTTACGTTCAATACCGGTCTCACATTCACGATCAACCGGCACCTCAACCTCACGGGAAATGTGAGTCGTGGTTTTCGTGCTCCAAACGTGAACGACTTTGCGGCGACTGGTCTCTCCGGTCTGGGCTTCGAAGTCTCACCGGATGAAGGTGTGCGACTCGGCGGATCGACAGGCGCGCTCGATAGTGCACGGCGTTTGACCGACGTCCGTCCACTTCAACCAATCAGGGCGGAACAACTCTACAGCTACGAACTCGGGCTGCGTGTCCATGGGTCGAGATTCAGCGGCGACGTGGGCGTGTTTGATTCCGAGATTTCAAATCTCATCGAGCGTCGCACACTCTTGTTGCCGCCGGGATCGGTGGGCCATCTCGTCGGCGGACAGCCAATCATTCGACAGGACGCGACCGGAGCAGTCTTCACGTCGTTGTCAAACTCGGCAGTCTTCGTGCGCACGAATGCGATCAAGGTCCGCATGCGCGGCGTCGAGGGAAGCATGGCGTTGAAGTTGAACCGCGATCTGGCGCTCAACGCGAATGGTTTTTACATACACGGCAAGGATCTGAGGACCGGCGCGCCGCCGAATCTCGAAAACGGCATTCCGCCGCTGACGGGTTTTGTCGGAGTCAAGTGGGAACGTGCGGGAGCGCCTGCATGGATCGAGGTTTATTCCAACTTCGCCGGGCCGCAGCGTCGTTTCTCCGACAACGACATCTCACAAGCACGCATCGGCGGACTGCGGACGCGCGAAGAGATTGCGGGCTTCTTCAATGGCGGAGCGATACCGCGCGGTCTCGTCCGCAACGGCATCCTGCTCGCGACCGGTGAAACCCTCGCGCAAGTGCAACGGCGCGTGCTTGGACCAACGCTTCAACCAAATCAGTTATTTACTAAGAACCCGGGCTTTGCACTTTTCAACGTGCGCGGCGGCTTCCGCTTCGGCGAACGTTCGTCAGTCACAGTCATTCTCGAAAATGTTTTCGACAAGAACTACCGCACGATGGGTTCCGGGATCGATGGTCCGGGAACAAACGCGTCGGTGCGGTATTCGTTCAGTTTTTGAAACCCCAGAGGAGTTTGAAATGAAACAAGTAGCTTTGATGTTACTGCCAATCGTGCTCGCGTCTGTGATCTCAGTGGCGACTTACAACAACACGCTCAATGGATCGCAGACCGCTGCGCCAGAAGCCGAAGGCATCGCCCTCAACCTGACCGCGACTGGCGACTTGCCGGGTATGAGTAAAGTGAACCTGCACCGGAACGGCGACAACGTCACCGGCGGAAATTTGCGTTTGACCGTGCTGCCACAGAACGCCGATGCGTCGTCGAGCGAACGCGGCCAACTGGTCGGCACGATCAGCGGCGGCACTATCACGCTGACTGCCGAAGGCACACTCGCATCAGCCTCCGGCGTGCAGGTCACGATTCAGAGTGGCACCGGAGAGTTTGCGTCGGTCACGTCCGGCACCGCCACACTCAACATAAGCACTAACAGCGAGAACCCTTCGCAGCTAAACGGCACTCTCGTACTCAATTTCTGATTCGCATTTTATCCCGCGTAAATCTGCGGCCCCCGAAAGGAACTCATTATGTTTCGCAGCAACAGCCCCACTTCCAAAAGACTCGTTATCTTCTTGCTCATCTGCCTGTGGGTACAAGTGATCACACCTCCAGTGATGGCGGCGTCGCATGGTCCATCGCCGATCGTATCGACGATCAGCAATGCACCGCGCCATTTGCTGATGAAGCTCGCGCTCGTGGAGCAAAGCCTGATCGCGTTGCTGCGTGCTGCGTTAACGCCGCAGGAAAACTGGAACGTCGTGCTGACGCCCGTGACGACCGAGTTCAAGGATTACTCGGGACTTGACTATCACGCGTCGAGCCGCAAGCTATTGCTGTCGGCAAACACGCCGGGCGGATTGCCAAACAATTTCGAAGCCGTCGCAGCTGACGGAAGCAGGGCCTCGTTCTCAAACGTTGCCGGACTGAGCGGCGACCTGGTGATTGCGACGAGTCGCGATGAAGGGCAGGGAATGAGTCGCGGTGGATTTCCCGCGGGCGAGTTGTTTACGAGCACAGGTGTGCCCGGAGCGATCGCGCGTGTGAATGCGTCGGGCGCGACGGTGCAGAACCCCTGGGCCACGCTCACGAATGAGACTGGTGCGATTAGTGGTTTGTATCTCGATCGCACCGGAGTTTTTGGCGGCGATCTACTGGCGGTGACGACGACGGGCGGTGTGTGGCGTGTGAACGCTGCCGCCGAAGCGACAAAGATTGCGGGTCTTGATACGCGACTTGCAGGCGTCGCAGCAGTACCTGACGATCCGGATCGATATGGGCCATGGTCAGGAAAGATCATCACGGGCGCGAAAGATCAGTCGCTCGTATACGCGATCGACGCGCAGGGGCAGTCGAGCTCGCTGCCGGTTAACGTACAACCGCAGGACATCGACGTGGTGCCCGCGCAGGAAAACTTCTTCGCAGTCGACACAGTGGGCCGAAAAGTTTGGGGCGCGAGTGATGGCGCGTTTGCGGGAATCATCGGCGACATTCTCGTGACGCAGCAATCGCCGGGTGTGATCACGCGTTTGCGTTGGAATGGTTTGCAGTTTGTGGCGTCGCAGCTCGCGAGCGCGACGGAGTTCAAGCAGGTTGCATTTGCGCCGGCGGGCATCAATCCGATCCAGCCGGTGAAACAGTTGTACGACAAGATCGCGGTGGTGCGACACAGCGTCACGCTCCTGAACAGCGGGCGTGTGGAAGGCTCGTTGTGGCAGTTGCTGCCGGAAGACGTGACGCTCGACGGCACCGACACGATCACTACAGATCTGCTCGTGCCCGGCACGCCAGTCGTGCTGCACAGCCAGCCGGCAACGTACGGCGGCACGTTGGTTGGTACAGAAAATCCAGAACCGTCGAACTACACCATCACGATCAAGGGCAGCTCGCAGTTGCGACACGTCGTCGCGCGCACGAACCCCATCGAACTTGAGAACGTGGCTGCACCGCCGGCGCCGGCTGGCACACGCGACGTGTCGATCAGCCATAGTGGTGAGTCCATTGGCGATCCGGCAACGTTAAGAAATCTCACGATCTCCGGAAGTGCCGGAACGATCGCAGTGCCACCGGGAACGTACGGGCAGTTCAACGTCTCGGGCCGGAATGTTCTCGTGTTTGGCGACGCTAATTCGCAAACCCCGACTGTTTACAACCTTGAAGAATTGACGCTGACGGGGAGCAGCGAGCTGCGTCTCGCTGGTCCAATCGTCCTGACAGTCAAGAATCGCGTGACGTTGACCGGCTCGACACTGGGCGCGGCGGACAATCCGAAACGGTTGTTGCTGAAGATCGCTACTGGTCTGTCAGATCCTGAAGATGCATTGAAAGTGAGCGGCAGTGCCGTGCTTTACGGCATCGTACGCGCGCCGCAGGGCACCATCACGATCGAAGGCACGGGCCGCGTGCGTGGTACCGTTGCTTGCAATTACCTGTTCGTGAACGGCAACGGCGTGTTGCAAATCACCGAGAGCGACATTCCGCCACCGCCAGTGAATCGCCCGCCGATCGTCGATGCGGGTGGCGATCAATCGATAACTCTGCCCACCAACTCGGTAAGCCTTAACGGAATCGCGAGTGATGACGGTCTGCCGCAGGGCAGTGTGCTTGCACTCACGTGGAGCGTTGTGAGTGGTCCAGGCCCGGTCGTGTTCAGCGATCCGACGAAAGCGATCAGCACGGCGACGTTCACGACGGCGGGTGAGTACGTCTTGAAGCTCACGGCCTCGGACGGCCAGTTGAGCGCGAGCGACACTTTGAAGGTGACGGTTGTTCCGAACAACCAACCTCCGACAGTCGACGCCGGACCGGATCAAATTATTGAACTACCCGATCCAGCGTTCTTGAAAGGCGTGATCACGGACGACGGTATGCCGCACGGCAGCACTGTCACGTCCACGTGGACCGTCGTGAGTGGGCCGGGACCAGTCGTGTTTGGCAACGCGAACGCGCCGGTGACGACCGCTTCGTTTACGGTTCCAGGTCTTTACACGCTGAAACTGACAGCCACAGATACCGAGTTCACCGTCTCGGACGAGATGCAGGTCACGGTGCTGCTGAACCAACCGCCGACGGCGAACGCCGGTCCGGATCAGGAGATCACTTTACCGGGCAACGCCCAGCTCAACGGCAGTGCGACAGACGACGGCTTGCCGCGCGGGTCGACGCTCGAGACATTCTGGAGCTTCGTGAGTGGTCCTGGTCCCGTCGTCTTCCCGGATGCGACATTGCTCAATGCAATCGCTATCTTCACGACGCCGGGCACGTATGTCCTGCGCTTGACTGCGTCTGACGGAAAACTCAGCGCCAGCGACGAGCTGACGATCGTTGTGAAACCGAAGCCATTCGCAGAACGGACCTATACGCTCGACGCCGACTTCGATCAGGGCAACTCGTTCAGCGTCGTTCACGATATCGCCAACCAGTTGCAACTCGAAGACACGGCCCATGAGCTCGACTTTCTGTGGGTCGCCGTGTCTTCGAAGGGCACAATCGTGAAGATCGATACCAAGACCGGGCAGGTACTTGGCGAATACTTTACTTCGCCGGCTGGACAGCCAAGAGATCCATCGCGCACTACGGTCGATCTGAACGGAAACGTGTGGAACACAAATCGCGCCGGCAACAGCGTCGTGCACGTCGGTCTCGTCGAGAACGGGCAGTGTGTCGACCGCAACGGCAATGGCATCATCGAGACCTCAACGGGCTTTGGTGACATTAAGCCGTGGACGAACACTGGTGGCGCGGACACGAATGGCGGTGTCTCAACCGCGCAAGACGAATGCATCATTCATTACACGAAGGTCAACTCGTTCGGCACGCGCCACGTGTCAGTTAACAAAGACAACGACATCTGGGTGAGTGGTACGAGTGGTCGTCGCTTCGATCTGATCGACGGCGTCACCGGCCAGATCAAGCGCGCTGAGCCGACGGTTGGTTTCGGCGGCTACGGCGGCTTGATCGATAAGAACGGCGTGATCTGGTCGTCTAATCCGATGCTGCGCTGGGACACTTCGAAACCGTTGACCGGCGCGAACGGTACGAATTGGACCGGCTTCAACCATCCGAGTTACGGCCTCTGTATCGACAGCGGCGGCAACGTTTGGAACACGTCGTTTGGCAACGGTCAGATTCGTAAGTTTGCGTCGAACGGCACGCTGCTCGGCATCTTTAACCAGGGCGATGCATTTTCACAGGGCTGCGTGGTCGATAGGAACGATCACGTGTGGGTGGCACACTCGCTGAACCGCAGCACGGTGGGCCATCTGAAGAACGACGGCACGTACGTTGGCACGATCACGGTTCAGAGTGGTCCAACCGGTGTGGCCGTGGACGGTGCGGGCAAGATCTGGGCGACGAACCACAACAGTCGTACAGTTTCGCGTATCGATCCGAATCTTGGCCCCCTCGGTCCGGACGGCGTGACGCGAGTCGGCGCTGTTGATTTCACCACCCGAGATCTCGGCGGCAATTTGTACAACTACAGCGACATGACCGGCAGCACATTGACCGGTATTCCGGCCAGCGGCACGTGGTCCACTGTCTTCGACAGCGGGATTACGGGCGCTGAATGGGGTCGCATCGGTTGGACGGCGAAGATGTGCGGTGATGCTTCGCTTATCGTTTCGGTGGCGAGCAGCACGAACGGCACGACATTCGGCCCATCTCAGACAGTCACGAACGGTGCCGATCCAACGGTTGCTAACGGACGCTTCCTGCGCATCGTTGTGAACTTCAAACGAGCGACGAGCGGCGAGTCGCCGGTACTTTACGACCTCAGTGTGGGCACGAGTGGCTTCACGCTGCCAGTCGTTCCCAACGAGCCGCCGACAGCTTTCGCCGGCGGCGATCAGACAGTAACTCTGCCTGATCTCGCGAAATTGAGTGGCAATGCGTGTGACGATGGCTTCCCACGCGGTCAATCACTCGCGCTGTCGTGGTCCAAGGTGAACGGACCGGGCGACGTTGCTTTCACGAAGCCGGCATCACCCGTGACTGAGGCGAGTTTTACAGTGGCGGGCACTTATGTGTTGAAGTTAACGGCCACTGACTCAGAACACACGGCCAGCGACGAAGTAACAGTTACTGTGCTGCCTGCGAACGCGGCGCCGATTGTCAACGCCGGACCGAACCAGACCATCACGTTGCCTAACACTGCCGCGCTGAACGGCACCGTTGCTGACGACGGATTCCCAACCGGCGCAACAGTGTCGACGTTCTGGAGCCAGGTGAGTGGTCCAGGCCTCGTCACGTTCAATGAAATCAACAATCCGGTGACGCGAGCGATCTTCTCGACTCCGGGCACATACGTACTGCGGTTGTCGGCCAACGATACGCATCGCATCGGCACAGATGACATTCAGATAGTGGTTAATGCGTCGCCGGCGCTAGTGGGCGCGACGCTGCAACTCGCGCCAGTGGCGCCCGGTCCCTACGTAACCGGCACGTTGCAATCAGTGCGGGCGACTTTGCGTAACTCGGCAGGCACTCCGCTGGCTAACTTCGGCGTCGAGTTCACGGTCTCCGGACCAAACGCGACGGCCGGCAGTGCAGTAACCAACACCTCAGGTATCGCGACGTTCAGCTATGCCGGCACGAATCCCGGTACTGACACGGTCACCGCACTCGTGCGCAGCACAGCAACTGCGAACGTTAACGGCACTCCGCCAGTTTCGATGGTTTGGACGCTCACGCCGCAATCGCCACCAGTCACGCAAGGCCAGATTGGTGCGCCATTGAATGGCGCGTCAGTCACCGGCACTGTGCCGATCACAGTCGGCGCAGGGCTCACGCTTACGAACGTGAAGGTTGAATACTGGCCCGCAGCGAATCCTGCGGCAGTCACAACACTGCTCGAAAACGGCCAGGGCGGCGCCGGAGCCACACTCGCGACAATCGATACGACATTGCTCGCGAATGGCAATTACGTCATCCGTGTCACCGCTACCGATCAAAACGGAAACGAACAGGCGAGCCAGGTGATGATTACCGTGACGGGCGAAAACAAGCCCGGACGCATGACCGTCTCTGTGGTTGACATGACCGTTCCGGTCAGCGGTATTCCGATCACCATCGAGCGTGAGTACGACAGTCTCGAGCGAAATCTGAACAAAGACTTCGGCTATGGATGGTCACTCGCGATCTCAGGACCACGTTTGGAAATCAGCCCGGACAATGACGTCACGATTACCGAGCCGAGCACCGGCCGTCGCGTGACGTTCCAGTTCACGCCACAGTCGTTCGGATTCCCGTTCAGCTTCTTCTATCAACCAACTTACACACCCGAACCCGGTGTGTTTGGCAAGCTCGCGTCGAATGGCTGCGGGTTGCTGGTGAGATCAGGCTCGAGCGGTTTCATCTGCTTCCTTTCGCTCGACATCAACTACAACCCGACCGCCTTCACGTACACGGATCCATATGGCCGCGTATTTACGATGACCTCGGATGGAAAACTCCAGTCGCTGAAGAACACGGACGGCAACACACTGACGTTTGGTCCAAACGGGATCACAAGCAGTGCCGGTAATCTGACGGTTGCATTCACGCGTGACGCTCAGGGTCGAATCGCTGAGATTACCGATCCCGCCAGCAAGGTCTATCACTACAACTACGACACGAACGGTGATCTGACCAGTGTCCAACTGCCCGACATCGAGAACCCGTTGCGATATGAATACGATCCGGGTCACTTCTTCCGCAAAGGATTTGATGCGCGCGGTAATGCTGAAGCCACGACCACTTACTTCCCGAACGGCCGGCTCGAGAGTGTGACTGACGCGATGGGCAAGAAGACGAGCTACACCTACGATCTCGTCAACAACATCATCACCACCATTCATCCGGACAACACGGGTGCAACTGCCAAGAAGTTTGATGGCAACGGACTCGTGCTCAGCGAAACAGATCCGCTGAACCGGACGAAGACTTACACGTACTTCCCCAATCGACAAAAGCGCACCGAAACCGACGCGCTTTTGAAGACTACTACGTGGGATTACGACGCTAACGGTCATATCAAGTCGATCACCGATCCGTTGGGTAAGACCATAAGTTATACAAACAACCAGTTTGGCTCGCCGGCGACAGTCACGAACCAGATTGGAAAACTTCGCACTATGACTTATGACGGAGACGGCAATCTGACAGGCATTAATGACGAGCTGGGCAACAACCTCAGTTACGTCTACGACGATAAGGGCAATCCATTGAGCTTCGTCGACGGCGAGGGACGTGTAACGA
This sequence comes from Pyrinomonadaceae bacterium, assembly GCA_035760085.1. Classification (GTDB taxonomy): domain Bacteria; phylum Acidobacteriota; class Blastocatellia; order Pyrinomonadales; family Pyrinomonadaceae; genus PSRF01. Next base: position 13,195 of record DASTTS010000131.1, read on the forward strand.
AGTTCAGCTACGACGCCTTCGGCAACATCGTAACGCGTGTCGATCCACTCGGCCGCACGATCTCTTACACGTACGACAACATGGGCCGCATGTTGACGATGACCGATGCGCGCGGTGTGACGAGATACAGTTACGATGCTCTTGGCCGTCTCTTGACGACGACGGATCCGCTCAACAACGTAACTACCAACATCTACGATGCGAACGGAAATCGGACCCAGCTGATCGACGCTAGATCCGGGCCGCAGGGACCAGGACTCGCTCCTCCGGTTCAAGCTCTATTCCGAACGTTGTTCGAATACGACGCTGCTAACCGCCTGAGCAAGGTTACTTATCCCGACAACACCTCGATCAGCTTTACCTACAATTTCCGTAACCAGCGAACGAGCGAAACCGATCAGCTCAATCGCAAGACCACTTACGAGTACGACAACGCAGGACAGTTGACTAAGATCATTCGTCCCAATCAGACCGAGCTCACGTTTACTTACGACGAAGTCGGACGCATCAAGACGGCGACGGATGAGCGCGGCAAGACAACAACGTACGAGTACGATCCGAGTTGTGGTTGTCGCAATCGTATGACCAAGGTGATCGATCCGGACGGCAAGTTCACCACTTACCGTTACGATGACGCGGGCAGGAAGATTGCGTTCGTCGATGCGGATGGGCGGGAGACGAGTTACACCTACGACGTGCGTGATCACATGATTCGTACGACGTACTTCGACGGCACCACTGCCGAGCGTTCGTACGACAGCATGGGTCGCGTGTTGACCACGACTGATCAGGAAGGCCGGATTACGAGGTACGGTTACGACGCGGTCGGAAACCTGCTTTCAGTCACCGATGCGAAGAACCAGGTCACACAATACGGTTACGACGCGCTGAACAACATGACGTCCATGATCAACGCGAACGGCCGTACGACGCGATTCGAGTACGACGCGATGAATCGCATCATCAAGCGCGTGATGCCGCTCGGGATGTCGGAGCTGTTTACGTACGACGAGATCGGCAATGTGGCAACACAAACCGACTTCCGCGGTAAACAAACGAACTACGAGTACGACGCGATGAGCCGGCTGCTCGTGAAGCGTCCCGATCCGACGCTAAACGAGCCGGACGTCGTGTTCACCTACACGCCGACTGGCCGGCGCAAAACGATGGTCGATGTCAGCGGCACCACCACCTACACCTACGATGATCGTGATCGCTTGTTTACGAAACAAACACCGGCGGGCACGCTCACGTATGGCTATGACGCCGCCGACAACGTCACCTCCATTCGTTCGTCGAACATTGACGGTACCTCCTTCGATTACGGCTACGACGATCTCGGTCGGCTGGATCGCGTGATTGACAACCAGAATTCTCCGGGAATCACGCAGTACACGTATGACGACGTCGGAAACCTGAAGACCGACTTGCGTCCGAATGGTGTGAAAGCGGAGTACACGTACAGCCCGCTTAATCGACTCACGGGCCTTACGATCGACAAAGCCGGCGCCACGTTCGCGAGCTACGCGTACACCACCGACAAGACTGGACGTCGTTTGTCAGTAACGGAGCAGGGTGGCCGCACTTACACGTACACCTACGACGAAACCTACAAACTAACTCGCGAAGTGATGGCTAATGATCCGGATCCCGCGAAGAACGGCACCGTCAATTACACCTATGATGCGTCCGGCAATCGACTCTCGCGGCTCTCGACTCTGCCGGGAATACCTTCAGCTAGCACTTCGTACGATGCAAACGATCGCCGCACTGATGAGTCGTACGACGCCAACGGCAACACACGTGCTTCTGCTGGTCATAGTTACACCTATGACTTCGAGAACCGGATCAAGAGTGCTGACGGCGGCGCCGTGCGGATTGTTTATGATGGCGACGGTAATCTCGCGTCGAAGACCGTTGGTGGTGTCACCACGCAATATCTCGTCGACGACGTCAATGCCACCGGCTATTCGCAGGTGCTTGAAGAAGTCGTGAATGGCGAGGTGCAGAAGCAATACACTTACGGCCACTCGATCATCAGTCAACGACAAAAGATTAATGGCGTGTGGACCACGAGTTTCTACTCGATGGACGGCCACGGCAGTGTGCGCCAGTTGACGAACACTGATGGCGTCGTCACCGACACCTACTCGTACGATGCGTTCGGCAAGCTGCTGTCGCAGACTGGCAGCACACCGAATGTCTATCTCTACAGTGGTGAGCGGTTCGATGCGGATCTCGGGCTCTACCATCTGCGAGCGCGATACTACAACGCGGATCAGGGCAGGTTTACGTCGATGGATCCGTTCCCGGGCTTCATGGAAGAGCCGCTGGGTCTGCACAAGTACCTGTACGTCCACGCAGATCCGGTTAACTTTGTTGACCCGCTCGGGTTGGCTGAAGCAGTCGAGCGCGGTCTGCTGGCCCGGATCTGGACACAGGTCATCTCGGCGCTGAAACGTTTGGCGCGAGCAATCGCCTGTATCTTCCTGCGGGCTGCATCGTGGCTCGCGAGTATGGTCAGTTTCATAGCGTGGCTCGTCGTGCGAACGATCGCTCAGGCGATGGGATTGGCGGAGTGCGTCTGTACGCCGCAAGGTTATCCGCCTATCGGAGGTACATTGAAAGACTGGTTGCGGGCGGCGCCTGATATATTGCAGGAGGCCATGGACTGGTTTAACAATCATCCTGAATGGCAGGGCATGGATCCCGATCGTACGCCGGTTCGCTACCGGCCCAAGCCTGAAGCGGACAAGATCCGGAAAATGCCAGGTGAGAAAGGCGGTCACCATCCGCACCCGTTGGGTCTGGGAGGTCCTCCGGGACAAACCTTGACCCCGACCGGTGAACGCGGGCGTTGGAAGAATCCGACGCACACGAAGATGACTAATCTGGGCAATAAGATCAGGGATGAAATCCTGAGCTTCTGCACCGATAAGAAGATTCCAATACGGATATGACGGATGAAAATCTGTATGCTTATCTCGACGTTCTCAGAGCGGCAGGATGGCGGGTTGAGTTGACTTCAGAAGGGGGAACGACACTTAACGAGTCGTTCACCCTTCGCCATCCGCGAATCCCCGCTGACTACAGAAAGTTTCTCGAGCGCGTGAAGTTCTGCGCGAATGCGGACGAAACTGTTTGGTTTCTTTGTGGTGACGATTACAACGGAACGAGCGAGTTTGACTGGGCTTGGAACGAGATGGAGAAGATCAGTCTCGAAGGAGCGGAGGGGAATCAGGAGAAGACGGCGAGAGTGGTCGAGTTCTGGAATCGACATCTGCCGTTTATGTATTCGGTCGGCGGAGATTACGCTTATCTCGCTTTTCGAACAACCGGAGAAGCGTTTGGTTCAGTAGTTGACGGCTATGACATCGAATTAACGGAGGTCACGGACGTGGCGCGTTCGTTCGAAGAGTTCATGATCTTGCACAGTGCAGCCGTTCGCGGAGAATCGAATGAGCTTCAGGATTATGTGTGATCTGGTGTGGTCTATGAAGATAAAATTTTTGATGATGTGTGTTGTCGTCGTGCACTGTGCTGCTGTTTGCGGGGCGCAGGTGCCGGTGAAAAAGTCGAATCTGACGGTCACGGATCGTGCGGCGTGGCAGAAGGTGCTTGGCTGGCCGATCGAGTTTGAAGAGCAGTGGCGGCGCTCGCGAACTACTAACGATCAGGATCAGAGTGGGCTAGCGTTTTATAGTTTGGGCCAGAAGAATTATCTGGTCGTGATCGAAGTGCAGGAGAGCTCGTACCAGCCGCGTTATTTGTTCATGCATTATTCGGAGTCAGGTAAAACACCGCCGCGCATGTTGAAGCTGAAGACCTACGAGGGCGACGATGACGACGTGAACAAAATTTCAACAAAGTTGATGGCGGAGGTTGAGGGTATTCCGACTTTCGACGATAAGAAGAAGCAGCTTGTGTTTCACACGAAAGGTCGCGGCACCGGCGACTGCGGCTCGCTTGTGCGATACAACATTACGCCTGCGCGTGCGATACCGATCGAGGCACGCGTGCACGCCTGTTTCGACGACTACTCGCTCGGTATTACCGATCCACAGCGCTGGCGCCGCGTCAAACGCCTGTAAAAACTGACAGGGCACAATTTGTGATTTTTGTGCTTCTTTGTAGCCACATTACGCGTTAGCTGTTGAATGGCTATCGAATTGCTCGTAGACTTTCGAGGCTAGCGAAGTAGGTGGAGGTAATGAAACTTAAATCCGGTTTAGTGTTGTTGTTACTGCTGGTGTTTTCGGTGGCCGTTTATGCGCAGGAGACTGAGAGTGCGGCCGAAACTGTCGATAAACTGAAGTCACAGTTGCTTGATGTGCAGGCCCATGAGGCTGATTTGCGCGCGCGAGTGGCGCAGTTGGATGAGAGTCTCAAGCCCGAAAACATCGAACGCTCACTGGCCGGAATTGGTTCAACCAGACCGGAGGAATTGCGTGAGTCGCGGCGACGCCAGTTGACGATTGAGAGAGACGGCGTTTTGGCGCAACTCAGAACTGTTGAGAGCAGCCGGCAGCGTTTAGAAACCGCGCTGGCTAACGCTGAGGTAGTCGCTTACCAGGAGAGTGCAAAGCCCACTCAAATGCTCTCCGCCTCTAAGCCGCGAAGCTATCAACTGCTGATGATCGGTGGTGGCACCCTCGCCGCGCTGGCACTCGGCGGCGGCGCATTATTTTACCGGCGCAGAATAAAGCGTTAATCTTTGGGCCATGCAGCGGCCCAGATCCATCACGATCATTAGTTGGATCTTCATCGTCTTCGGCACCATAGCGCTACTGAGCGGTGTGGTGCGCGGCGGCGATCTCGTGAGTCACTGGTACGTTCATCTCTCGCGCTTCCTGCAAATCGTCGCCGGTGTCTTCATGCTCTACGGCCGCAACTGGGCCCGCTGGCTCCTCGTCGCCTGGATCACCTTCCACATCATCATCAGCGCCCTCCACTCCGTGTTCTTCCTGCTAATGCACGTGGCAATCTTCTCTGTTATCCTCTTCTTCGTTTTCCGGCGGCCGGCGTCGGCTTACTTCTTAGCGCCAAACACTCGATAAAACTGAGGAGGATTGCACATGCGTTACGTTTCTGCTTTTGCCCTCGTTCTGCTCGCCGTCGTGGCGATTCCGAGCGTGATGTTTTCGCAGGGTACGCCGATGGAGAGTTCCAGGGGAGTTGCCGGTGGCGGGATTTCTGTTCCCGGTTGGACCGGGAAGATTGATGCGAAAGAGGAAGCCGCAGGACTGACACTCAATAGCGCCAAACTCGAGAAGGAAGGCGACGGCCTGCACGTGACCACCGGTCCCGCCGTCACTTACTGGAATCCGAAGAACACTGCGAGCGGTGATTACACCGTTACCGCGACGTTTACCGAACCGAAGTACATGAGCCTCAATAACCATCCACATCCTTACGGTGTGATGATCGCCGGTAACGATCTCGGAACAGACAAACAGAGTTACTTGTACTGCGCCGCTTACGGCAACGGTAACTTCATCGTGCGTGGGTTTGGACCAGCGCCTTTCCAACTGAATGGACCACGCGGCGCGGCCGATCCGTCGGTCAACAAAGCTGCGGGCCAGGGCCAACCGGTGACACAGGAGATTGCGCTCTCCGTGAAGGGCGACAAAGTTGAATGTGCGATTAATAAAAAGGTCGTGGCGACTTACAACAAAACGGATGTCGTAGCAGAAGGCAAGCTCAAGTCGACCGACGGCATTTACGGCGTCCGCTTCGCGCACAACACCGAAGCAATCGTTACCGGCCTCAAAGTAACAAAGAACTAAGCCACAAAAAGGCACAAAAAGCTCTTTATGCGCATTTGTGCCTTTTGTGTATTGCTTATCGAATGCCGACCAGTCCCTGGACTGATTGAATCAGTTTCTCGGAGTCGTAACCAACACCGTCTTTGAAAACGATCTCGACGTTCTCGATGTCGCTGATCGTCGCGGCGGGATTGCCTTTCACCACCATCAAGTCTGCCTGTTTGCCTGTGGCGATGGAGCCGATGCGTGCGTCTTCACCAAGAAACTTCGCGCCGTTCAGTGACGCAATAGAAATCGCTTCGACTGGTGTAAATCCCGCTTCAACCAGCAGCTCGACTTCTCGCAGATCGCCAAAGCCCGCAACGATGCCGCCGTTTCCGGTCGGATCGAGTCCCGCGATCAGCAGTCCACCTGCTTTCACGAAAGCACGTTCGAATTCCATCGCTTTGCGCAACAGCGCGATGAAATTACCCTCCGGCGAAACGCGTGCCCGGTTCTGCAAGTAACGCACGCGCGCATCGGTCGACATTACATTCAACACGCGTTGATTCAACAACGCGCTACTCGCTCCGATCCCGCTTTGGGCCAACGGTGCGCCGCCAGCTTCGAAGACCGGCAACGTCGACGTGATCGCGACATTCTTCGCGACGAGCGTGCGAATCGTCTCCTGTGCTGCGGGACTGTTCAGATCGAGTTGGCGCAGACTATTCGAAACGCCGGGCGGGCACTTGTCCGGCTCTTTGTTGGCGACGAATTCCGAATCCGCAAACAAGCCGTGCTCGAGATTATCGATGCCGATCTCGGCGGCCTCCTTGTATCCAATCGAGCAAAGATGGCCCGTAACTTTGAGTCCGCGTTTGTGCGCTTCCTCAACTACGGCGCGCAACTCGGCGCGCGAAATGTTCATGTACGCTTTGAACGAAGTGGCGCCCAGATCGGCCCAGTAGTTCACGAGCTTGCGCGCATCTTCCGGTCCCGTGAGCGTGTGCATCACCGGTGTGAACGACCCGCGACCTTCGAGATAAGGCGCGGTGATGTGCATCTTCGGACCGATCATCCGTCCCGCGTCGATGAGCTTTTTGATTTCGAGATCGGAGTAAGGAGCAACACTGCCGGTAGTGCGAATCGTCGTAACGCCGAGCGCGAGATAGAGCCGTGGGAAACTGATGCCCATGTTCGAATACATCGGCGGCGTGCCGCCCATCGGAAAGAACATGTGGTTGTGCATTCCGACGAGACCCGGCAGCACTGTGTAGCCATTGAGATCGAGCGTCTGCGCATTCGCGGGAATCTTCGCTGTCGCAGCGGGTTCAACTGACTGGATCTTGCCATCGTTGATGATGATCGTCTGGTCGTCTTTCGCAGCCGCGCCGGTGCCGTCAATCACGCGCACGTGCGCAAGCGCGATCACCTTCGCGTCGGTACGAATGAACTGCCGGTCGGGAGTTTGCGTAAAGACGTTTGCAGTACAGCAGAAAACCAGGACAAGAATTGAAAAAGTTTTCATTGGTTTTAGCTCCTGGGAGTGCACAGTACCAAGCGCGGTAGCGCCGGGTCGACTGCAACTAACCGGCGCTACCCGCCCGGTACCGTGCATCCGACGGCGCATAAGATAGCAGAACCTGATAGATTGTTTAGCATTAAGATGACCGTAGCATTCATCGCTGCCATCGCTCTTCTGCTCGGACTGCTGCTGTTTCTCTACAACGAAATGCGGCGCTCGCCTGGTCCAGCCGAGTGGGGTCGGGTTCCTCGTTGGCCGAAACGTCTGCGCATCGCGTTTGCTGCGATCACGTTGTTTCTCGGGGGCTGCTTCTTCTGGGGCTTCCTGATCGAGCCGGGCCGGCTCGTGATCCGCCAGCAAACGATCCAGATCGATAACTGGCCGCAACAACTCGACGGCCTGCGCATCGCTGTACTTTCAGACATTCACGTCGACAACTGGTTCATCACCGAGAAAAAGCTGCGCAAGATCGTCGCGGAAACCAATCAACTACAACCTGATCTCATCGTGATCCCCGGCGATTACATGTCGGGCAATGGTTGGGTGAAGCGAACCGTTGAGCCTGAGGTCTTTGGTCCAGTTTTGAAAGATCTGCGCGCGCCGCTCGGCGTTTATTCAGTGCTCGGCAATCACGACTGGTGGTACAGCGGTATGCGAGTCCGCCAGGGTCTGGAGCAAAATGGAATCAAGGTGCTCGAAAACGAGTCCGCGAAGATCGACACACGTGGCACATCGTTCTGGCTCGTCGGCTTCGCAGATCTTTGGACGCGCCCACAAAGGATCGACACTGCTTTGGCGGCTGTTCCTGAAGGACAACCGCTGATCGGGCTGACCCACAATCCCGACATCTTTCCAAACGTGCCACCGCGCGTGCAGTTGTTGATCGCGGGCCACACGCACGGCGGGCAAGTCCGGTTTCCCATAATCGGCCCTGTGGTCGAGTCGTCAGATTACGGCGACCGCTGGGTTCGTGGCCACGTAATTGAAAGCAACCATCACCTCTTTGTGACGACCGGAATCGGCACCAGTATCGTGCCGGTGCGGTTTGCTGTGCCGCCCGAGATCGTGCTGCTTACAATCAAATCCGGTTCGCAGCACTGAGTCAGTTCCACCGCTTGACTTGTCTCAGTCTCAGGCGTTAGGCTCCCGACATTCACCATGGAGTGGGTGAAGTTGTTCACGCATTAAACCCCGATAAAGCAAGTTCCTGACACTTGCGCAGTCAGTTCCAGACTTACCTCGGAACCTGCGTTCTCTGGATCACTGCCGGTCTGGAACTCACCTTAACCCCAACACCAAAGGAGACACTATGTCTAAAATCCGTTCCTTACTGATCCTCTTTGCCCTCTGCATCGGCGTCGGGATCGCCTGGATGGCTTACGCTTCCAGAAGTGGCGCAACACCAGTTATTGGTCCAAACCTTTCGGTCCGTTCAGACGTCCTCGGATCGCAATGGGTGGTCCGCGACGAAAACATTCCGGCCGAGGCATGTAGTGCCATTGAAGGTGAGGTCACGCCTGGCTTGCGCAAGCTCGTGCGCTTCACTGTGATGACGCCGAATACCGGAAATCAGGATATTTTTGTCGGCGATCCAAACGATCACGTTGCCGCGGGCGATGGCTTATTTGAACTGGCGACTTGTCATAACCATTTCCACTTCCGCCACTACGCACTTTACGAGCTCGTCGACCCACGCACGGGCCAGGTTTGGCGCGCCGCGAAACGCGGATTCTGCATGCTCGACACGGATCCGAATCCTGTTCCCGTTGGCGGAGTTCCGCCGGGTCCTGGAAAGTTCCGAAGCTGTGGTGCAGTCGGCATTCCTGGAAATCAGGGTATAACTGCGGGCTGGGCCGATACTTATCGCTTCACACTCGCGGGACAGTATTTTGTGCTTGATGGTGGTGACGGCCAGCCGGTCGTGCCGCCAGGAGACTACATCATCCGCATCACTGTTAATCCGCCATTCGTCGCGAGCAAGGGAGAGGCTTGCCCGAATCGCGATCCGCAAGGCTTCTGCCACCAGTTGCCGGAGACGGATTACAGCGATAACGTCGGCACGGCAGCAATCTCCATCCCGGAGCATCCGGGCCGCAAGGGAGTTGGACCACTTGCAGGAAACAACGAAAAGACAGTGGAGTGTGACAACGGCTGCATTCAGTAGCACGTTCGCTTCAGCAGTACACGTGATTTCCAGCTCAGGGTGAGTTATCCTGAGCTGGAAATCACATGGAATTCGAACTTGCATCTGCGACTGACGTCCTTCGCCGAACTCCCATCACTTTAAATTCACTTTTACGCGATCTTCCGGAACCCTGGCTGGTCCAAAACGAAGGTCCGGAGACGTGGAGCCCTTACGATGTGATGGGCCATTTGATCCACGGCGAAGAAACTGACTGGATCCCACGCGCGAAGATCATTCTCGAACACGGCGAGACGCGGGCTTTCGAGCCCTTCGATCGTGTTGCGATGTTTGACGAGTCAAAAGGGAAGTCGATCCTCGAGCTGCTCGACACGTTTGCGGCACTACGTGCTAAAAACCTGCGCGAGTTAGAGTCTCTGAACCTCACTCCTGATCTGTTAGACAAGCGTGGCCGTCATCCAGAGCTGGGTGTGGTAACGTTGCGACAGTTGTTATCAACGTGGGTGGTCCACGATCTCGGTCACATCAGGCAAGTCGTCCGCGTGATGTCGAAGCAATATCGAGACGCTGTTGGACCATGGAAAGCGTATCTGTCGATCCTGGGAGAGTAACTCAATCCGGTAAGTGGCGTGAGCTGCGTGCATAGATCAACTTAGACGCCTTTGGTGAGGACATATAGCCTTCGTTCAGAGACATTTTAGTTTCTGTAATTTCAATCAGACTCTGACCGCTGCTCGAGATCTCCCACTTTATCGATTCGTTGGTTTTTAAGGTTATACCGTCTCCTTTTGATTTGCGGGAAGATGAGAAGCTGAGATTCTGTCCTTTCCATTTCGTGATGGATTTCAGGGGACGACCATCTCTCACGTTGATCTCGCCACGGCCATCGGTGTAGTAGACGGAGATTTCGGTCTTATCTTGTGCTTCAGTAACAACTCGCCGCGTCACTTTTATCTCGGGATCGTGGTGTTCAACCACCAGGCTTATCAATTGATCGCTTAGTCTTTGTTTCCATTCGCCGTTGATGTCTCTCGTGGTAGCGCCACTAACCCGATCGTAAAGACGAACCACATTGGAAGTATTGCCTTCCGACACAAGCGTGAACGTTTCGCTTAACAGCTTTCCATCAGAGGAAACCTCGAAGGTGATTGTATTAACTGAAGTGACTTCTTTACCTGACTCTGTCGAGCTGACCGTCGTTACAAATTTCTCTCCTACACGCTGAGTTTTACTTGAATCGCCTGGCTTATCTGGAATGAGTGGCTTCTGAGTCTCGCCTCGTCCGTCAGTGTAGAACACAAAATTTCGGCTACTCGGATTAAATCCCATGCTGCGCGGTGGCTTAGGCTCAATTAGAATTCTTTCGATCTCCAGCCTGGGATCGTTGTAAGAAATCTTGAGTAATTTTATGGGAGCGTTAGGGTCTGCCAGGAGTCGAGCGTTCCACGTCCCGGTGAAGTCAGGCTTGGATTTCTGCGCCCGTAGCTCGCCAACGCAGTTGAATACGAGACTGAAGAGTAAGAGAAGGCGTATCAGCGTCACGGAAAGGTGGCGAAATACCATTGATGTCTACATGGTGATGCGACCTGCTGGTTAAAAGCCAGTTGCTCTATCGAGAATAGATTTTACAGCAGTTAGCCTGCTCTATTATCTCGAGCGGAGCGCTTAGATGACGGCATAGCGGAGATTATAGAACGCAGAAGACCGTTAACGGCTTCTGACGATTTAAAGACCGCCGCGACGTCCGGCTCAAGTACAATCGCGACGCTTCCTTCTGACATCTGAGCGGCAAACCGATTTGGTTTCGACTTGCTATAGTCAAAACTATACTCTGGACTTAATTCTTCTTCTTTAACTGATTTTTTTCTACGACCCAATGTTTTCTTCATAGTCTTTGCGCTCCCGGCGCGTCGCCTTGCGTGCGCTGAAAATTCGCACGTGGTTGTCACTACCTGTAAAGTTCACCAGGATTATTTGATGTCGTGCGGAGTGACCTATGATGATCTCGCGCGGTTCGTCAACCGAATGTTCCTCATCAGGAAAGATTCGCGCCAACGGATCAGCGAATACACTCAATGCCTCTTCGAATGATACGCCATGCTTCCTCTGATTTGTTGTCGCCTTCCTGGGGTCCCATTCAAATCGAAGAGACATTGGTTTATGTTAGCACGTGAGTTATTCCGAATTGCAAACAGGATGCGAGCAGTGACTACCGCTTTATCTTCGAAGGGTTTTGAGCCGAGCAGGACTCGAACCTGCGACCCACTGGTTAAAAGCCAGTTGCTCTACCAACTGAGCTATCGGCCCATCTACATGCAGAGAGCACGCGAGGGCGTGCTCTGATTGCGAGGAACGAGAGGCATTCTACCGAACACGCGGGCAATTGTCCAAAAGAGCGTTTTTTGAGCGGTGTCTTAAACGGAACGATTTTCTCTGCGTCCTCGGCGTATCTCAGTGTTCTCTGCGTTAATGGCAACTCAAACGCAGAGGGCGCAGAGATACGCCGAGAACCGCAGAGAAGATTTTCAAATTAAGACACCACCGTTTTTTGCTTCTTGTGGCTGATGAGCGTACCGATTTGCGAGCGTTTATGCTATTAAAACTTTTCG
>DASTTS010000132.1:0-16984 GCA_035760085.1 Pyrinomonadaceae bacterium
TACAGTTGTTGCCGATCGTGCGCCTCCAATGATGTGGCCTGGTCGACTACAACTGTAGGGGTGGCCCTCCGTGGCCACCCCTGCTGCAAAAAAATTCAGATCAATTCTGTTGGCGTCGCAGTCCCCAGATCGCGGCGGCAAACGCGATCACGGTACTCGCCAACAATATAGCCAGGTGGCCCCAGATCCGCGGTGGAGGAGTTCCGCCCGAAGACAATCTAAGTGCTTCAACAAAGTAGTGCGTCGGAACAAAGACCATAGCCTTGTCAATCATCTCCGGCAGACGCAGCGAAGGAAAGCTGGGCGCCAGCAACACGAAGAGGATCAAGCCGGCCCACGTGTTCACCTGCATCGTGTTTTGAAAGAAACTTCCCATGACCAAACCCACCGCAACAACGAAGAGCACGCCCAACAAAACGGTGAGCAACGTCAGCGGCCAGTTGTCTATCAGCCTGCTATTGATCGCCAACAAGAGTCCCGCAATCAGGAAGCTGTAGACCACACCCGTCAAAGCTTTTCCCGCAATTATCTCCGTCAAACTTGCAGGCGACGTTAACAGGAAATCCAGCGTGCGCTTTTCCTTCTCTTCAACCAGCAACAAGGGCACGACGAGCGCACCAGTCATCGCAAATGTGAGTAACAACAGCAGCGGCAGCATCATTTGATTCAGATTTAATATTGAGCTTTGAGCCTCCGCTTCCTGGTTGACATCGACCCAGGTCAGACGAGCCGGCAGGTGCTCCTTCACCACCGCATTAAACTGCCGTTCCACCAACTGTCTAAACATCGCTTGTTCGATGTCGTTCCGCTTATTGTTGACGTAAATGACGAGCTCAGGCTGTTTCCGCTCTGCTACATCTGCATCGAAGTTGTTTGGGATGGCGAGGCCCCCGACCGCCTTAGCATTCTCGAGCTCGTTTGCTACTACCTCAGCCGAAGCAGCCGTTACCACCTTCATCTGCGGCACGGCCCGCAATTCAGAAACCAGGCGTGAGTTGCCAGGATCATGGACCACTACCGTGAAGTTCAGATTACTGATGCCAGGCAACAGCAAACGAAGGAGAATGGCGACGAAAAGAGGCGTAACCAAGGCGCCCAGGAGATAGCGGTTCCTTACTGCGTCGACAACATCTTTTTGCACAAAGGCGGCGACAACTCGCGTGTTCATTCAGAAAGTTTTCTCCCTGTAATCTGAATGAATACTTCTTCAAGCGTCGCTTCGGCTGAATGCAGTGTTCGAATCTGGCCGGAGGATATTAGTTGCTCTATTTTCTTTCCGGAGTCCTGGTCGTCGAGAGGTATCGCGAGGCGTTGACCATCGTTGAGTCGTACTTGAAGTGACTTTTCTCCGTGTGCGACTTTCAGGTTATCGGGTGTGTCCAATGCGACTATCTTTCCTGCGCTGATGAAAGCCACGCGACTGCAAAGCTGATCTGCTTCTTCCATGTAGTGAGTAGTGAGGAAGACCGTGATACCCTCGCGCGAAAGATCCTGGACCAGACGACGAATGTCTCGTCCGACGATGGGATCTAATCCTTTGGTCGGTTCGTCCAGGAAGATGATCTGTGGGCGATGAAGCAATGAGCGAGCGATAAGCAGTCGTTGCTTCATGCCGTTCGAATACTGCTGCACGTTGTCGCCCGCGCGATCGAGTAATCCGACCTGGTCCAACGCCTCGTCTATCCGCTTGTTACCCGTACCGTAAAGTCGCGCAGCAAAGGTCAGGTTCTCCCTGGCGGACATGCGCTCGTAGAGATTTTGATTCTCGGAAACAACGCCGATGAGTGGTTTCAGGCGTCGCTGTTCCGTGATCACGTCACAACCGGCGACTCGTGCATGGCCGGCGGTGGGTCGCAGTTGGCCCGTCAACATCCGGATGGACGTCGTCTTACCGGCACCATTGTGGCCCAGGAAACCGAATATCTCACCGGCTTCCACGGTGAAGGAGATGTCGTCTACCGCGCGCCGGCTGTTGAAAGTACGGGAAAGCCCCGCCACCTCGATCGCGTTCATAATCTTGTTTATCCGATTTACAGGATTGTTGGTACGCACGCTCTGCGATTTTGTTGCAATAGAAAAGGAGGCTACTTTTGCAGCCTCCTTCAATGAGAAACGGATTAAGCGCAGATTAGATCGTCCGGTGAGTTATCGCCTTTTCAATGTGGTACATGTTACCGAGCATCGAACGCAGCCTATCAATGCCTTGCGCGGTGGCCTCTACATGCACGCGCGCAGGCTGGCTGCCTATAACTTGAACACCCTGGATATTTTTTAAGTCTTCCTGCCAGTTTCGAGGAGTCACACTGCGAAACTCTCGTTTCGGTGCGATGATGTATTTGCTCATCATAATACCTCCGCGGATGGCACCGGTTGCAGCAGTTGCGGCGGTTAGAAAACCTGTGGAATCCCACGTCCCTGGTACCGCGCCGCGAGCCGCAAATCCCGGCACCGCGCCCGTAGTATAGCACGCGCTTGTTCGGAGCGCGCGACGTTTCGCGGCATTGACAAGTACGCCTGATCGGCGGCCAGGATAGCCGCGAGTGCGCCACATACGACCGGGCTCGCCATGGAAGTCCCGTCCATCACGCCGCTCGGCTCCGTCAGTCCATGACGCTCCGGCACTGTGGCAATTATCCCGACGCCGGGCGCGCAGCAATCTATGGTGTCACCGAAACAGCTAAAGTTGCTCAAATAAAAATTATCGTTGCCGTACTTCTCTGTTTCCTGCGGATAGCGGCCCGCAGTGAGTGTTCCCTCTGGTCCCCATCCCTCCAACCCAATGGCCGCGACAGCAACTGTCTCGGCAAACGCCGCCGGGTACTCAACCGGGCCGGCGCTGTTGCCGGCGGCACAGATGCAAAGCGTTCCGCGCTCCAGTGCGTCGATGATGGCGTCGCGCGCTATTTCTGAACCCTGGTCCGCCCCGACGCTCATGTTTATCAGGTCCACTTGATGCGTTTTAGATAGGGCGTCGATCGCGTTCGATATGTCTCCCTGGTCAGCTCCGCGGTCAGGCGGAAACACCCGGGCGCAAATAAGATCCACGCCGGGGGCGATCCCACCATAGTTATTCGAACCCGGATCGGGACGCGCGCCGATGGTCCCACATACATGAGTTCCGTGCGAGTCAACATCGGCACCCTGATTTGGGTGTTCGACGCCGTCCAGAAACGCGCCGGCGTCAGTCACATGGGAAAGGTATGGATGTGGTCCGCAACCCGAGTCGATGACGCCGACGCGGATTGGACGACCGAGATCAGAATCAAAACTACTGATACCAAGTGCCCTGTGCCACCAGCCGAGTTCTCCCTCTGTTGGAAGTGGCGGGAGCTCAATCGATACCGGGTCAACGGGGCCGCGCACAACATAGCTCCAGAAGTTCCCGGCCGGTAAGATGACGAGCGCAGTCGGGGACCAGAACGCGTTATAGTCGAACGATACTGTGCCGGACGCCGGTGTGATCAGCGTCTTCTTGATCGAACGGCCCAGGGCGCCACGAAGGTACAATGTGAGAGTCGCTCCTGCTATGTCGTTCCCACTGCCGGTAACGTGCACCCTGAGACTCATACCCGCGCCGGCATCGAGTGGCTGCGCCCCGGCCACGAAGGGTAGCCACGTAGAGTGAAAGCGTGGGCCGGCAAGCGGATAGTGAAGAATCTCAGGTTCAATGATGACGTCCGGAGGTAATTCCTTTATCTTATTCGCAACCTCTTCCGCCGAGGCTTCAAACTTGATAATCCGTCGATCTTGATCGTTGTCAGGCCGCGTGTCTCCCAAAACAGTTACCGACTCTTCGAGGCGTTCTGCGAAGGCCATGTCGAGGCTCGCCCGTGAGGCACGCTTTTCAGTCTCCTGGAACTTACCGGCACGCCTGTTCGCCATTATGAATTTTGCCATTCCGTGTACCTCCTTTTTCTTTATGACTGTGACCATTCCGAAATTCCCCAAACTTCCTATGCTGACGGCGCAAACGAACGCGCGTCACGACACTCGTTCGTGAGCGGCACAAGCAAAACGGGTTCTCACCCTGCTACTCGTGCATAGTGATTTTCAGTTTCTGGTTATCTGCTTATCGTGACCGGCGCCAGGACAACATAGCCATGTGCCGAGAAGGCCACGGGAAAGCAAGTTCTTTGATTTATTGAAGACTGATTAGCGAGTTTGCGAGGACGCAGAGGCTCGGGGTCAGCCTTACTAAGAGTGGCAGCAGATTATTCCCGATCGGAGGAAATGTCAACGCTGTGATCCGCGGTTAATTCGAGCGGCAAATTGTTGACAGCGGGTGGGGCACGAGAGTATTTTTAGCGCATCGCAGAAGAGAAGTAATGATGTCCGCAACGACTAAACAACCAATCATCCGATCCGGCAGGAACGATCAGATGTGTGCTTGTTTGTGTTGTTGTAAGCCGACGATTGAGCGGACTGACGTGTATGTAATATAGATTCATAGCAATCATTAGCATTCACCAGGGCCGCTCCTTTCGAGCGGCCTTTTTTTGTGCTTGCAAACAACCAAGCGAGGAGAAAATTGATGCACCACTCAAGCACCCTGGCCATCTATTACGAACATCCGGACTGGTTTCGGCTGCTGTTCGCCGAACTCGACCGGCGGAAGTTTCCTTACGTCACTCTCGACGCCACCGCCCACAGTTACGATCCGGGCGAGAACGAAAAGCATTATGACGTTGTGTTCAACCGTATGAGCCCGTCGGCATACCTGCGCGGCCATGGTCACGGAATCTTCTACACGCTCCAGTACCTAAACTATCTGGAGGAGCTGGGAACGCGAGTCATCAACGGGCAAACGGCTTTTGCGATCGAGATCTCAAAAGCACGCCAACTCTCGTTACTCGACTCACTCGGTCTCGCCTATCCACGTGCACGCGTTATCAATTCAACCGCGCTTGCCGTTGCCGCTTCAGAAGGTCTTCGCTTTCCGATCGTGGTGAAAGCCAACATCGGCGGCAGCGGGGCCGGCATCGTGCGCTTTGATTCGCGCGATTCGCTGGTCGACGCCGCGGCGAACGGGAAGCTTGATCTGGGTATCGACCAGACCGGCCTGGTCCAGGAGTTCATTCCACCACACGACGGGCACATCACACGCGTGGAAACGCTCGGCGGCAAGTATCTCTACGCCATCAAAGTCTTCACCACAGGCGACACTTTCAATCTCTGCCCGGCTGATATCTGCCAAACGACCGATGGCGTTGAACTGGTACGCGCGGCCTGTCCAGTCGATGCGCCGCGATCCGGACTGCGCGTGGAAGCATTTGAACCGCCGCGGGATGTGATCCGATCGGTCGAGCGAATCGTCCAGGCGGCGCAGATCGATGTCGGCGGAGTGGAGTACATCATCGACGACCGTGACGGTTCGCTTCTCTATTACGACATCAACGCGCTTTCCAACTTTGTCGCTGATGCGAGGCGCGTGATTGGCTTCGATCCACACGCAAAACTGGTCGATTTTTTGGAAGAGGAGGTTAGGCGATGCGCTACGGTTACTGGCTCCCGGTTTTCGGCGGTTGGCTGAGAAACGTGGAAGACGAAGGTATGGAAGCGAGCTGGAGCTACGTCAGTCGTCTGGCCCAACGTAGCGAGCAGATTGGTTATGACCTCACGCTGATCGCCGAGCTCAATCTCAACGACATCAAGGGCGTCGAAGCGCCGTCACTCGATGCGTGGTCCACTGCCGCCGCGTTGGCAGCGGTTACCAATACGCTCGAGTTGATGGTCGCTGTGCGTCCCACTTTTCATCAGCCTGCACTGTTAGCGAAGCAGGCTGCGAACATCGATCACATCGGCGGCAGCGGCAGGCTCTCGCTCAATGTCGTGTCTTCGTGGTGGGCTGACGAGGCGCGCAAATATGGCGTCGACTTCGAACAACATGACGATCGTTACGCGCGGACGCGTGAGTGGCTGGAGATTGTTGAGCGGTTGTGGCAGGAAGACCACTTTTCGTATGCAGGGAAATACTATCGAGTTGACGACGCGGTGTTACAACCCAAACCGCAAACGCGACCAAGACCAACAATCTACGCGGGTGGCGAATCGGAAGCGGCGAAGGATCTGATCTCGCGCTGGTGTGACGCGTACGTGATGCACGGCGACGAGCCGTCGCGCGTGCGCGCGAAGGTTCAGGATCTATCCGAGCGCAGGGAGCGGCTCGGTTTGCCCCCGATGAAGTTTGGTGTCGCGGCGTATGCGATCGTGCGTGACAACGAAGTTGAAGCGAGGCGTGAGTTGGAACGAATTACAAACGTCAAACAATTCGCCGCCGGATATGAGAACTATCAGCAATGGCTCGCGGGCACGAAGCTGGACCAGCACGTTTCGCTCGAAGATTACAGCGTTTCGAATCGCGGATTGAGATCGGGGTTAGTTGGCACAGCGGATCAGGTTGCCGGGCGCGTGGCTGAGTTTGAAGCTGCCGGCGTGGATCTGTTGCTGTTGCAGTGTAGCCCGCAGCTTGAAGAGATGGAACGATTTGCCGAAACAGTGATTAGACCAAGACAGGCTTTGCCGCAGCCAGTTACAAGTGAAATGCGGTATGCAGTAGGAAGGACGAGTTTATGAGTACCGAACGGCTACGAATTAATGAACCAGGCAGTAAGGCTTCGGCGCTTGAGTTGTTTACAAACATCCCACGCTTCCGCTTGCTCAATCTCAACACTCCGGTCGAACGACTCGACCGTCTCAAACAAGCAATACCCGGCGCGCCTCAGCTCTGGATCAAGCGCGATGATCTCACCGGCTATCTTGGCGGTGGCAACAAGTTGCGCAAGCTCGAGTACGTGCTGGCGGATGCGCTGGCGCA
Source organism: Pyrinomonadaceae bacterium (assembly GCA_035760085.1). Lineage (GTDB taxonomy): Bacteria > Acidobacteriota > Blastocatellia > Pyrinomonadales > Pyrinomonadaceae > PSRF01. The sequence goes on from DASTTS010000132.1 coordinate 6,815, forward strand.
TGGCGCCACGACCATTGTTACCACGGGATCGATCACTTCGAACCTCGCGCGCACCACAGCGCTGACTGCAAGGCGTCTGGGGCTCAAGTGTGAGCTCATCCTGAGCGGCGGTGATCCGCGCGCGGCACGTGCGAACTCGCGCGTCTCCGAACTGCTCGGCGTGAAGATTCATACGGTTGCGGCAAGTAGTGAGCGTGCTACGAAAATGAAAGAGGTCGCGCGTGAGTTGGAGGAGCGTGGTGAGCGGGTTTACGTGATTCCCTTAGGCGCGTCGAACGAGGTTGGATCATTCGGAATGGTCTCCGCGTTCGAGGAGCTGGGTATTCAGCAACTGGAGCTCGGTGAGCAATTCGATGCGATTGTCTTCGCCACTTCGTCGGGCGGAACACAAGCAGGACTCGAAGTTGGAAAGCGATTGTTCAACTATCGACACTTGCAGTTGCTTGGAGTCAGTGCCGACGATCCGGCGCAGACGATCCGCGAGAACGCGTTGTTGGCGGTTGGGCCAATGCTTTCGATCCTGGGCCAGGCGGATAAGCCGGTTGCGGAGGACCTGTACGTTGATGATAGTTTCATCGGCCCGGGCTATGCGATACCGACGAACGAATCACAGGAAGCCGAGCGGCTGTTTGCTGAGACGGAAGGGATCTTGTTGGATCCGGTGTACACCAGTAAAGCCGCAGCAGGTTTAGTAGCGTACTGCCGCGAAGGACGATTCAGAAAAACAGATCGAGTACTCTTCTGGCACACTGGCGGCGTGTTGACGCTGTTGTGATGCAAACAGCTGGCGGCGTGTTGACGCTGTTGTAGATGCAAACAGCTGTAGGGGCGGCCCTCCGTGGCCGCCCCAGCGTTCCACATTGTGTTTCCTCGCTGGGGTGGCCACGGAGGGCCACCCCTACAGTTGCTCATTTGGTTCCCGACCCAATAACGCAAGTGTTTTGCCTGTCCTGCGTTCTATTGCAAACACAAAGAAGTGAAACTACTCTTGGCAGGACAGGAGCGTGGAGTATGAAGTATCTGGTCATCGCAGTATTTCTGTTATCAACGAGCGCATCCACACCAGCACAGGAAGACGTCAAGGCGAAGCACGCCGCTTACTATCTCTGCATCGAGCACATCGAGAATGATCCTAACAAGGCCTACGAGTATTGCAGCGACTACCTGAACAAATACCCGAACGACGACAAGAGGTTGACTGACTTCGCCGGCAAGTTCGTCACCGCGTACACGAAGATCTCAACGTACGTGAAATCAGTTCCGTTGACTTACTTCACTGAGGTAACACCAAGATGGGCAGTTTATGTCCCTGGCCTGGAGGCCACGATACCTTCCGAAAATAGTCGGGACAAGAATCATCCGATTCTCATCAAGCGTGAATACGGATCGCCGGCTGAGGAAAGGCTGCTTGCCAAAGCAGAAGCGCTTTACCAAAACCAGGAGCCAGTTGCATCCCGATTACTAAAAGAGTGGCGCTACATGGCTGAGCCGTATGTCGTTATGCCCGATGGCGAGCCTAAATGGTGGGGTGGTCCCGTCAGTACCGTTCTAACGACCGATCTCGTGACGACTGAAGCCGTTCTTTACTACTACAACAAGTCGCAAGCTTTCAGAAACAAAGAAGAAAAACCGCAGGAGAACGGGTTCAAGTTTCTAAGTACCACTTTGAAGTACGAGGCCTCGATTAAGAAGATGGACGTGTACGAACGCGCCGGCCGGAGTTTCAGTAACGTTTATGTCGCCAATATGACACTGACGTGGGGACAGGTATGTGGCGGCTTGTGCGGGTACGGGTTCACTCGAAACAAGATCGTTGTCATGAGTCCGAATGGTGAAATTCTCGAAATGTTTCTCGATGATCCTGCGAACCGCTCGAGCTGGATCAGCTAGACGATGAAAGCTGTTGTTATCACTCGTTTCGGTGGTCCTGAGGTCCTGGAAATCCAGGACGTTCCGGCCCCACAGCCCGGTCCGGATGAAGTTCTGGTCCACGTACACAGCACCGCACTGAATCGCGCCGACCTTCTGCAAAGAATTGGTCGATATGCTGCCCCTCCAGGCATTCCCGAGCACATCCCCGGGCTGGAATTCGCCGGAGAGATCGCCGGGCTCGGCGCAAACGCTCGAGGTTGGCGCAAGGCGGATCGCGTGATGGGCATCATCGGTGGTGGAGCCCATGCGGAATTTGTGACGGCCCACCAGGATGCATTAGCTGCTGTGCCATCGAATCTCGAGTGGACTGCCGCAGGCGGTATTCCCGAGGTCTTCATAACTGCATTTGACGCGCTGCAACAAGCCGGATTCAAAGCCGGAGAAAACGTTTTGGTCCATGCCGTTGGGAGCGGCGTTGGGCTCGCCGCAATCCAACTCGTCCGTGCTTTGGGAGGACGTGCGTTCGGTACTTCGCGCACGCCCGACAAGATCGAGCGTGCGAAGGAGTTTGGTCTGGAGTCGGGATTTGATGTGCCGCAGCCAGGCTCGTTAACAGAACTTTCGGATTTTGCCGCGAACGTGACTGAGGGCGGGTTTGACGTCGTGCTTGATCTGAATGGCGGTCCATATTTCGCTGCCAGTCTGGAAGCGATGGCGCTGAAGGGCCGCATAGTTCTTATTGGTGGTGTCGCCGGAAATAAGACTGCGGTCGATCTGTATCAAATCCTGGGCAAACGTCTTCATATCATCGGTACGGTGCTGCGCGCGCGATCGCTGGACGAGAAGATCGCGATCACCGCCGCCTTCGCAGAAGAAGTTGTGCCGCTGCTGGCGCGGGGAAGTATTCAACCGGTAATCGATTCTGTCTTCCCACTCGAGCAGATCCAGAGTGCTCATCGACGTCTCGAGTCGAATGAGACTTTCGGCAAGGTCGTCCTCACGATTTGATGTTGGATGACTGTAGGGGCGGCCCTCCGTGGCCGCCCCTGCGCGGAAACACAATGTGGGAAGCCTGGGGCGGCCACGGAGAGGGTCCATCGTAAACATGTCAGACTTCTGGGATAAACAAATCGAGCGAGCAGATTCGCTGGCCGGCGATGCGAGCGGATCAAAAGAGCTGCTGCGGTTCTACGCGCAGCTTCTTCGCGCACAAAAAGAGATTTACGAAGCTTTTCGCGATCGTAGAGGCTTTTGGTTACCGTCGGGAAATCTGGAAAGCGATCTCGAGGTAGTGCAAGCGTCGATGAGCGGTCTGCTGAAACGTGTTGTGCAGAATGGTCCGGAGTCGCTGGCCGCGGAGGCACAGGCACTTCTTAGCACCGAGTCGAACGAAATGGCGCAGGACCTGTTGAACTACTGGCGCAATCCGTCTGACACGCAGTTCTTTGCGAAGTCGGTTATTCAGCCTTACACGCGCTGGCTAGCGGAAACGGGAATCGCGCCAACCGGACGAGAGCTTGCAGGTGGTGAACGCACGTGTCCTTTTTGTGGTGGCCGGCCGCAGGCTAGCTTTCTTCAGTCGAAAGAGAGTGGCGCCGAAAGCGGCAATCGTGACTTGTTGTGTTCGACTTGTCTTACGTCGTGGGAGTTTCGACGTGTGGTTTGTGCGAGTTGTGGCGAAGAGCGTCCGGCGAAGCTCGGATATTTTCACTCGCCGGAGTTTGATCACATTCGTATCGAAGCGTGTGATACGTGTAAACACTATCTCAAGGCAATAGATCTTACTCGTTTCGGACACGCTGTTCCGTTAGTTGATGAGCTATACGCTGCACCGCTCGACCTCTGGGCCCGCGAACACGGGTATACAAAGATCGAACTGAACCTGGTCGGTTTGTGACATAAGATTTTAGTCCGCGGATAAACACAGATTTGCGTTGACTTTTATCTTAGTTGGGCCTAGTCTTACCACGTTAACCCCCTACAACTCCTAAAAGACGACCTCGGAGGTGTGTTTCATGGATATCTCCAGGAGAAACTTCATCAAGACAACCTTGATCGGAGGTGCAGGTGTCAGTGTCTTCGGATTCAATCTCGCGCCGGTGTATGCGCAAACTCAAGGACTTAAGATCGAGCGCACCACCGAAACGCGCAGCACTTGTCCTTATTGTTCCGTAAGCTGCGGCGTGATCATCCACACGCTCGGCGACAAGTCGAAGAACTCGGTCCCGCAAGTGGTCCACGTCGAAGGCGATCCCGATCATCCGATCAATCGCGGCACCTTGTGTCCAAAAGGTGCTTCACTCGAGCAGGACATCGTCAACGACCGGCGCTTGCTGAAACCACAGGTGCGTCGTCCCGGCGCTACTGACTGGGAAGACATCTCTTGGGACAAGGCGGTCGACGAAATCGCTCGCTGGACCAAGAAGACACGCGACGCCACGTTCATCGAGAAGGACAAGGATGGATACACGGTCAATCGTTTGGAAACAATCGGCTGGATCGGCGGCTGCACTGACACCAATGAGCTGAACTTTCTTGCCGTAAAGACCATGCGCAGCATGGGCTTCTGCTACTTCGAAACGCAGGCCCGGGTTTGACACGGTCCGACGGTCTCCAGTTTGGGGCCCACATTCGGACGCGGCGCAATGACCAACGGCTGGATCGACATCAAGAACACCGACATGATGTTGATCATGGGTGGCAATCCGGCTGAGAACCACCCGTGTGGCTTCAAGTGGCCGGTCGAAGCGAAGCTGCATCGCAACGCGAAAATGATCGTTGTCGATCCGCGCTTCACGCGTACCGCCACTCAGGCAGATCTCTTCTTACAAATCCGTGCCGGCACTGATATCGCCTTCCTCGGCGGGCTAGTCAAGTACGCGATTCAAAACAATCGCATCGCCAAGGATTACCTGATCAACTACACCAACGCCGCATTCATCGTGAAGGAAGGATTCAAACTTCCTGAGGACGGATTGTTCTCGGGCTTCGATGGCAAGACATACGAAAAGGAAACCTGGAATTACGAGGCCGGCGGTAACGTTGGACCAAAGGGACCGGAGACGACCGCAGGAGCGTCATCAACACCAACGAGTCAAGCTACACGCGAAGAGCCTGGCAAGAATTTCGAACGCAAGACCGAATCGGTTAGTTCGCAACCTTCGACCCCGCAAAAAGGTGGAGACGCGATGGGCCAGGGACACCAGGCCGCCGGTGGACCAGGCGCCTCGGCCCAGGGCGGAACAAAGCCGCCGCCAATGCTCCCGCCCAATGTCGCTTACGATCTCTCGCTGCAACATCCGCGTTCTGTTTTTCAGTTACTGAAACAACAGTATTCGCGCTACACGCCTGAGATGGTCGAGCGCATTACCGGCATCCCGAAAGATCAATTTCTCAAAGCCGCAGATCTGTTCACGTCCATCCGTAAAGACGGCGACATGAAGAAAGCCGGAACGATCATCTATGCAGTCGGTTGGACGCAACACACCTCCGGCACTCAGATCATTCGCACGGCGGCGATTCTGCAATTGATCCTCGGAAACGTCGGACGCGCGGGTGGTGGTGTAAATGCACTGCGCGGGCACTCGAACATTCAGGGCGCCACCGACATGGGCGGCGTCTTTGACATCTTCCCCGGCTATCTCAAGATTCCACAGCCGCAAGATACGGACCTTGCGACTTTCAATAAACGCACGACGCCGTCTCCTTCGAAGCCAAACGAGTGGGACTCGTATAACTACTGGTCCAACACGCCGAAGTTCATGGTGTCGTTCCTGAAGACGCTCTACGGCGACTCAGCGAAGAAGGAAAACGATTTCAACTATCACTACCTGCCGAAGATCGATCGCAAGTTCTCGTGGACTGAGATGTGGGACGAGATGTACGCGGGCAAAGTCAAAGGCCTTTTTGCTTTTGGCATGAACGGCGTTGCTATCGGACCCAACTCGCGCAAGAACATCGAGGCGTTGAAGAAAGCTGACTTTCTCGTCGTCTGCGATATCTATCCGGAAGAGACGGCCGAATTCTGGCGCGCTCCAGGCACGACGACAGACCAGATGAAGAACATTCAGACGACTGTCTATCGTTTGCCGGGCGCAGGCTTTTCTGAGAAAGATGGCACATTCGTCAACTCGGCACGGTGGCTGCAATGGAAGTACGTGGCCTTACCGCCGCCGGGCAACGCGAAAGTCGATCAGGAAATACTCGCGCGCATCTTTTTGAAAGTTCGCGAGCTTTACCAGAAAGAAGGCGGTAAGTTTCCCGATCCGATCGTCAATCTCAGTTGGTCCTATGTAACTCCGGAGAACCCGTCACTCGCGGAAGTCGCAAAAGAGATCAACGGCAAAGCGCTCGCCGATCTAACCGATCCGCTCCAGCCCGGCGTAACAATCAAAGCGGGACAACAGGTTCCCGGATTTGCCTGGCTCAGAGACGACGGTACGACTGCCTGCGGCAACTGGCTTTACTCCGGTTCATGGACGGAAGCCGGTGCACAGTCGCAACGGCGCAACACCGACGATCCGTCGGGGCTTGGGATCTACCCGAACTGGGCGTGGTCGTGGCCGGCCAATCGTCGCGTGATGTACAACCGCGCGTCGTGCGATACTTCCGGAAAACCGTGGGACAGTGAGCGCCGTCAGGTCTGGTGGAACGAGGCGCAACAGAGATGGGTCGGCAACGACGTTCCCGATTTCAAAGTCGATTCGAAGCCTTCGGATCACATGGGACCATTCATCATGAATCCCGAAGGTGTCGGTCGTATCTTTGCACCGCTCGCAGCGTTTGCCGATGGGCCATTTCCGGAACACTACGAACCGGTGGAAAGCCCGATCGCAAATCCGTTGCACCCGCAGCAGTCGAATAATCCAGTCGCGAAAAAGTTCACCTCCGACCTGGACAAACTCGGCACGCCGGAGCAGGGATTCAATATCGTCTGCACAACGTATCGACTCACCGAGCATTACCACTATTGGACCAAGAACAATCCGATGAACGTGCAGCTCGTGCCCGAGCCGTTTGTAGAAGTGCCGGCACAACTGGCTGATGAGATGGGAATCAGCGGTGGTGAGCGAGTGAGAGTCACGAGCGCTCGTGGGGAGTACATCGGCAAGGCAATGGTCACGAAGCGCATCAAGCCGATGATGATCGATGGCAAGAAGACCTATCAGATCGGCATACCCATTCACTGGGGTTATCGCGGCATCGCCGAAGACGAAGGCAAGACCGCACTCATGACTGCAAATCAGCTTTCACCGGCCGCGATCGATCCGAACGCGTACACGCCGGAGTTCAAAGGGTTCCTCGTGAAGATCGAAAGGGCATAACGATGGCAAACCCACGCACCTTTCAGATTCAGGAAATCTCAGCGCATCCTGGTCCCGTGCCCGGGCGTGGGACGCGTCGTGAGGAACAGGTGTGCAAGTACATCGACGTAACGACGTGCATTGGCTGTAAAGCCTGCGAAGTCGCGTGCGTTGAATGGAACGATCACCCGTTTCGCGAGACGACGTTCAACGATACGTACCAGACGATGCCGTCGACCGAGTGGAACTACTACAACCTGATCAAGTTTGTCGAAGATGAGCGCGACGACAACTTGATGTGGCTGCTGCGCAAGGACCAGTGCATGCACTGCGAAGATCCCGGTTGTTTGCGTGCGTGTCCGGCCGATGGAGCCATCATCAAGTATGAAAACGGCATCGTCGATTTTCAGCAGGAAAACTGTATCGGGTGTGGTTACTGCATCTCGGGTTGCCCGTTCGACATTCCGAAGTTCAAACCGGACACGAAGAAAGTCTACAAGTGCACGCTTTGTTCGGATCGAGTAGGGCAGGGACTCGAACCGGCTTGCGTTAAGGCATGCCCGACCGGCTGTCTGAAGTTTGGCACCAAGTCTGACATGGTCCAGATAGCAGGGTTACGCGCGAAGCAGTTACGCGAAGTCTCCGGGTTTGCGAATGCCGGTGTTTACGATCCGCAATCGATCGGAGGGACGCACGTGGTTTACGTGCTGCACGACATCCAGGCACCCGAACGATATGGTCTGCCGGCAAATCCCGTCATTCCGCCCAGCTATACCTACTGGAAATGGCTCGCAAAGCCGATCGGTTTGGGAATGGGTGTACTGGGCATCGCCGCTGTTTTCTTCCACCGCGTTTTCTATGGTCCAAAACTGCCACAGCCCGAGCCACCGGAAATCAGAACTGGTCCAACTGAAGAGATCGACGCCGGACGAAAGGAGACGCCGTGAGCTCAACCGCAAAAGATTTTGACGAAAGGGCGCGGGGCCAATTTGCGCGGATGGGGACCACGCGTGTTCATCGTGGTGAGTTGTTGCGGCATCCGGTTTACACGCGTTTCCTGCACTGGTCGGTCGCGATCTTCTTCATTCTCTCCTTGCTGACGGGATTTGCGATCTACTCGCCGTGGCTTTTTCACTGGCTTACGCCGATCTTCGGCGGTGGACCACGAACGCGCGCCCTGCACCCGTGGTTTGGTTTGCTGTTCGACGTCTTCTTTTTATTTCAGTTCATCAATTGGTTTGCGCCAATGGCGTGGGTCGAAGCCGATCGACGCTGGATGAAAAGGATTCGACAGTACGCCACGAACGAAGATCCAATCGAGGCAGAGGATGTCGGGTTCTTTAATGCCGGACAAAAGATTTACTTCTGGTTGATTGCTCTGAGTGCCATCTTATTCCTGATCACCGGATTGTTGCTGTGGTTCGACGATGTGGTGCCGCGGTGGGTCGTAGCTGTGAGTTATGTGGTTCACGATCTCGCTGCGTTATTGATGTTGGCCGGTTTCATCATTCACGTCTACGAAGGCACGGCCCATCAACCGGGTACGTTTCGCTCGATGATGGATGGCACTGTGACTGAGCGTTGGGCCTGGACGCATCATCCCGGCTGGTATCGTGCCCTCACCGGCCGCGACGCCCGCGAGGCCTACGAACGTGAGCGTTCGGAACAAGACAGAGATCCCCGAATTTAGTCGTGAGCAAACAACTGTAGGGGCGGCCCTCCGTGGCCGCCCCCGTGCGGAAACACAAAGTGGCAATCGGGGGGCGGCCACGGAGAGCCGCCCCTACAGTTGTTTGCACCTGACGTCGATCCCCTTCGATCTTTGTGAATCGCGAAAGGATCTGATCATGCCTACCTACCTACGTCTTTCTTTGATTGTGCTTATCAGTTTTGGAAGTACACTGGTGGTTTTTTCGCAAAGTGCTGATACGAGTGATCCGCTCGTGAAGGTGTTGCAAGCGAAAGGCATTCTCACCGATGCCGAAGCGCGTGCGATTACGACGAACGCGTCACCTGCCGAACAACGAGATCGCCTCGCGGCGCTCTTGCGCGACAAAGGCGTGATCTCGGCCACAGAATTCGAAGCGATACACACGCCGGCTGCTCCCGCTGAAGTGAAGACGATCACGGCCGAGTTTAAAACCAGCACGCCGCCGCCAGTTGTACCAAAACCACAACCCACACCCGCTGTGATCGCCGCCGTCGCGCCGGTTCGCTTAATGGGAATCGATGTACCCAAACGAGAAGGTCTGATTCCCGACCTGAAGTTGGGCACGGGCGCGCGACTCAAGTTCTACGGCATCTTCAAGACCAGCGTCATTCACGATTCATCATCACCGCAGGGAAACGATTTTCCGTTGCCATTACTCGCGCAAGACACTGGTCCAAACAACTCGCCCGAGTTTCACGTGCGCGCCCGCGGGCTGCGACTCGGTGCAAATTTCGAGTGGTTGGATCCCGCGCCGAAAACAGCGATCACCGGAAAAATCGAGTTTGACTTCGAAGGCGACTTCCCGCGCGCTAACAATCGCAACATCACTTCGATTCGATCGAGCCAGCCGTCGATACGTTTAGCGTGGGTCAGGATCGATCGCCGTTTCAGCGACGCCAACAGCGCGTTTGCTTTGTTTGGGCAGGACTGGTCGCCATTCGTTTCATCGACTCTGCCCAACATGATCGAAAACACAAACTTCGGTGGTGTTGGATACGGCGCTGCCTACACACGCATTCCGCAGGCGAAGTTTGGTTTCAATCACAAGTTCGGCGGCTCGCGCGGTGTTCAATTGCAGCCGGAGATCGCGATCGTGCTGCCGGCATTTGGAAACCTCCCGAGTGATGTCGCCAACCAGTTGGCGTTTGGTGAAAGACAGGGAGTCGACTCAAACCAGCCGGGAATTCAGGGTCGGGCAGTGTTGCAATGGCAGCTTGATAAGTCTGCGAACGTTGCGCCGGCCCAATTAATTTTTAGCTTCGAGCACCAGCAACGCACTGCGAT
>DASTTS010000133.1:0-2939 GCA_035760085.1 Pyrinomonadaceae bacterium
CGCTGGTAAAGCTCTTCGAAAGCTCCCATGTCGCCATTGGCGGCTTTCTGCGCCAGCTCATAATCTGTAGTTTGCGGTGTCTCGGTTTCGGCTGCGGTCACGTGCTCGTCCACTCGGGCAAGCTCGGAAGAAATTTCACAACTTCCGGCTTGTTTGGCACGAATCTCACGCTTTCCGCGAGTTTCAAGGGAGCAGCACTGTTTCCTCTGAATGCCCGCGTGGGGAAGCGATGCGGAAATCAGTACCCTCAAACGCGGCTGTGATGCTGCGCTTCACGCGCGTCGTTGCCTTACCCGACCCTAAAAATAGTGGTTTTCCCAGCCGAATCAATACTTTCGTACGGCTGGGTTGCAGCATACGTGCAGATGTATGGTGCTGACAAGCGCCGAGGAGATTGAAGCACGGGCGGCCACGGAGTGCCGCCCCTACAGTTGTCGTTGATCACGCTACATCATTGAAGGCGCTCGATCAGCAACAACTGTAGGGGTGGCCCTCCGTGGCCACCCGTTACGTCCAATACGTTCTATCGAGCGACCGGTAACCGACGGCTTCCGAGATGTGATTGGCGTTGATGGTTTCAGAGCCTTCGAGATCGGCGATGGTCCGGCTGACCTTGAGAATGCGATCGTAGGCGCGCGCCGATAAACCGAGACGGCGCATTGCACTCTCCAGCATCTTCTCGCTGTGCGCATCGATCTGGCAGTAGGCGCGGATCATCCGCGGCGTCATGGCCGCATTAGAAAAGATCTTCTCGCCCGCAAAGCGACGATGCTGTCGCTCGCGCGCTTCGATGACGCGTTGTCGAATCACCGCAGAACTGTCCGTTTCCTGAGCAGACTCGCCACGCAGCTCACGAAACTTCACCGCAGGTATGTCGATGTGAATGTCGATGCGATCTAACAGTGGTCCGGAGATGCGACCAACGTAGCGCTGGATTTGAGGTAACGAGCAACGACACTCGCGTGTCGGGTCATTCCAGAAACCACAAGGACACGGATTCATTGCTGCTGCCAGCACAAATGATGCAGGAAATGTTAACGACATCGACGCACGACTGATCGTGACTTGTTGATCCTCGAGCGGTTGCCGCAACACTTCCAAAACGCTGCGATCAAACTCCGGGAGCTCGTCGAGAAACAACACGCCGTGATGCGCGAGTGAAACCTCTCCTGGTCGCGGTAGAGTTCCGCCGCCAATCAATCCAGCATCACTGATCGTGTGATGTGGTGAACGAAAAGGACGCTCGGTAACCAATCCAGCGCGCCCCGTCAAACCCGCCACAGAATGAATCTTCGTCAACTCCAGCGCTGCTTCGAACTCGAGCGGCGGCATGATCGTCGGCAAGCGTTTCGCCAGCATCGTCTTGCCTGATCCAGGTGGGCCGATCAGAAGAATATTGTGTGCCCCGGCGACCGCGATCTCCAAAGCTCGCTTTGCCGACATCTGTCCACGCACTTCTTTGAAGTCGACATTAAAGTGGCCCGTGCGACGCAGTATTTCGGTAACGTCAACCGCCATCGGCCGGGGCGGATTTGGTGATCGCAACTGCTCAACAAGTCCCACCGCGCTGCGCAAGTCTGCGACTGGATAAACATTCACACCCGACACAACCGCTGCCTCGGTCGCATTCTCTTCCGGCAGGATCAGATGACGAATCGAGCTCTCACGCGCCAGCATCGCGATCGGCAATGCACCTTTAATCGCACGCACGCGGCCATCGAGTGAAAGCTCGCCGACGCAGAGAACATGAATGAGGTTGTCCGGTTCCGCGAGCTCACCGTTGGCGCCGAGTATTCCCAACGCGATCGGCAGATCGAAGCTCGCGCCTTCTTTGCGAACGTCGGCGGGAGCGAGATTGATCGTAGTCTTTTGGAACGGAAAGACGTGACCGCAGTTTTGAATGGCTGCACGAATGCGCTCGCGCGACTCGCGCACAGCCGGATCGGGAAGACCGACAATCGTTACTGACGGCGCCTGATCGCTTTCACTGCGAACGGGAGTTAAGTTGACTTCAATGTCGACGAGATCAGCGTCGATGCCGTAGACGGCTGCGGAGAGTGTTCTGAAGAGCATGTGAGGCGGCTCCTAACGTGAGAATTAAAGATGCACAGATCTACACGGATACCCGTGTAGATCTGTGTACAAAAAACTTTCGCAAATTAGCGACGCCGAGAGGGTGCAGCCGCTGTCGATGGGATTTTAATTTCCTGTCCAGCTTTTAACTCAGAGTCAACTGGAATTCCGTTCAACCGGGCAACGTCGTTAGCATCGAGATTGCGCGCCGCAGCGATACTCGAGATCGTATCACCCTTGCGAGCACGAACTTTATTGATGCCCGGCACCGCTGCATCAGTCGCGGTCGTCGTCGCCGGAGTCGATCTCACCCAACGCGTGAGTTTGACGCTGCTGCTCGGCGCCACGATCTTCGTTGCGCCTTTCAACTCAACACCGCTGTTCCACGACTGAAGCTGGGCCACGTTGAAACCGGTTCGGTTCGCAACACTCTGCCAGTCTTCACCCGGCGCGACGGAGATCAATCTCGCGGTCTCACGCTTGTCCGGAGTGATTCTCTGAATCAAAGACGCAAACTGTTTCGCACGACCGGCCGGAATGCGCACATTGTAAGTGTCGCCGCGCGGCGTGATGTCGCGTTTCAACTCCGGATTCAGGCTCCGAATGAAATCAACATTTGTGTCGGTAGCATCTGCGACTAACTGCAAGCTCGTCGCGGTTGGAACCTGGACCACATCATATGACATCGGCGCGTCAGACTTGATTCCTTTGAATCCATATTTCTCAGGATTCTTGGCGATCAGAATCACAGCCAGGATGTTCGGTACGTAGTTGCGTGTTTCCTGCGCGATGTACGGATAGATCATCCAGAAGTTGGCAGTGCCGGCGCGCGAGATGGCGCGGTCGATATTTCCCGCGCCCGTGTT
>DASTTS010000134.1:0-3384 GCA_035760085.1 Pyrinomonadaceae bacterium
CCGCGAACTACGACCGGCTCGCCCGAGGATTCAAGTCGCTTCATTTCTTCGGCGCGTTTCTTCGCGGTTTCGGAGTCAACAATCTCAGCCGCTTCCCAGGCGCGCCGGAAGAGTTCGCGGGCGCGTTCGGGATCGGTGTCCCAGAGTACGTCTGCGGCTCGCGCCTGCACTCGCGCTCGACGTGTTTGATCCTTAAAACTGCGCGCTTCGTCCGCGAGACTGCTGACGAGGGAAATCGCGACGGTGCGTTGTTGCGCGGCTTCGGCGTCAGCGTCTTCGGCTGCGGCTGGCTTGGCCTTTTTAGGTTGTGCGAACGTGCTTGAGGCGAACAGAGCAAGGCAGAGACACGCGATTGCGGCGAAGGGTAGGCGCATAGAACACTCCTGTAGATCTGAAATGCGGATGGAAGTAACCGGACGGTTCACACGCGCGTGCGGCGGGTAGGTTCCAAAAATTAGACAGGATTTACAAGATGTTTCAAGATTTATCCTGAAAAATTTTGTAAATCCTGTCTAAGGTTTTATACGGCAATCACTTCGAGTTCGGGATCCACTTCCTGCTTCAACATGCTCTCGATCGCCATCAACGTGCCGGTGAGGGAACTGGGGCAGCTTCCACACGCGCCCTGATACCGAATGCTCAACGTGTGCTCACTCAATCCGATGATTTCCAAGTAACCGCCGTCACCCATCAACGCTGGTCGGACTTTTTCATCCAAAATTTCGTTGATTCTAAGCAATCGTGGATCGTCACACGCGACTGCTGCGATTGGTCCACCAACCGCCGCGGCCGCTGCTGCTGCCGCCGCAGCGCCATTTACGGGTTCCGCGGCACGGATCGGAACAGCGAGCGCCGGCAGAAGCTCATCCCAATCACCCTCGTCGTCTTTTTCAACGGTAATCATCCGGTCCATGTAAAAGACCGAGACCACGTGGCCGACGTCAAACAATGATTTTGCTAACGAATCGTTTTCTGCTAGTTCGGCCGAACCGTATTGCCGTGCCACGCCATTGCTGACCGGCTCGCGCAAGATAAATTTGACGGCGTTCGGGTTCGGTGTCTCTTCAATATCACTAATTTTTGGCATCTAAAACTCCCTTTGATATGGTCACATTGTAAGGATTTATCCCGCAAAGACGCAAAGGCGCAAAGTAAATCCAGAAGAAATTTGAGGCTTTTCTTTGCGCCTTTGCGCCTTTGCGGGAGAAACATTTTTTATGCTTATCTGAACGCTAAATGTTTCTTATACAAAAGCTGCGACCGCGATGCAGAATTCATTGCTAATTTTTAAAAGCAGGAATATACTCCCGACCCTCACTTGCCCCCCTCTCGAAGGTGAGTCAAGTTGAGATAGAGGCAGGCGATAGCGAGGGTCGCCTGCCTCACATTTTTTTGCGGTTGAACTTGGCCCTTGTGCTTGCTACTTTGAGAGCGCAATGAACATCGGCATCACGGTATATCCTACCTACGGCGGCAGCGGCATCGTTGGATCTGAACTCGGCAAAGAACTCGCTGCACGCGGGCACACGGTCCACTTCATTTCTTCTGCACTGCCCACAAGATTGACTGAGCTCAACGAACGCGTACGTTTCCACGAAGTCGAAATGATGTCGTACCCGTTGTTTGAGCACCAGCCTTATACGCTCGCGCTCGCCACGAAGATGTCGACCGTGGCCGAAGAAGAAAACCTGGACCTGCTGCACGTTCACTACGCGATTCCACATTCGATCAGCGCGATTCTCGCGCGCGAGTCGCTCAAACCGAGACGACGTTTGCCTGTTGTCACCACCTTGCACGGAACAGACATCACGCTCGTCGGTGCTGACAGATCATATTTACCAATTACGCGCTATGGGATTGTTCAGTCAGACGGTGTCACCGCGATCTCGAATTACTTAAAAGACGCTACACACGAGATCTTTCAGTTTGACGATATCAAGGTGATCCCAAACTTTGTTTGCCAGTACGACTACCAGCGTCTTGAAGTGCGCAGCCTGCGCGAACAACTCGCGCCGCAAAACGAGCCGTTACTCGTACACGTTTCGAATTTCCGGCCCGTGAAGCGACCGGTTGACTGCGTCGAGATCCTCGCGCGTGTTTTGAAGAAAGGTGTGAAGACGCGTCTGATCATGGTTGGTGACGGCAGTGAACGCCCGAACGCCGAGCATCGCGCGCGCTGTCTCGGGATTTATGATCAGTGCAGTTTCGTCGGCAAGCAGCCGCGGATTGTCGATTATCTTTCAGCGTCAGATGTGTTGTTGTTGCCATCGGAACAGGAATCGTTTGGACTCGCCGCGCTGGAAGCGATGGCGTGCGAAGTTCCGGTAGTTGCATCACATGTCGGCGGTCTTCCGGAAGTTGTGACCGATGGCGAGACTGGATTTCTGAATCCGGTTGGTGACATCGAGGAAATGGCTGCCGACGCCGCACGTTTACTTTCGGACGAGGAGCTGCGACGCGAGATGGGGCGACGCGCGCGCGAGTCTGCGATAACTCGTTATTGTACGGATTGCGTCATTCCTGAGTACATAGATTTTTACGAACAGGTTATCGCGAAACAATCCGTCTGAATTCCGTTTAATCTGTGGTTACGCATTCCCTGATTGTCGGCACCGCCGGTCATATCGATCACGGCAAAAGCGCACTTGTGCGCGCTTTGACCGGCACCGATCCCGATCGCCTTCCTGAAGAAAAACGACGTGGTATCACGATCGATCTCGGTTTTGCCGATCTCGAGTTGGACGATCTGCGCATCGGGTTCGTCGACGTTCCCGGTCACGAACGCTTCGTCAAAAACATGCTGGCTGGAGCGCATGGCATCGATCTGCTGGCGTTGGTTATTGCAGCGGATGAAGGTGTGATGCCGCAGACGCGCGAGCATTTCGACATTTGTCGTTTGCTTGGCGTCAGCAATGGCCTGGTTGTGATCACGAAAACGGATCTGGTTGACGAGGAAATGCTTGCGCTTGTCGAAGACGACGCGCGCGAGTTGATCGCCGGCTCGTTTCTCGAAGACGCTCCGCTTGTTTCGGTGAGCTCGCGCACCGGCGCAGGTATGGACCAGTTGAAGTCGCGCCTCGTCGAGTTAGGAAAACGCGTGCCACCGCGATCGAAGGATTTCACGACGCGTCTGCCGATCGATCGCGCGTTTTCGATGAAGGGATTCGGAGCAGTCGTCACAGGTACGTTGATCTCGGGACAGATCAGGGAAGGTGATGAGCTCGAGTTGTTGCCGTTGAAAGTCAACGTGCGAGTGCGCGGGTTGCAGGTGCACAACAAGTCAGTTCATGACGCACATGCAGGACAACGAACGGCAGTGAATCTCGCGGGCATTGATACGGCGCAGATCGAGCGCGGGATGGTGCTTGCGCCGGCCGGACGTTT
>DASTTS010000135.1:0-5297 GCA_035760085.1 Pyrinomonadaceae bacterium
GCGCTCTCGCCGGATGCATCGTCCAAGGCGAACTCGATCAATGGCACGAGCAGTGAAGGGTTGATCTGGAAAAACGACTGCGCGTTGTAGTGATAAATCTCGCCGCGAAGAGTCAAACT
Organism: Pyrinomonadaceae bacterium; assembly: GCA_035760085.1. Taxonomy (GTDB): domain Bacteria; phylum Acidobacteriota; class Blastocatellia; order Pyrinomonadales; family Pyrinomonadaceae; genus PSRF01. Next base: position 120 of record DASTTS010000135.1, read on the forward strand.
CAACTCACGCGTCTCAAAATCAGCAAACGCTGGCGCGAACGAAACGCCATTCTCGCCTGCAACCACATCCAAATGCTTTAAATCAGGCGGGAACTGGTTCCACTCAGTCGCTCGCACCTGTTCGAGCTTCTCCTGCAACTCGGGCCGCAGCACCGCGCAATCAACCACATCACAAACGCGTCGCGAGCCGCGCTCGTAATATCCGATCGTGCCCTCGTCCTGATCGATCTGCCACATCGCACGCATTCGATAGCGCCAGTCGTTTGGCGATGGCGTGACGACGATCTGCGGAATATCTTCTAGACGCGCGATGCGATGCAGGCAGTCGCGAATGATCTCCGATTTGGTTGCCAGTTGAGCTTCGTAAGTTAATTGCTGAAAGTCACAGCCACCACAACGGCCGAAGTACGGGCACGGTGGCTCGATTCTTACAGGCGCTGGCGTGATGATCTCGACGATCGAGGCAAACAGAACATTGCCCTGCTCTCTCTCAACCTGTACGCGCACGCGATCACCCGGCGCGGCCAGCGACACAAAAACAGTCTTCCCACCGGCATGGGCCAACCCCATTCCTCCGGGAAGTATTCGTTCGATCTCAACTTCAAGACCCCGATCCGTCTTCATCCGTTAAATCCGCGGTTCAAACATAGAACAAGCTGAGGCGCGGCACCGAGAATTGTTCACGCAAACGCTTCAGCAACAGGTTGTCGAAAGTCTGCTTGTAAGCCGCGGCATCCATCTGCGCTTTGTAAGGCTTGAGCTGCTCCTTCACGCCCTTCTTAAAATCATCCAACGTGCCTGAAGCGGCAACAGCCATCATCGCGTCGTTCAGCATTCGTTCGAGACCCGTCAACGAATCTTCCAGTTTGCGCGTGTCGAGCGTTGCGCCACTCGCAAAATCTTTTTCAATGTCACTTAGCAACACAGTAGCGCGCCTTAACGCTTCAGAAAGATCGTCTTCCTGCTTTCTCGATTGCGCGAGTTCCGATAAAGCCTTTCGACAACGCTGCAAATGCTCGGTGATTGCTGCAAACGAAAACGGAGTCTTGTCAGATTCAGGCTCAGGCGCGGTGGTTGAAGAACCAACGTGTGCTTCGACCCACTCCGCATACTGCGCCTCAACCTCTTCCTGGCAGTAAAGCAACGTCTTCACCGTACGCTTGCGTGGTCGAGCCTCATACGAATCGAACGACTTCTCAACGCCACGCAGCACGATGTGCAGCGGAATCCCCTGCTGCTTCCACGTCTCCATCAACGCCCAATCCATCGGACTCAGAAACAGGTGCTTACCGCGCCGGCGGACGAATGCGTCTTCGATTTCAGTGAAGTAGTTGAAGTAGTTCAAACTCAATTAGATTTACCAGGCGCTACGGCGCTTGCTTCTGTCGTATACGATACGCAAGCCGTCAAGCGTGAGGGTCTCGTCGATAGTATCAATGTACTTCGACGCATCTGCGATCAGCGACGCGAGACCACCAGTCGCAACTATCCGCGACACCGAAAGCATGTCCTCGAGCATTCGCGCAATCATGCCGTCGACGAGGCCCGCATAACCATAGTAAATGCCCGACTGGATTGCTTCGACAGTCGAAGTGCCGATGACCGCAGGCGGCTCTACGAAGTCAACGCGCGGCAGTTTGGCGGCGCGCGTGAACAAAGCGTCTGCACACGTAAATAACCCGGGACTGATCGCACCACCAAGAAACTCCTGACGCTCGCTCACCACGTTGAATGTAGTCGCGGTGCCGAAATCGACGACGATGCACGGCGTGCCGTACTTGTTCATTGCCGCCACCGCATCGACGATCCGGTCGGCACCGAGATCCGAAGGCGGATCGTAATACAGCTTCAAACCAGTATCGGTCGTGTGGTCTACAAACAACGGCTCAACAGAAAAACCGGCCGCAAGCTGCCGGAGCGCGTGGTGCAACTGCGGCACGACAGATGCGATCGCAATGCCGTCTACTTCCTTCCGGTCTATGCCAGCGCCCTCAAATACACTTCGGACATCAGCCTCGTACTCATCACCACTTCGCTTGCGGTCCGTGAGCAGTCGCCATTGCGCGATCAACTCCTGCTCGCGAAAGAGTCCGAGCGTGATGTTTGTATTGCCCGCGTCAATCGCCAGTAGCATGAACAGCTTCCTTGAGAGTTTTTCGCTTTCCTGACAAGACTTCCTCGATCAGATCCGCCGCGCGCGCTGATCCATTCTCCTGCTTCAGTCGCTGGCCGACTTCCAGCGCACGACGAGCGTACGACGGTCGCCTGAGCAGCTCTTCGAGCTCACTTGCGACTCGCGGCGCGACATACTTATCGCGATACAGCGTGCGACTCGTTCCAACCTTACGCGCGTGTTCTGCGTTGTCCGATTGATCGAAGGCAAACGGCACAATCAGCGTCGGCACACCCGCGAGCAAACCATGCGAAGTCGTGCCCACACCGCCATGATGGACCACTGCACACGCCCGCGGGAGCAGCGTTTGATACGGCACGTAGTCAAGCGCGATGATTCCTTCGGGCAGCGCGTGTGGCAGGTTACGCGCATCGCCGATGAGCAGCACCGCGCGACGTCCGATAAGTTTTGCAGCCTTAATACTCTGCTCAAAAAAATCACGTGCGACCCAGACTGCCGACGAACCCAACGTGAAAACGATCGGCGGTGCACCGCTATCCACGAAGCGCGTGAGCTCAACCGGAATCTCGACCTCGGAATTGACGTCGTCGAAACAGAAGCCGGTGATCTCGGTGTGCGGCGGCCAGTCTGGTTGTCGTTGACCAAACAATTCTGAAAACAAAGCGAGCACGAGTGTGGGTGAATGCTGGCCTTCGAACATCGGGTTGCCGGTGTTGGCGAGGCCGAGCTCGTCGCGAAAGTCGGTGACGGCTTTTGCTTTGTACGTGCTCTTCATCACTCCCAGGAGGAATCCCATCACGCCTGGACCAAGCACGCTCAGCTTTCTGGTCCATTGCCAGAATGGCGGAACGGGCGGGTCGTAGGATGAATAGAACGAAAACGGCGCCAGGACGGTCGAGATCCACGGCATGCCGGTTTTGCGAGCTACGAGTGGGCCAGCAGGCGATGCCGGATGCGTTATCAAAAGGTCAGCCCCTTCGACTACTTTGAGCAAGTCAGCATAACTGTCGCGCACGGCGGGGAAGATCAGTTCTTCAGTGAGAAAGCGCGGGCCGGTTTTGGGCTCCATGATCTTCTCGACGAGTTCGGTGCCTTGTTCCTGGGGTGGATACACGTCAGGACGGACAGGAGCAAACGGCAAACCCGCGCCTTCGATCTTTTCGCGATAGCCCGGCATGGTTGCGATCACGGGCATGTGACCGCGGCGCTGCAACTCCAGCGCGATCCCCATGTAGGGATGAATGTCACCAAACGAACCGAACGTGTTTAGGATAATGCGCATGTCACCTTAGATACATCTTGATAATCATGTAAATCCTGAAATCCTGTAAAACGCTTGCTTCGGCGTAAGTCGTTTGACAGGATTTCAAGATTCACAGGATTGACAGGATTATTCATTATGAAGATCGAATACTGTAGACGTCCCCTGCTCTCACTATTTTGATCTCGCCACTCGACGTGCGGAGGCGTAGGGCGCCGTCGGGCTCGACCCCGCAAGTCGTCCCCTGCCACACGTCATCACCGTTACTAACCTGGACCAGCTTTCCGATTGCGTAAGAAGATCGGTTGGACCATGCGTCGATGATCTGTTCAGGACGCTCCAAAAACGGATACCAGTGCGAAAGGGCGTCTAACAGCGCCGCCAGTACCTGCTCGCGGTCGGGCGGGCGGCCGGTGGCCTGCGACACCGAAGTCGCCACGTCAGCCAGCCCGGGCGGAAACGCATTCTGCGTCAGGTTGATTCCGATCCCGAGTATCACGGCACGCCCGTCAGGTGTGTCGATCGCCTCAGCCAATATCCCGCAGATTTTTCGTTCACCTGAAAGAATATCGTTGGGCCACTTTATGTCAGTGTCCAGCTCGCACGCCTCGCGCAAAGCGTCGCCCACGGCGAGTGCAGCCATAAACGTAATCAAAGGCCAGCAATTCTGCGGGATTGTGGGCCGCAGCAGCAGACTGAAATAGAGTCCCGCACCTTTCGGCGACGACCACGCGCGCTGCAAGCGACCCCGGCCCGCAGTTTGCTCATCCGCCACAACCGATACGCCTTCGGGCGCACCTTCAGACGCGAGTCGTGCGAGCTCCGTGTTCGTGGAAGGCAACGACTCGAAGCGCAAAACCCTTGGATTCAGGAACGTCACATGAGCGATTATACAGAACCGAGCGCGGTAGCGACGGGTAACACAAGATCGAGCTGGCGTTATCTCGAGATACCCGCGGTAATGCTTGCCCTGGTCGGAGGCGCAGCCTTCCTCACCAAGATGTGTTATCTCTCGCTCGCCTTCAACACGATCTTTGTCGTCATCTTTCTCGGCTTGTTTTATTCATACGTCCGCATTCGTCTCAACATTCAAATTCCGATCGGATTGTTGGCACTCGTCTTTCTCGCATTACAAGTCGATGCACTCGGAAACTTTTTCCGCATGTACGGCCGGCAGTTTGGACCAATGCAGTACGACGAGTTCGCACACATGATGGTGCAAGTGCTGGTCAGTCCGATCATCGTCTGGCTCGCCGGACGCGTGCTGCAACAGCTCGGCTATCGACTGCCACTCAAACTCACAGCGTTCTTCGCGGCAACGATCGTGTTCAGCTTGTCGGCGATTTACGAGATCATCGAGCTGTGGGATGAGATCTATTTCGGCGGGCGGCGCATCTGGGGACCTTACGACACTGCTACGGATCTGCAATGGGACCTCTGCGGAATAATTGTCGGGACACTGTTTTCTTGTATCATGCTGCGAGACACCCGTGATCAACTGGTTCCCCATTAGGCTTTCGTTCGCCGTAGCCACGGCAGCTACGCTGATCGCATTGATTGCAGGGTCGGGGCTCGCGTGGTTGTTGGCCCGCAAACGATTCCCCGGGCGCAACCTTGTCGATGCACTCGTCACGTTGCCGCTCGTCTTGCCGCCGACGGTGCTGGGTTATTACTTGCTTGTTTTACTCGGCACGCGCTCGGCAATCGGCGGGTTTCTTTATCGCACATTCGGCATTCGACTGACGTTCACCGTCACAGCGGCGATCATCGCGGCGACGATTCA
>DASTTS010000136.1:0-2781 GCA_035760085.1 Pyrinomonadaceae bacterium
GTTTCGGTATGCGTTTGTAGTTGATGCAGACGGATTAAAAGTGATCGATGTAACTACGCCGGATCAAGCACGACTCGTTGACGGTGCTTTTGTTTCACTCGCCGATGCGCATGATGTTTATGTGGCCCGTACTTATGCTTATGTTGCTAACGGCAAAGAAGGAATCGCGATCGTAAATGTCGAACAGCCCGAGCATCCGCGACTAGATCAAACATACAACGCGGAAGGCAAACTCAATGATGTACATCAGGTGAAGGTTGCCATGACGAACGCGAGCCTGTTTGCGTATGTGGCGGATGGGAAGAATGGTATGCGCGTGTTGCAACTGACGTCACCGGAGACGATGCCTGAGTATGCAGGCTTCAGCCCGCGGCCGAAGCCGGTGCTGATCGCGACATTCAAGACGAAAGGCGAGGCGCTCGCGATCTCAAAACCGTTGGACCGCGATCGCGCAGTGGACGAGAGCGGCAATCAAATCTCCGTCTTCGGACGGCGCGGCGCCCGGCCATTCACGTATGACGAGATCCTGAAAATGCTCCGCACCAATGATGGTAAAGGAGATTGGCTCCGGGTGAGCGATAAACCTTTACTAAAACAGTAACCGCGGATGACGCGGATCAAAATCCGGATTTTAGCTCCGTGTTATCCGTGGTTGTGAGATCGAAGAGAGTTGCCTGGGCCGCGGCTCTGCGACGGGCCGCCTTGCCGAGTTCATTGTCTGCCGCAAACACATCCAATTCATAACGTTCCAGGCGCGTCAGCACCTCGCGGGCTATGGCGATCACGGCCGGCGGCAAGCCTGCGAGGCGCGCGACTTCGATGCCGTACGACTTCGACGCACGACCACGCTCGAGCCGGTGCAGAAACACGACTTCACCTTCGCGCTCCGTTGCGGTGATCTGGTAATTCTGCGCGCCCGGCAGACGCTCTGCTAATTCAGTCAGCTCGTGATAGTGGGTTGCGAACAACGTCTTCGCTGCGTGATCCGCAGAGTTGTGCAGATATTCCGCTACTGCCCACGCAATCGAAAGTCCATCGAACGTCGCCGTCCCACGCCCGATCTCGTCGAGCAGCACGAGCGAGCGCGGTGTCGCGCTGTGCAGGATTGCTGCTGTTTCGGTCATCTCGACCATGAACGTCGAACGTCCGCGCGTGAGATCGTCTGATGCACCAACTCGCGTCCAGATTCGATCGAGCAACGGTAGACGCGCGCGTTCGGCCGGAACAAAGCAACCGGTCTGCGCGAGTATGCAGATGATCGCGGTTTGGCGCAGCACAGTGCTTTTACCGCCCATGTTTGGACCAGTGATGACTAGCAGACGGTCGGTCGAGTTGTTGAGATAGATGCTGTTTGGAACAAATGGTTCATCGATGAAGGCTTCGATAACCGGATGCCGGCCTTGAACAATCTCGAGCTCGTCGCCATCGTGCAGCGCCGGTCTCGTGAAGCGACGGCGCGCAGCCACTTCAGCCGACGAGGCGAGCACGTCGAGCGCTGCCAGCGCACGTGCAGTCATCTGAATACGTTTTGTCTGCGCCGCGATCTGCCGGCAAACGTCTGTGAACAGCTCGGTCTCGAGTTGCACGATGCGTTCTTCAGCACCGAGCACTTTCTTTTCCCAGTCGCGCAATTCGGGCGTGGTGAAGCGTTCTGCATTGGCGAGTGTCTGGCGGCGCTCGTACTCAACCGGCACGCGCGCCGCATTTGCCTTCGAGACTTCAATGAAATACCCGAAGACACCATTGAATCGAATGCGCAGATTATTTATGCCACTGCGCGAGCGTTCACTTGCTTCCAACTGCGCGATGATCTGTTTAGCGTTGCGACTTGTGGAGCGCAACTCATCGAGCTCGGCTGAGTAACCCTCGCGAATCGTATCGCCGTCAGTGAGTTTGATTGGTGGATCGTCGTTGATCGCACGTGTGATCAGATCACGCACGTCCGGCAGCTCGTCAGTGTTCTCGACCAGCACTTCGATCAGCGACGCATCAAGCCCGGTCAACACCTCACGGATGGCCGGCACCTGGTTTAGCGAACGCAACATCGCGCACAGATCGCGCGGCGTCGCAGAGCCGAGACTGATCCGGCCAACGACGCGCTCCAGATCCGAAACTTCCTTCAACAACGCGCGCAACTTGTCGCGACGCACATGCGACGCAAGCAACTCCTGGACTGCTCCCAATCGTGCTTCGACTTCGCCTCGCTTCACGCACGGGCGCAACAACCACGCACGCAATAGTCGCGCACCCATGCCAGTCACGGTCTCGTCAATCACTTGCAACAACGATCGACCACTGCCGCCCGCGAGCGATTCGACCAACTCAAGATTGCGAACCGTCACACTGTCGAGCACGAGATGATCCTGCGGCTCGAAGTAAACAAGATCAGTTACATGCCCGGCTGCGGCACGTTGCGTCTCACGCGCATAACGCAAACACGCCCCGGCAGCGCGAATCGCCTCGTCTTTCCGGGCGAGACCGTAACCGTCAAGCGTTTTAACTTTGAATTGATCGAGCAGAAGCGTGAAGCAATCGTCTTTCGTCCACTGCCAGTCGTCGAGCGGCGTCAGCGCCACATCAAAACCAAACTCCTCTCGCGCATGCGCCGAACCGTTCGAGTTTTCCAACGGCAACGGCGCCGTTTGGACTTTCCCGGTAAGACTGGCCTTGATCAGTGCGCCGAGCGAAGCCGGAAACAACAACTCACGCGGCGCATATGATTCGAGCGCCGCCCGAATACGCGTCCACGAATCACGTCCCGACTCCTGCGTGACGCGAAAC
>DASTTS010000137.1:0-3264 GCA_035760085.1 Pyrinomonadaceae bacterium
CATTCTACAACTCTCCTTTAACGCTACTCGAAAATCTCGTGTAATCTGTAACTGTGGAGTCGGTGGATAATATAACTGAAACAATTGAGCAGGCGCTACCAGTCCCGGTGCGGATGGACGCCGACGAACGATACACGGGCCGCGGCGTCACGATCGCATTTCTCGACTCCGGCTTTTACGCGCACAAAGACCTGACCGAGCCAGACAATCGCATCCTCGCGTATCACAACATCTTCGCGCCCGAAGAGGATCGCGCCGCACTGCAACATTCCGACGTCGCAAGCTGGCACGGCATGATGACGTCCGTCGTCGCCGCCGGAAATGGCCACTTGTCTGACGGTTTTTATCGCAGCATCGCGCCGGAGGCGGATGTCGTGCTCGTTAAGATCGGAAAGACGGGCCGCATTTCTGAGAGCAACATCGAGACGGGCCTGCACTGGGTGTTTGAGAATCGAGACAAGTACAACATTCGCATCGTCAACATTTCAGCGGGCGGAGACTTCGAACAGACTTACTTACTTAACCCTCTTTGCCAGCTAGTTGAAGACGTGGTGAAAGCAGGACTGACAGTCGTCTGCGCTGTGGGTAATGCGGGAATGCTGCCGGGACATCCGGTGTTGCCGCCGGCGAGTGCGCCGTCTTGCATCGCGGTTGGTGGACTCGACGATCAGAACTCGCTCGATCGCGCGCGCCGCGGTATGTATCGCTCGTCGTATGGTCCAACGATCGATGGCTTGCAAAAACCGGAAGTGATAGCGCCCGGGATCTGGGTTGCTGGTCCAATCCTGCCGCACACGCCGACCGCAGCTCAGGCCGGACTTTACGCGCAGCTCGACAACGCCGCTGACCAGGAATTACGCGAGATCATCCTCGCCCATGCAAATGTCGATAAAGACATCTATGCTGCGCGCGATCTGTCAGTGTCGTTGTTAAGGCAGTTGATCACGATCAAATTGCGCGAGGGAAACGTGATCAACGAGCACTACAAGTTTGTCGACGGAACGTCTTTCGCGGCGCCGATCGTCTCCTCGATCGTAGCCTGCGTGCTGGAAGCAAACCCCAAACTCACGCCCCAACAAGTGAAGCGAATATTGATCGACACGGCCGAGCGCGTCGATGCCGTTGAAGTTGAAAGACAGGGCTGGGGCGTCGTCTTGCCGCGGAAAGCCGTGGAGATGGCTTTGCGTTGCCGTGGTTGATGTGCAACAATTCGCCGCACCCGTACAAACCTACCGCAGAGAGAAATGGAGAATGTTTGAGTTCGTATGTCTGAGAATGAAGCCGCAATAGGTGAGGAAGCCGCAACGCCGACCGAGCCTGCGAACACCGAAGAGATTACGTATCATGCAGTGGAGAAAGATGGAGTAGTCACGGCCATTTGGGAAATGCAGGGTCGCAAGCACCTGCGCACGATCGATCCACGCTCACGCCAGGGACAGGACATCCTTCGTCTTTACACCACCGAGCATCACGACGAAGTCACATCGTAATCCGTGTTTTTAGCCGCGTTCATCTGTGGCTCAAACTAAGTTTTGGGGCGAGCCACGGACGAAAGCTTCGAGGTTGTCGATCAGTTGATCGGCGAGCGTCTGCATTGCCTGTCGACTGGCCCACGCGTTGTGTGGCGTCACGATCAGGTTCGGCAGATCCACTTCGAGTAACGGATTTCCATCGCGCGGTGGCTCGTTTCTGAGCACGTCAATTCCAGCACCGGCAAGCCATCCAGACTTTAACGCTTCGATTAGCGCCTGATCGTCGATCAGCCCGCCGCGTGCGGTGTTGATGAGAATTGCCTCGGGTTTCATCTGCGCGAGCTCGCCTGCGCCGATGAGATTTCTGGTTTCTTCTGTCAGGGGACAGTGCAACGAGAGCACGTCGCTGCGCTGCAAAACCTCCGCGAAAGCGACTCGACCATCACGCACCACCGGTGCATTTTTGTGTTCCGCGATAAGCACTTCCATACCAACCGCGCGGCCCAGCGCGGCCATCGACTGACCAAGCCTCCCAAAGCCCACGATTCCGAGTGTCGCTCCGCGGAGATCTCCGATCGGGTGATCGAGCAGGCAGAACTGTTTTGCCTCGTGCCAGCGTCCTGCTTGCACGTCGTTGCGGTAAGCAATGAGGTTACGCCGTAGCGTGAGCATCAGCATGAGCGCGTGCTCGGGCAGCGAATTCACCGCGTAACCGCGCGTGTTACAGACCGCGATCTCGTGACTGCGGCAATACGCGAGGTCAATGTTATCGACACCCGTCGCCGCAACCGCGATCAGTCGTAACTTCCGTAACTGCGACAACACGTCTGCGCGCAGCGGCTGCTTGTTACAGATCGCAATCGTCGCCGGCGCGAGACGCTCGACGACCTGATCGGGCGCCGTTTCCCCAAACTCGAGCCACTCATGCTCAAACGCGGGTTTGCGAAACGGAACGTTAAAGGTGTTGCGTTCGATAAAGACGATGATTTCTGCTGTCATATCAAGTTATTATAAGCACCGAAATGACGATCAGGATCGCATCGCCGGAAGACGCCCAAACCCTGACAACGATCGCGCTTGATGCGAAGCGTTACTGGGGTTATCCCGAACACTGGATCAAGCACTGGGAAGCAGACCTCACTATCACGCCGGAGTTCATTCGCGACAATCACGTTTACGTGCATGAAGAGGATGGCGAGATCCGCGGCTTCTACGCGCTGTGTGTCGCGGAAGATAAGGCGGATTTGGAGCACATGTGGGTGACGCCGGCTGCGATCGGCACTGGTATCGGGAAGGAGTTGTTTCTCGATGCGATGGAGCGAGCGGCAAAGCTCAATGTGAGTGCCGTTGAAATTTCTTCAGATCCGAACGCCGCCGGATTTTACAAACGTATGGGCGCGAAGCAGATCGGTGAAGTCGATTCGCCTGTCGATGGCCAGCCACGAAAATTACCACGCCTGAAAATTAACCCTTCGTAAACGATTGTTCGCCAATTACGCAGGGGCGGCCACGGAGGGCCGCCCCTACAGTTGTTTTTAATGTGGGCTAATTATCCGAAGGCTTGTCGGGTTTGACCGGAGCCGGGCGTGGTGACTCGCTCCGTGGTGACTCGACGCGCGGCGGCGGATCGTTCCGCGGCGGCGGATCGTTCCGCGGTGGCGGATCGTTCCGCGGCGGTGGATCGTGACGCGGTGGCGGATCGTTGCGCGGTGTTTCCCGACGCGGTTCTGAACGCGGCTCTGAACGCGGCTCTGAACGCGGCTCCGAACGTGGTTCAGGACGTTCGAAAGTT
>DASTTS010000138.1:0-3702 GCA_035760085.1 Pyrinomonadaceae bacterium
AGCCATCTTCTTCGACTTCAACGGCGTCATCATCGACGACGAAACCATTCAGATGAAGGCCTACCAGGAAGTGCTCGGCGGCCACCAGATCGCGCTGACTGAGGAATTGTATTTTGGTGCGTTGGGTATGGACGACAGAACGTTTGTCCGCTCGATGTTTGAGCACGCGAAGAAACCGTTGAGCGATCCGCTGTTGGACGAAGTGATGGATGCGAAGACTGACTTGCACCGGCAGATGATCGAAGAGTTGCCGCTGTTTCCGGGTGTGTTGACGTTTCTGAAGGCGGCCTCGCGTGAGTTTCAGCTGGGGTTGGTTAGTATGGCGAACCTCGCGGAGGTGAGTTACGTGTTTCAGCGCGCGAATCTGACGCCGCTCTTTACAGTGATCGTGACGGCGGAAGATGCGTCGGTGTGCAAGCCGGCGCCTGACTGTTACCTTGCGGGGTTGAGGAAGTTGAATGAGTGGAGACAGCACGAGCGCCTGCTGCCGTTGTTGCCGTCGGAATGTTTGGGAATTGAGGATTCGCCGCCGGGGATACAGGCGGCGCGCGCCGCGGGTATGCGGACGTTGGGAGTGACGAATACAGTGTCGAGTGGGGCGTTGCGTGAGGCTGGAGCGGATGTGGTGACAGCTAGTCTTGCTGATTGGACGGTCGATGCGGTTAAGTTAGTTTTTTAGACAGGATTTTCAAGATTGAACAAGATTTACATCTAAATCCTGAAAAATCTTGTAAATCCTGTCTACATTTATCCTATGAGCTTCTTCGACATATTGCATTTAGCCCTTCGAAATCTGCGTCAGGCGAAGCTGCGCGCGATACTGACGACGATGGGCGTCATCGTGGGCACGGCGGTGATCGTCACGATGATGTCTTTCGGACTCGGCCTCCAGCGCAATATGCTCGACCGCTTCAAAGCCCTCGACTTCTTCAACGAGATACAAGTCTTCGGTCAGGGTCTCAGCAATCTCGCTGGCCTCGATCGTTCATCACGTGGTCCGGAAGGCGAACGTCGCAACGATCGCCGTTCCGACAGATCCCCAACACGCATTCTCGATGACGCCGGCATCAAAGAGATTGCCGCGATACCGGGTGTCGCCTACGTAGAGCCGACTGTAAACTTCAACGTTTTCGTTCGCTCGAACGGTAAGTTGCGCAGCTCGTTCGTCGGCGGCGCAAACATTCCCAACGCCGCGACTCGCTTTCAACACTTCGCGGCCGGAAAGATGATCTCGGCTCCCACAGCGGGTGAAGCCGTAGTCTCGGAACGTTTCATCCGCGAGTTTGGTTATGAGAAGCCCGCTGACGCCATCGGGAAGACACTCGAGCTGCTGGCGCCCCCGTCTGAAAATAAAAAGGACGACGCGGAAGAGGAAGACACACCAAACTTCTTCGGCATTCCGCTCGACGATCCAGGTCTCGATGAATCGAATCCTGATGTTGAAGTCAAGAGTTTCCGCATCGCCGGTGTTCTCGGTGAAATAAAGGAAGGCGTCGGTCAGGGCGGCTTGCGTGGACTCTTCCCCGGCGCGCAGATCTACATTCCGCTACCGCTGGCCCACGACTGGGCCATTCAGCATCGAAGCCCGATGGGGCAGGTGGCGCTCGCGCTCGCACGTCGTGGCGGAAATCTCGGTGAAGGTCAAAACGAGGGTTACGAAGCCGCGGTCGTTCGCGTTACGGATCCGGTTCATTTGACGCCGGTGCGTCAGAAGATCACGGAGCTGGGTTTTGGCAGTTTCTCGATCGTGGACGAGATCGATCAGATACGAACGGTGTTTCTGATCATCGACTCGGTGCTCGGGCTGCTTGGTGGGATCTCGTTGCTCGTAGCATCGTTTGGAATCGCGAACACGATGATCATGTCAATACTCGAACGCACGCGCGAGATCGGGATCATGAAGGCGATTGGTGCGGAGGATCGCGAGATCAAGTTGATCTTCTTTGTCGAGGCGGCGGTGATTGGAGTTACTGGTGGTGTGATCGGGGTGTTGATTGCGTGGGGCATCGACGGCCTCGCGAACCGTCTCGCTTATCGTTTCATACTCAAACCGCAGGGCGCGTCGTTTATCGATTTCTTCTCGTTGCCGATCTACTTATCGGTTGGGGCGATCTTGTTTGCGTTGATGATATCGATACTGGCTGCGCTTTATCCAGCTTCACGCGCCGCACGCATCGATCCCGTGCGCGCCCTCAGGCACGATTAACCACAGATAAAACGGATCCGTAAAACGATCTGCGCAGATCCGTGTTAAGAAAGTGGCTTGCCGCAGCGGTTACAGAATCGCGCCGACGAATCCTTCTGCGGGGCGCCGCAATTGGAACAGGCACGTCCAACCTTCAAATTCGCTCCACACGACGAACAGAAATCAGACTCCGCGATGTTTGCGGCGCCGCACGTCCCGCAGCGTCCGGGCAGTGGCGGCACGTACCCGCCCGCTTTGCGCGCGACGTGATTCTCGATTATCTTCCACGTGTCTTCCGTAAGCTTGTATTGCCAGTAAGCTCCGAGTGCCGCCAGTGCGAGCAGCGGTGGAAAGACAACGACGCCGACAGCAGCTACGGCCGCTTTGTCGAACCACTTCTGCATCCCGATCTCTGCGCGTGTGCCGCCGGACTCTGGTGTGATCTTGATCGTGAGTGCCGAGGAGAGTCCGGTCAGATCTCTTAGCGTACTGGATTTACGCGCCTGGAGAATGCTGGTGTTCGAAACCTGAAACCCCTGTACCTCAAACTCGCTGTCAAAAAGACCACGCAGCTCTGCGTTGAGTTGCGGAATGTCGGCTTCTACACCCGGATAGTATCTGCTGTCCATCTATAACTGGCCTCCACGCTATGTCGTTATGAAAACTATACTGATTCTCTTTCTACTTGTCGTCATTACGCTTTCGACTCCGCTAACGTTCACAAAAGCGTTCGCGCAAACCGCAATCGACGGTTTCAGCGCCGAGCGCGCTACAGCAGAACGTCGCTGGGAAGAGCAGTTTCGGGCTATTCCAGATCCGAAGTCGGCGCGCGAACACCTGCGCCGTCTCACACTCGAGCCACACATCGCCGGCACCAAAGAAGACTACGACACCGCGATTTACGTTCGCGATCAGCTGCGCAGCTACGGACTGTCAGCAGATCTCAAAGAGTATGAAGTCTGGCTCAACTACCCGAATGCGCCAACCGTGCTCGAGCTGATTACGACGGACCGCCAGCAACTCAGCACTCAGGAAGCAGTCGTGCCCGGCGATCCATCGTCATCACATCCGAAGATAACACCGCTCTTCAACGGTTTCAGCGCGAATGGTGACGTGACCGGGCCGGTTGTCTACGCAAACTACGGTTTGCCGAACGACTACGAAGCTCTCAAGAAAGCCGGCGTTGATGTCAAAGGCAAGATCGTGATCGTACGCTACGGCAACTCGTTTCGCGGCGTGAAGGCCAAGGTCGCGGAACAAAACGGCGCGATTGGTTGCATTATCTACTCCGATCCGGCGGACGACGGTTACATGCAGGGCGACGTCTTTCCGAAAGGACCATGGCGCCCGGTAGCGTCGGGCCAGCGCGGCTCGGTCCAATACCTGTTTGATTATCCCGGCGATCCGTTGACACCCGGCAAACCCGCGATCGCGGGCACACCGCGTTTGAAACCGGAAGAAGCGACCGACCTCACGCGTATTCCCGTACAGCCGATCGCATACGACGTAGCGCGGAC
>DASTTS010000139.1:0-4178 GCA_035760085.1 Pyrinomonadaceae bacterium
TTCTTCTCCTCATTGAAGCGGAAGCGGTTCACCGAAAATAAAATCGTCCATCATCACGACGTCATCTTTTTCAGAATCATTTGGACCAGGCGCGACGTCCCCGCTCGTGATGCGAACTCGCGCGATGCGTGCGTTAGGCAAAACAATTCCGAAGAAAGAAAACCCGCCGTCGCCGGGCGATGCCGGTACGAAACTGCTGAACAACAACTCGCCGTCAACGCCGTAGTACTCAACCAATGTGCTGGCGTGTCGATTACCGCGTTTTGTCGCCGGACCACTGCCGTTCGGCTGGTCCACATCGGTGAAAACTGCGCCGAAGCCGTTAACGGTGGCTGCTATGTTGCCGCCGCCTGGAACGAAGAAAGTCACGTCCGTAACCCGGCCGCCGATGACGCTAAACAGTCGTGATGCGCTGAACGCGCGAAAGCTGGTTTTGTAAGTTGGATTATTGAAGAAGCCCGCGAGTCCTCCCGGTGGCACATCAGTGCCGGCCGGAGCTTGCACGAATCCGGTTCCGTCCGGAGTGGTGAACAACGCGCCGCGCGTGACCTGAAATCCTGTAAACGGATTGTCCGCGGGAGAAGTCGCTTCGTTCGTGGGATTACCACCGTCCCAGTTAATTTCACGACGACCGGCAGGCACGCTGACCGCAGCGCGAAACTGATCGACTGAACTTTGAATCGAAGCTGTTGTCGGCCCGGCCGCCTGGAAAACTGATACAGGTTGCGCGCCGGCGACTGCCGAAACTCCCGTTGTGTCGTCCCGGGCATCGGCAAGGCGTGGCAAAACCACGAGCGCCGTCAACAAGCCGAGAATGACTGCTGTTGCAAAAAAATTTCTCTTCATTACTGTCCTCTCTAGTTTTTGAATCAGACGTGAGGATAGGGATCGCCCGCAATGCAGTCATAAACTTCTGGTAAATGTGCGGTAACGTTTTTTGAAAACGAAGCCGGAAGAAAAATTTGAGTGAAGAATGGTCCGATCTCTTGCGTTTTTACGCGTATCTGAAAAACAGCCGCTGTTGCGATCCGCACATCATAGGAGGACAATGGTCCAAACGAGCCTGGCCGTGAATGAAAAGCGTATAGTTTTCGATCGTTTCTCCCTTGATCTCATCAATGAGTGTCTGTGGCGAGGCTCAGAAGAAATCAAAATCAGACCCAAGGCTTTCGCGTTACTCAACTATCTCCTCAATCATTCGGGACAACTCGTTACGAAAGAAGAGCTACTGAACGCCGTCTGGCCGGAAACTTTCGTCGGCGACGCAGTTTTGAAAGTTACTGTGCGGCAGTTAAGAGAGGCGCTCGAGGACGATCCGAAGTCTCCGCGGTTCATCGAAACTTCACACCGGCGCGGTTATCGCTTCATTGGCGAGATCGCGCAGCCAAAACCGCAAACCTCACAGGATATCTATTCTTCCGGTGCATTCTTTGTTTACACAGGCGTGGTCGGACGCGAGCAGGCACTCGCGCGTATGCATCGCTGGCTGCACCGGATGCTCGCGGGAGAACGTCAAATCGGTTTTATCAGTGGTGAAGCCGGCATCGGAAAGACCGCCCTCGTCGACGCATTCGCGCGAATGATTCCTACTGACGGATCGATTCGTGTCGTTCGCGGACAATGCCTGGAACAATACGGCACAGGTGAAGCGTACCTGCCGGTTCTCGAAGCGATTGGGCGTTTGTGCCGCGAGGACCGAAAAGTTGCAGACGTCGTGCGAGCGCACGCACCGATGTGGCTGTTGCAGATGCCTTCCCTCTTGAGTCCGTCCGAGCGTGAACAGTTGAGCCGTGGAGTTTCGGGCGCGACGCGTGAGCGGATGCTGCGCGAAATGGGCGAGGCTTTGGATGCGCTCACCGCTCAGGTGCCTCTCGTCCTGATTTTAGAAGACTTGCACTGGAGCGATTACTCAACGCTCGACCTGATCTCGTATCTCGCCACACGACGACAGCGCGCTCACCTCATGTTGATTGGCACTTTTCGTAACGTCGAGCTGGTTGTGAGTGGACATCCGCTGAAAGCAGTGAAGCAGGAGTTGCTGGCGAAGCAGTTGTGTAGAGAGTTGCCGCTTGAATATCTGACTGAGGCTGCCGTCAAGGATTACCTTTCGATCACGTTCCCCGGCAATCGATTTCCTGCGGGACTGGCAGGATTGATCCATCAGCGTACGGATGGCAATCCATTGTTTATGGTGAATGCCGCTAACTACCTGCTCGAGTCGGGGCTGATCGTCTTCCGCGACAACAAGTGGGAATTGAGTGTTGACCTTAATAAGGTCGAGCTCGGCGTGCCTGACAATATCAAGCAGATGATCGAGCGACATGTGGACCACCTTGACGTTGAGACGCAAAGAACGTTGGAAGCAGCGAGTGTCGCGGGAGTCGAGTTTTCAACGCCCGCACTCGCGGCCGGGCTCGAGGAAGATCCGCAGGTCGTCGAAGCACGCTGCAATGAGCTGGCGCGCCAGCGGCAATACATTCAGGAGTGTGGCGTACAGGAATTACCGAATGGCGAAGTGGTGACGCGGTTTGGATTCATACATGCTGTCTACCAGAACGTTTTGTACGACCGCTTGCCTGCCGCGCGTCGCGTGAAGTTACACCGGCTGATTGCCGAGCGCGGTGAAGAGGTTTTTGGCAAACGCGCTGTGGAGATTTCGGCCGAGCTGGCGATGCACTTCGAGCGCGGCCGTGACTACAAACGCGCCGCATACTACTTAAAAACGGGCGCGAACAATGCGATCCGGCGTTTTGCATACCAGGAAGCAGTCGATCTTGCACGCCGCGGTATCGAGTTAATCAGCAACTTACCCAAGACGCCCGAAATCTTGAACGAGGAGCTCTGTTTGCACCTCACGCTCGGCGTGCCGTTGATTGCGATCGAGGGTTACGCGTCTCCGAACGTTGGCGAGGTCTACATGAAGGCGCGCCAGTTCTATGACAAGTTGGGCGACTCACCCGATGTTGCTGAAGTGCTCTGGGGGTTGTGGACTTTTCATACGTTGAGCGGCGAGTTGGAGACGGCGCGTAATATTGCCGAGGAATTTCTGCGACTTTCAGAACGACTGCCGTATCCGGGACTCGCGATGCGCGGTCATTGGGCGCTCGAGATCACCTTCACGCACATCGGCAATTTCGAACTCGCTGTCGAGCATTTTGAGAAAGCACTCGCACTCTACGATCCCGCTTTACATCGTGACGACTCTTTTCTTTACGCATTGAATCCGGGCGTCGCGATGCCGTGCTTTGCCGCGTGGGCGCTGTGGTTTCTCGGGCGAACGGACGAGGCCGTGAGTCGCATGGGCGAAGCGGTGGCGCTCGCAGTTGAATTAGCTGAGCCGCACGGGCTCGCGCACGCACAGTCATTCGCCAGTGTTCTGCATCAGCTTCGTGGCGATCACCGGATGGTGCAACGTTATGTCGAGGCGGTGAGTGAAATTTCACAGGCGCATGGACTCGTGTTGTATGGTGCGATTGCAAATGTGATGAAAGGCTGGACACTCAGCGAGCAGGGACGCGAGGAAGAAGGGATCGAGCGTATGCGCGAGGGCCTCGCGGCGCTCGAAGCAACGGCAACGGCCCTCGTTCGTCCGCACTTTCTAGGCTTGCTTGCAGAGGCACTCGCGAAGTTGGACCAGATTGACGAAGCATGGGCTCAGTTAGACGAGGCGACGACGATGGTGAGCAACAATGGCGAGCGCTACTACGAAGCTGAGCTTTATCGGCTCAAAGGCGAGTTGCTGTTGAAGAAGAATAAGCGAGCGGAAGCGGAACAGTGTTTCAAGCGGTCGCTTGCGATTGCCGGGTCGCAGAAGGCGAAGTCGTTGCAGATCAGGACCGAGATGAGTCTCGCGTCTTCTGATATGCTGCAATAAACAGGACCAGCAGAACCAGATCGAGCGATGCGGGTATGAAGATCGTCGGCGACACGCGGCCCTGAAGATAAAGGACGAGCACGGCGATCGGAAAACCGATCTTCTCGAGCATCGCGGGAATCATCATCGGCCGGTACCTGATCGGATCTCTTGAAAGGATCAGAAACAGAACCTGCCACGCGACCGCGACGCAGATGAAGCCGTAAAAGAACTCCGGGTGCGTGATCGGCGGCGGCGTATCGACGCCGATCTTTCGTTCCAGAAAAAACTGCGGCACGAGCACAATCAACCCGTAAATTCCCGC
>DASTTS010000140.1:0-5503 GCA_035760085.1 Pyrinomonadaceae bacterium
AAGGATCGCATGAAGCTCGCGATGAAGGGCGACCGCGAGGCGCGCGGCATTCTGATCCGCGATTCAAATAAAGTGGTGTGTTCGGCGGTGGTTAAGAACCCACGGATCACCGAGCAGGAAATCGAGAATATCGCCGCGATGAGAACGGTTGCCGATGAGGTGCTGCGGATAATCGCGATGAATCGTGCCTGGGTGCGCTCCTACACGATCATTCACAACCTCGCGAAGAATCCTCGCACGCCGGTACCCACAGCGATGAATATCCTTCCGCGCATCCGCACGAAAGACTTGCTCACCCTTCAGCAGAATCGAAATGTTTCCGAGGCCGTGCGACGTCAAGCCTATCGACTGACGCAGGCCCGCTCCGGGGAATAGTTTGTCCGGCAGTTTTGTGCTGCCGGAATAGCATTGAAATGCCCTCTTTTGCTGAGCGAAGTGAGATTTCTAACGGCACGGCGCTTAAGCTGTCACGAGAATTTTGCGAAAACTTGTAAATTGTCCTTGACAGGTCACAGTTTATTCGTATAATTTCGCACACAACGACATAGCAAGAGTTGTTGGATGGATTGAAAGCAGTTGGGACGGTGCGGTTTACTTAATTTTTTGCACTTATTCCCCGCATAACGCGCCGCCCGTATGAATCGTGCAGTTCGGCGATTCTCATGCTTTGAGCCACCCTGTTTTTGCCCGAACCTACCCGTTACGCTTTTGCCCCGCATGTTCCCAAAGAACAGGCGGGGCGCCCCACTTTAAAGCCCTTAATGTGTTTGTGGATCTCGTTAACAACTGTAGGGGTGGCCCTCTGTGGCCACCCCACTGTGATTTCCCGCGCTGGGGTGGCCACGGAGGGCCACCCCTACAGTTGTTTCTGTAAATCCTCGATTACCTGAGAGGCTTGGGCCGCCGCGGGTTCGGGTGGAGGAGCCTGGCCACACATGCGGGCGAAGAGTTGTTCGTACTCGTCTACAACGTTGTCCCACGCGTAGTGAGTCTGGACTCGTTGCTGAGCCCGGTTTCTGTATGCCTGGACCAACGAGCCGTCGCGCAGCACGCGCTGTAACTTCTCGGCCAGATCAAATTCATCAATGTACGGCACGCCAGCCTCGCCCACGACTTCAATGTTCTCGGGTGTTGCGAGCGTGAGCACACAGTTTCCATATCCCATTGCTTCGAGCAGCGCCGGGTGCGTTCCACCGACTTCGGTCGCGTGAACGTAGCAGTAAGCATTCTGCTGAAGCGCGCGATAATCCTGTCCGAACACAAAACCTGTGAAGATGATCCGCTTATCACCGCGCGCACTTGCCTTCAAACTGTTGATGTACTGCTCGGCGTACGGCGCATCGCCGACGATCAGCAGCCGGTAAGCAGTTCGCACTTTCTTGAAAGCTTCAATAACGAGATGTGCATTATTCTCCGGCTCTAGCCGCGACACGTACAAAACGTATCGATTCGGCTCCACGCGCCACTTGCGCACCGCCGCCCGATCCGGCCGCCGCTCGACTTCGCTCCCGTAAGCAATCATCGTTGAAGCAGCATTGTGACGCGCGAGATAATATTCCTGAATCACCTGCGCGTCGGTCACCATCTCGTTCGGCAATAGCGTTGAGAGATACTCAGCAAAGCGGTAATAACGGCGCCCAAGCCAGCCCCATTTCTTCCGTTTGTGCTCGAGTCCATCAACATTGATCGCGACCGGCGTTCCGGTGAGTCGGAGGATGGGACTAAATGGAGCATTCGCACAGTTGCAGATCAGCGCCGCATCGTATCGACCGGAAACAGCGTGAATCGCGGAAAGAAACGTGTGAACCACAGTGTCGAAATACTTGTGCCTTATCGTCGGTAGCACTTTGAGTTTGACGCCGTGATATTCCAATTGCCGCGGTGAGACGTAGTGCGCGCGGCAATAGACCGTGACCTCGTGACCACGGGCCACGAGACGTGTCGCAAGGTGTTCCGCGAAGGTTTCAAAACCGCCGTAGCTGGCGGGAATTCCTCGCGTTCCAAGAATAGCGATGCGCATCAGATTAGGAGGTTACTGAGACTCGTGCGACTTCTTCATAGACCGCAAGGGTTTTGCGTGCAGTTTCTCGCCAGTCAAAGGCCCTGGCTCGTTCCTGTCCTTTAACGCTTAAATCCCGGCGAAGTACTGAATCGTTTACCAGTTTTCGTACGGCGTTGGCAATAGCATGGATGTCAAATGGATCAACCGCGAGCGCAGCATCTCCCACGACTTCCGGCAAACTGGTCCTATTGCCGACAATTACCGCAGCGCCGCACTTCATGGCCTCGAGCGGTGGTAACCCGAACCCTTCGAAGTAAGACGGATAAACGAAGCATAATGCCCCAGAATAAAGTGCGGGCAGATCACTTTCCGGGACATATCCTGTCAAAACTACAGTGTCTTTTACGTTTGTCTCGTCGAGCGCGCGCAAAGTCTCGTCATAGAGCCAGGCGCACTTCCCAACGAGTACGAGTTTAGGCAGCTTGCCTGTTGAAAACTCTCCTCGCAATGAGGCATAGGCTTTAACCAGCCGGGCCAGATTCTTGCGAGGTTGAATCGAACCGACCGACAGAATGTAGTCGCCGTCTATCCCGTAATTGTGTCGCACCCGTTGCAGTTCCCTATCGTCTGTGACTGGTCCAAAGTGGGCTGGCGCCGCGATCGGTATGGCCGTCACCCGCTGAGGCGCAATGCCATACGTGTCGATGATATCGCGTCGCGTATGTTCTGAGAGCGAAAGAATTCGCGCGGCACGGCGGGCAGAATGCCGCACGGTCAATCGCAATTGTGTTCGGCTGCGACGATTGAAAGTTTGTGGTAGGTGTTCAAAAGAAAGGTCGTGAATACTCACCACGACTGGACACGGGCAGAACGGCGGCGCAGTAAACTGAACGTGCAGCACGTCGACGGGATTTTTGCGGAGCTCGGCGCTGAGTGTCAGCGGAATTCGGATTAAGGGTGTGTGAGGAAGTGTTGAGCGAACTTTGAAGTTGGGCCAGCGACTGCCGAAACGCTCGCGTGCTTCGTTTGTAGTGACGTAGATCGTGTAGTTATTGAAACTGTCGATCTCAGCGAGCGCCTCGATTAGATTGACGGCGTAGCTTTCGTTGCCCCCGAGCTTCGTCCCGACAGTGTGAGCATCGATCGCGATCCGCACTTTGCCTCAGCACAAATATTTATTTCTTGCCGGCAGCGGATGCCTGAGCATCGTCGCCGTGACCGCGCGTGTCGCGCTCACGGATGCGTGCCGCCTTACCGCGCAGTCCACGGAGGTAGTAAAGCTTTGCGCGTCTGACGCGACCACGCTTCACGAGGTCGATGTGGTCGATGATCGTAGCGTGCAGTGGGAAAATTCTTTCGACGCCGACGCCAAAACTCGTCTTTCGCACTGTGATCGTTTCGCGCGCGCCGCCATGTTTGCGCGCGATCACGACGCCTTCAAAAGCCTGCAATCGTTCTTTGGTCTCGGATTCTTTAATCCGCACGTGTACACGGACCGTATCGCCTGGCTGAAACTGTGGAATATTATTACGCAATTGCGTCTCTTCAATGTTGTCCAATCGATTCATTGCTCGATGCTCCTTAAAATCCGCTCTAATCTTTCAGCAAGTCAGGACGCTTACGCCTTGTTTTCGCGATTGCAGCTTCCTTGCGCCAACGCTCAATCTCTGCGTGGTTGCCGCTCAGCAATACTTCCGGCACTTTCATTCCCCTGAAATCGGGTGGCCGCGTGTATTGCGGGTGGTCCAACAAACCTTCCGAGAAGGATTCAAACACTGCCGAAGTCTCGCTGCCCAAAGCGCCGGGTAACAATCGAACAACGGCATCGATCACGACGGTCGCCGCTGGTTCGCCTCCGGAGAGCACGTAGTCGCCGATCGAGATCTCGTCAGTGACTATTGCCTCCGCGACTCTTTCGTCGACTCCTTCGTAACGCCCACAAATCAGAACCACGTGCGACGTGTCCTGCGCGATCTCCTGAGCGAGGGCTTGCGAAAAAACCTGGCCCTGGGCCGACAGCAACATCACGCGCGTTTGCGCGGGAATGTCTTCACGTCGCGAAGCTCCAGTTAAAGCCTCGACTCCGGTGAAGATCGGCTCGGGTTTCAGAACCATCCCGTCGCCACCGCCAAATGGACGGTCGTCCACTACGTGATGCTTGTCCGTGGTCCACTGGCGCAGATCGTGCGCTGTGATATCCACGAGTCCGGCGTTACGTGCGCGCCTCAAAATCCCACAATCAATCACTTCGCGAAAGAACTCGGGAAAGATTGTGATGATATCGAAGCGCAGCATCCTTCTTGAGAATCAAAGATCCAAAAGTCCTTCAGGCGGGTCGATCACGATCGTCTTTCCCGCAGTGTCGACTTCCACGACGATCGAATCGGCCAGCGGTATTAATCGTTCTTTGCCGCCGTCGTCAATGACGACGAGAATCTCGGCGCCACCTGTTTTCAACACGGAATTGACTATGCCGATCCTCTCGGAGCCAACCTTAACCGTGCATCCTTCGAGCTCCCAATCGTAATAATGATCCGCCGGAAGCGGAACCCGATCTTGTTCGGGAACAGCGAATTCAAACCCGACGAGCTCTTTGGCTGTGTCGACGTCGTCGTAACCAGCCACTTTCAATATGACTCGATCATTCTGAAACCAGAAATTTTCGAGCCGTTTTATTGTTCGCTCGCCACTTGGCGAAACGAGGATCAGTTCTTCGAGGTCGTCAAACCGATCCGGAAAATCTGTCAAAAGCTCCGCGACGATCTCACCCTTCAGGCCGCGGGTTTTAACCGCTCGCGCGATAATTACCAGTTCACTCGCGCCCGCGTCTTCCATCGATCATTCAACGATTTCCAGCAAGTAACGCCGGTTCTTCTTGGTGCCACCAATACGAGCCAGGGATCTCAGCGCGCGAATTGTTCGACCTTGCTTGCCGATGACTTTGCCGACGTCATTCGGAGCGACGCGTACCTCGATGAGCGTGGCTCCGCGTTGCTCGACTTCGCGGATGTCTACTGTCTCGCTATCGTCGACCAGCGCCTTGACGATCATCTCGATGGCGTCTCGCATAACTCGAAAGCTTACGCTTGTGCCTCGCCCGCGGCTTGTTCAGCGCGTGCACTGGCTTTGATCAACCGGCTGACGGTGTCAGTGGGTTGCGCACCCTTCTCGATCCAGTAATTGACTCGGCTCAGATTGAGTTTGATCTCGGCCGGATTTCGCGTCGGATTGTACGTGCCGAGATTTTCCAAATAGGCGCCGTCGCGTTTTGACTGCTTCTCTTTCACAACTACGCGGTACGACGGGCTCTTCTTGGCTCCGGTGCGCATTAACTTAATTGCTAACAATTGCTTCCTCCTTCAGGGCCACTGAGCTGTGGCTTTACCTTCGTCTCTTCTTCTTTTTCTTTTTCAACTTCTTTCTTGATGGTGCGGCCGGCAGCGAAGGTATTTGGGGCATCTCGCCTTCGTCGCCTGCAAACCCGGCCATGTCGGGAATGCC
>DASTTS010000141.1:0-2782 GCA_035760085.1 Pyrinomonadaceae bacterium
GCATAACTGGGATTCTCCGGAAACAGCACCGTCTCCTCACGCAGCGCCTCGCGATAGAGATACTCGTAAAGGTCACGATCGGAGAGATGGTTCGTGTGCAGGACATAAGCCCCAACCGAAGCCATGCGTTCGATCATCTCTTTCAGCTTGATCTTCAGCGCGTCGTCGTCGAGCGACTCCGGCGGCAGAACTTCCAAACCGGAATTCTCGAGCAGGCGCAGCAGACTGATCTGCTCCGCGGTTTCGTATTCCAGTACGTGCCGGAGGAATTCTTCTTCCATGTCGGCCGGCATCGACTCGAGTGTCGACGTACTGCCGCCCATCTTCTCCAATTCCGCGCGTAGTTTGTTGATGCGTTCTTCATGGCTGGGCTCGTCAGCGAATTCTATGAATGACATGTTTGCTCCTTGAGGTTAGAGGTTGAGGTTTGAGGTGCCTTGGGAGCATGTGAGGCCCTCCGTCCGCTTTGAGGGGTGACGGATTGTCTCACGCAGCGACGCAACGGCGCAACGGCTTTCCGCTGTGCCGTTGCGTCGCTGCGTGGGAATTCTTATTTAACTGCCGGTGGCGGCGGCGCGGTGAACATATCCAGGTTCGACAACCCGAGACTCTGCTCGATCTCATCCATACGCCTCAACGCTGCCTCGAATCCATCTTCGCCAAACTGCTCGTGCTCGATCTCTTCAAACTTTTCTCCCATCGCATCCAGTTCATTCCCACCGACCGCAGCCTTCCACGCTGGAAACAGCACCGTATCTTCAATCGCCGCATGATGCTCATACATCCGCACAAACGATTCCAACGCTTTCGCCAACGGCTCGACACTGTTAGACGCGATTCGATCGGCTTGTGACACCGACAACAAGTAATTCGTGATCTCGCGCCCGCGCACGTGCTGGGCCAATAAAACATCAACGTAGCTCGCAGCCACACCCGGCGTCTTCTTCACCGCCGGAAAGATGAATACTTCTTCCAACTTCTTCTCGTGGTAATCCTCACCGAACACCTGGAACAGCTTCGCCGTCTTCTCAAGCGCATCGGGTGGAACGGACGACACATCCTGCCGCAAACGCGTCGCCGATTCCTGGTAGACCAGCAATGCGCGTCGCAGAATTCCATGCTCGCGCATCAAGTCTTCAGTCGCAGTTACCTCGATCGGCTCGACCTCGCCGGGCGCTGGTTCCTTGTTTTCGTTGTTCGTGGCGCCGCCACTGCGAGTCGGTGTGTTACGACAGGCATTCAGTAAAACTCCCGCACCTGCCACAGAAATACCCGCTAGAAGCTGTCTTCGTTTTTCGTCCAATTGAAGTCTCCTCGATGATTCATCTGAATGAATGCCTTTGATATTACTCCGCCGGCGACGTTAGACTAAGCGTAATCAATGGACAACAAAGAAATCGCCCGCCGGTTTTTTCGCCTGGCCGCGCTCATGGAAGTTCGCGGCGACGATCCATTTCGCCTGCGCTCGTATCGTAACGCTGCCGAAGCGATTGAAGTATGGCCCACGTCGTTGAAAGAGATCGCGGAGCAGGGTGGCGTTACGGGTTTGCAGGAAATTCCAGGCATCGGCAAAGCGATCGCGGGCAAAGTCATCGATCTACTGAAGAAGGGAACTTTCGACGCGTGGGAGCGACTCACCGCCGAGACCCCGGAAACCGTTCTCGATCTCCTGGAGATCCCCGGGATCGGCCCCAAGACGGCGGCACTACTCCACCAGCGCTTCAAAGTCTCCTCTCTACCCGATCTGAAAACCTTCGTCGCCTCCGGCGGTCTCGACATGGTCGACGGCATCGGCCCCAAAACCGCCGAAAGAATCAAAGAAGCCCTTTCCTGATCGGTGTCATCTGCGTTAATCTGTGGCCCACTTCCTAATCAAAGAGGACAACATGAGCAAACGAATGAAACGTCGCGATTTCATGCGCAACGGAGCCGTAGCGGGGTTGGCTTTGGCTACCACCAACGAAGTTTCAGGTTTCCCGACTATCTTGAAGCAGAGCACGGTGAAGCCGCTCGTGATTGCGTCTGCGAACGGTAATCGGTTTAAGAATGGCGGCAATGTGACGGCAGTGCAGAAGGCGTTCACGATGATGACCGGGGGAGCGGACGTGCTCGATGCCGTGATCGCGGGTGTGAATATCGTTGAGCTCGATCCGCTCGACGATAGTGTCGGCTATGGCGGGTTGCCGAATGCTGACGGCGTGGTGCAGCTCGATTCCTCTTGCATGCACGGGCCGAAGAAACGCGCGGGCGCCGTGGGCGCGTTGGAAGGCGTGCGCACGCCGTCACTCGTCGCCAAGGCGGTGCTGGAAGAAACCGATCACCATCTCATCGTCGGCAAAGGCGCGCAGGACTTCGCGCGCAACATGGGATTCAAGATCGAAGACGATCTCAATACCGAGAACTCGCGCAAGCAGTGGCTCGAGTGGAAGCGTCGCACTGACCCGCAACACTATCTCGATCCGAAGAAGCGCGCTGAAGTCGGTCACCGCGTCGCGCTCGAAATGCTCGCGGAAGGAAAGCTGCGCGAAGAGAATCTGCACGGCACGATCAACTGCGACGGGATCAACTCGCGCGGTGAGATCTGCGGCGTCACGACGACGAGCGGGCTCGCGTGGAAAATTCCAGGACGTTTGGGCGATTCACCGATTCTCGGCGCGGGACTGTATGTCGATGGTGCGGTCGGCGCAGCCGGATCGACAGGACGCGGTGAAGCGAATCTCTTCAACCTCTGCTCGTTCGTGATCGTCGAGGAGATGCGACGCGGCGCGCACCCGAAAGACGC
>DASTTS010000142.1:0-4779 GCA_035760085.1 Pyrinomonadaceae bacterium
GACCCACACGGAGACGAAGCGTGATTCAAGCGCGATCCGGATCGAGTTTGTTAGTTGGGAGACGGTTAGCGGGCGGCGTTCTGTTTCGTCGAAGAGTGCGTTGAAAAGGGGTTGATTCATTACATCGACAGCAGGTTAGACAGGATTTCAGGATTTTACAGGATTAATAAGATTAGGGCGTATTCAGTTCCACAACGGGGCTCAGTCGCACAGACGCGCCATCGCGGTTCGTGCGCACGCGCACACGCGGCGAAGCCGAGACGGAATTCGAGGCGTAGGTGATCGTGTAAGCCGATCGCAACTGCGCCACCACGTCGTCATACGCTTTCTGCAAATCCTCAAGACGGCGGATCGGATAGTAAATCCCGCCCGATGCAGCCGCGAGTTTGCGTCCTTCATCTTCGGCGCGCGTCGTCAATGTCAGATAGCGCGTGCGCAATGGATCGATTGTGATCTCGGGTCTCGGCACGCTCGCCTCCGGTATCAGGCCCGACGGCACATAAAGCGGATAAACAAGCGCGCCTGATTCGAGCAGCGCTTCGAGTATCGCCGGAAACGGCAGAAACGATTTGTTGTCGTCGCCGTCAGACATCACCACGATCGCGGTGCGCTCGCCGCGCAGTTTCCTGAGTGGCTCACTCAAAACGTACCCGAGCGCGTCGTAAAGCGCGGTGCCGCCGCCCGCATCGATCTCGTCCAACTTCCGCGACAGCATCGCGCGATCGGTGCTGAAGTCGGAAATGATCTGAATATCGTCACGAAAACTGATGATCGAAATGCGATCCTGTGGGCTGGTTGTGCGCAGAAAATCGCGCGCCGCTTTGCGAATAAAATCCATTCGCTCTTCGACGCTGCCTGACACATCAAGCAACAACACGAGATTGAATGGCTCATTCGCCGGCGCGACATTCGTAACACGTCGCTCGATTCCGTTTTCCCAAACCGTGAAGTCTGACTCGCGCATCCCACCGATTGCGCGACCGTTTCGATCGGTCACACTCGCATTGAACCGCATCAACTGCGGCGCGACCGCACTCACGATTTTTCCCGGCGGTGCGCGTCTTACGAGCGACGGCTCTTTCTCCGGCGGCGGCAACGTCTTCGCGTAATCACCAAACATCTTCGGCGACACTTTCCGAATCGCTTCGACGAGCTGGCTGTCGCCGCTGCGAACGATCGCGCGTGCCGCTTCAGTCAGCGGACGCTCACGCAGATCACTCGGGGCTCTTTCCGGATCGATGTTTAAGAGCACGACGCCGCGCTGTGTGCGGAAGTCGAGCGCGACCAGCTCTTCTTTCTTCGCGTCTTTCTCGCCGAGGCGGCCCGAAAGCTTGTAAACGCCGCCCGCCTTTTCTTTGATTTCGGGAAGCTCGACGTCGCTCATGTAGCGCGGTTTGCTGGCTTCCCAAACGAAGTTGAACTTAACCGCTTCGAGCGGCACGTCCGCGTGGATCGTTCCGGTATCTGTCTTGACCACTGCCGACTCGACGCTGCCGATCACGTCAACTGCGCCCGCCTGTCCTTCCACTTCAACTTTGGAACGCGTCGGGATCGTGACGATCAGATCGATGCGGTCTTTCTCGCCGCGCGGCCGCACGTCGATTTGAATGTTACTGCCTTTGCTTTCGACTTTGACGTCTTCCGCCACGACTGCCGCTCCCGTCGAGCGCGCGTCGATCGAGACTTTCTTTTGTTGCTCTTCTGAGGCGATCACGCTTACGCGGCCGTCGAGATTCTTGATAGCGACGGAGACTTTTTCGGCTGTTTCCAGCTCCGTTTTGTAGCCCTGGGCGGAGGCTGGGAGATACAGGGCGGGTATTGCCAGTAAGGCGAAAAAGACTCTAATGAACATTGCCGTGGGATCTTGCCACAGATTGACACGGATTTCACGTAGGCTATGATGTTCCAATCGTGTCAAGGTCGGAACCCACCCGCGACCAGCGGTTGTACATCCATAATCTCGTCAAGCGCGATCCGCTGACGGGCCTCGCAGAAGATGTGCGCAAGGGGCTCACGGCCCATCCCAAACGGTTTTTGCCCAAGTATTTCTACGATGAGCTCGGGTCGCAACTGTTCGAAGCGATTTGCCTGCTGCCCGAATACTACCTGACGCGCGCCGAGAACGAGATCCTGCAAAAGTACTCGGATGACATTGTTTCGGCGGTCGATGGCAACAAGACGCTTGTCGAGATGGGCAGTGGCAGTGCTTCGAAAACACGCCTGATCATCGAGGCGCTCCTGCGACGGCAGCCGGAGCTTTTGTTCATGCCTGTCGACATTTCCGCGACGGCGCTGGAGAGCAGCTCGCGGATCCTGCTTCAGTCGTACCCGCACCTCAAAATCGAGGCTTACGCGGCGGATTACTTCGCCGGTCTCGCCGAGCTTGGAAAGAAGCCGCGCACGCGCACGCTCGCGCTGTTCCTCGGCTCGAATATCAGCAACTTCGATCGCGACGAGGCGCTGCGTTTTCTGCGTGCGATGCGAAGTATGCTCAACAAAGGCGACGCGCTTCTTCTTGGTGCCGATCTCAAAAAGGATCCGGCGATTCTCGAGGCTGCGTATAACGATGCGCTTGGCGTCACGTCAGCTTTCAACTTGAACGTACTGGCGAGGATCAACCGCGAGTTGAAGGGCACGTTCGACTTGCGCGCGTTCCGTCATCGTGCTTTTTACAATGAAGCGGCGGGACGTATAGAGATCTACATCGAGAGTTTGTTCCACCAGCGTGTGCGGATTGAGAAGCTCGATCTGGAAATCGAGTTTGCGGCGGGCGAATTGATTCACACGGAAAATTCTTACAAGTACGACATGAACGGGATCCGCGAGCTGGCCGCGCAGACGGGTTTTGAGCTTTCGCGCACGTGGCTCGACTCGCAGGAACGTTTCAGCAGTAACCTGTTGCTCGCCAACTGAGCAGATGGGCCACGAAGAGGCACAAAGAGTACTGCCACTGGTCCAGTTTCACAACGTCACTTACTCACTTCCAAACGCCACCATCATCTCTGACCTGAACCTGACCGTCGAACGAGGCGAGACGCTCGTGTTGCTCGGTGAGTCGGGCTGCGGGAAGACCACGACGCTCAAGTTGATCAATCGTTTGTTGACGCCGTCGGCGGGCGAGGTGCGCGTCGAAGACAAGCCGACAACGGCCTGGGATCCGATAGCGTTGCGGCGGCGGATCGGATACGTGATTCAGGAAGGCGGGCTTTTTCCACACTTCACGATCGCGCGGAACGTCGGCCTCGTGCCCGCGCTGTCCGGCTGGGACGAGGCACGCACAAATGAGCGCGTGCGCGAGATGCTGAACCTCGTCGGTCTCGATCCGGATCGGTTCGCCGAACGATATCCACGCGAGCTATCCGGCGGTCAGCGTCAAAGAGTCGGCGTTGCACGCGCGCTCGCAGCCGATCCGCCGCTGCTCCTGCTCGACGAACCTTTCGGCGCGCTCGATCCACTCACGCGCGCGAGTTTGCAGCGCGAATTCGCCGAGCTGGCGGCGCGATTAGACAAGACTGCCGTGCTCGTCACTCACGACGTCCGCGAAGCAATGATCCTGGGCCACCGGATCGGCCTCATGCACAAAGGCCAAGTACTGCTACTCGAAACGCCCGAACGCTTTCGCGCCTCAGACCATCCACAGGCGCGCGCTTACCTCGATACGCTGAACCTGAACGGAGGTGAGCGGTGAGCTTCTGGCAGTTTCTCCAGGCAAACTGGTCAGAGCTATTGCTGCTGGTGCGACAGCACATCGTGCTCGTCTTCGTCTCGATTCTCGTCGCGGTGATCATCGGGGTTCCGGTGGGAATACTTTTAACTCGTAAGCGCGCGTTGCGTGGTCCAGTGCTGGGCATTGCGAACGTGATGCAGACGATTCCGAGTCTCGCATTGTTCGGTTTTCTGATTCCGCTTCCGTTCATCGGCGGCATCGGCACGCGCACGGCCCTCGTCGCGCTCGTCCTTTATTCGCTCCTCCCGATCATTCGCAACACGGTCACGGGAATACTTAACGTTGATCCAAACGTCAGAGAAGCGGCGGTCGCGATGGGAATGACGGGCAGCCAGGTGTTGCGACAGGTTGAGCTGCCGCTCGCGATGGGCGTGATCGTTACGGGAATTCGTGTCGCGACGGTGATCGCAGTCGGTGTTACGACGATCGCTGCGGCCGTAGGCGCCGGAGGGCTCGGAGTTTACATCTTCCGCGGTTTGCGACAGTACGACAACAACTTGCTGCTTGCGGGCGCTGTTTCGGCCGCGTTGCTCGCGCTCGCTGCGGATTTTTTGTTGGGGTTGGTGGAAAGGCAGTTTAGCTTCGAGGCTAAACGCACCGCTGTCCAGGGCTCGATTGCGCGAAAGCTGGCGCTTGCTGCTGCTGTTATCGTCGTGATCGGCGGAGTCGCTGTGTGGACCACGCGCTCAAAAACCAGTGACGGAAATCGTGTCGCAGTCGGATCGAAAGACTTCACCGAATCAGCCTTGCTCGCGGAGATCGTCGCCCAGATGCTCGAGGCGCGTGGAGTCTCAGTCGAAAGGCGTTTTGAACTTGGCGGAAACCTGCCTCACGAAGCCCTCATCGCCGGCACGCTCGATCTCTATCCCGAATACACCGGCACGTCTTTCACTGCCATCCTCCAGCACGCGCCGATCACCGATCCACGAGCGGTTTACGAACAGGTGAAGCAGGAGTATGCGGACAGGTTCAAGGTTGAAGTCAGCCAGCCGCTGGGATTTGAAAACACGTTCGCGATCCTCGTGCGCGGTGCAGATGCGCGACGCTTAAAC
>DASTTS010000143.1:0-4736 GCA_035760085.1 Pyrinomonadaceae bacterium
TGTCACGCCGGTCGCGAAGAACACAACAACTTCCGCCGCGGCGAGCACTGGCGCAACGACATCGGTTGTACTGACTGCCATTCAACCCACTCTCCACCAACCGGCCGGCAACTCGCTGCTTCGAACGTCTTCGTCTCATCAGCAAATGCGCAGAAGCCAGGCTTGCCTGATCTGAAGCTGCTCCGGAAGAGCGAGCCACAGCTTTGCCTCAGTTGTCACAGCGAGACGAAGCACCAGTTCAACCTGCCGTTCCATCACAAAGTGCTGGAAGGCGCGATGAAGTGCAGCGATTGCCACAACCCACACGGAGGATTCGAGCTGAAACAAACGCGACTGGCGACGGGCGTCGATGCCGCGTGCATCAAGTGTCACGCGGACAAGCAAGGTCCGTTTGTTTACGAGCATGCTCCGGTTAAGACTGACGGCTGCATCGCGTGCCACACGCCACACGGCTCATCCAACCCGCGCTTATTGACTACGAGTCGCGTCGCACAACTCTGTCTGACCTGCCATAGCGTCGCGCACGGCGTCGGGGCCGAGGAACCCGCAGGTCCGCAGCACAACCTGAACGCACAATACGCAAATTGCACGAATTGTCACATCAAGATTCACGGGTCTCGTACAAGCCCGGTCTTTTTCCGCTGACGAACCTGGGGCTGCGAATCATCGAGTAAATGAGGATTAGGCCATGAGCACGAAACAAAAGTTCTCGCTGCATCTGATCAGGTTGGCGATAGTCCTGAGTGTGACGATGAGTGCAGTTGCGCAACAACCGGCACCTTCGCCTTCTCCGGCAAAGTCCGATTCTCCTGATGCGCCAACGGAAGCGGGAGAAAAGGCCGGAGACTACACGGCGATCGGCAGCGTGGAGTTTGGATATCGCGGACTCAGCGTTGACGGAGATCACAACAAATATCAAAGCGATCTTAACTACAAGGCCGGACCGCGACTCTTCGACAGTTCTTTTTTACTCAGGTCGAGCGAGGGCAAAGGATCGCTCTTCGAAACGTTTCTGGTTAACTCAACCGGCTGGGGCGCCGATCCGCAGGGCAACCTGCGCGTGAACGTGGAACAACCCGAATGGTATCGCTTCGACGCCACTTATCGTCGCTTTAAATACTTTCGCTTCCTTAACAACTTCGCGAATCCAAACTGGGTGTTTAGTCCGGCGCAGTTTAGCGTGCCGCCCAAGCTAACAACTGGCGAGCACGGCTACGACACGCGAGTAAAGTTAGGAGATTTCGATCTCACGCTCCTGCCGAAGAATCAACACATTCGTTTCAACCTCGGATTCTCACCGGAGCGCTATAGTGGACCAGCGTTCACGAACTACCACGCCGGCGGCAACGAATTCATATTCCTGTCAGAGCTTAGATCCCGCTCTAACGATTTCCGTGTCGGCGCTGACGGTAAACTCGGCCCGCTAAACTTTTCGTTCCTACAAGGCTTCCGGCGCTTTCGCGACGACAGTGTGATCGATCTCGGAACCACGCCGGGAATAAATCTCAACCCGACCGCAGCGAGTTTGACGAGTTTCGATCGCAATGAACCGGCGCGAGGCAGTGTTAACTACACGCGTTTCAGTTTGCAAACACTCGTCGCGAAGAAACTCGATGTCACCGGTCGCATCATTTACAGCAAAGCCGAGCAGAATTATTTGTTCGCTGAAAGCTTTACCGGTCGCAACTGGAACCCGCGCATCACCGGATTTCCAACGACCCCGCCCGGCGCCACGCCAAACATTCTGAACCTTGGCCTTTACAATCTGACTGGCGATACGGAACGACCAAGCTGGCTCGGCGATCTGGGCCTGACGTTTATGCCCACGGACAAATTGCGGATCTCCAACACGTTCCGCGTTGAAACATTCGAGATCAACGGCTCAGCACTCTTCAGCGATTTCTTTTCACTCACACGCGGTACGAGGACCGACACGATCGCTTTCAACAATCGCGACGTGCTCACCAATACTGATTATCGGAAGATTCAGAACACGATCGAAGGCGACTACCAGTTTAACCCGCGCTACTCGATACACCTCGGCTATCGATACGCACAGCGCCGCGTAGAAGAAGCCATCAGCGGCTTCAATCTCGGCTCTAACTCACCAACGCCGCTCGTGCCCGAAAGTTTCACAGAGCACAACAACACACACGCGGTGCTGGGTGGTTTCAAAGCGCGGCCGCTCAGTGAATGGACCATCTACTTCGACGCTGAGCACGGTACAGCAGACAACGTTTTTTCGCGCATCGGCAATTACAACTACACCAACGTTCGTGCGAAGAGCCGGTACAAGCCGAACTCTCGAGTCGCATTCAATCTCGCGGTGATCACGAAAGACAACTCGAATCCTTCGGAGATCGCAGGTGTTTCGATCGAGGATTTCGGAGTCAACATAAAGTCGCGGATCTTCACCTCATCACTCGACTGGACCACGACTTCGAGATTCTCTATCAGCGCGGGCTACAATTACCATTGGATAAACAGCAAAGCCATCGTCGATTATTTCTTCAACGGCGTGCGACATCCGCTGGGCAACAGTCTCTACATCATGAGGAACAATTTCTTCTACGTAGAGTCCGTTGCACGAATCGCGCCGCGGGCGACGCTGTTTACGGCGTATCGAATTAATAAGGACAATGGCCAGGGAAACCGTGTAGCCAATCCGACGGGAAATCCGGGGACGCTGATTGCGTCGTATCCGATGAGTTATCAATCACCGGAAGCGCGGCTGGCGATCAAGCTGCACGATCGGCTCGATTGGAACGTTGGCTACCAGTACTACAATTACAACGAAAGCCCGATAGTTGGTCCACGGCCGCAGAACTATCACGCGCACCTGCCTTACACGTCGTTGCGCTTTTATTTCGGCCGCAAAGAATAGCTCAAGATCCATCATGCACATCCTGTAAAATCCTGGAATCCTGTCAAATCTGACAGGACTTCATGATTTACCGGATGTCCATAATGTTTGGCTTTCTTATTTGCGCGTGCTGCTAAGACGAGTGACATTCGTGATGCTTGGCGTTGTTCTGTGCGGCGCTCCGGTCGCTGCTCAAAGACGTGCGCAATCCCGTATCGATTACTCAGACTTTTCTCACACCACTCACGTCGGGAAAGAAAAACTCGCCTGCAACGCATGTCACAAAGTTCCGACAAAAAACTGGAAGGAAGTTCGCAAAGGCGATTCAGCGTTTCCGGATGTGGCTGAGTTTCCCGAACACGATTCCTGTTTGAGCTGCCATCGCCAACAGTTCTTCGCGCGCGAGCGTCCGGTTCCAAAGATCTGCGCCAACTGTCACGTGAAGGCGACGCCAAACGATACGTCGCGCCACCCGTTTCCGAGTCTCGGTGAAGCGTTTCTCACAACTGCGAAGGCCGCAAGTTTTGTCTCGGAGTTTCGCGTCTCTTTCCCACACGACAAACATTCAGACGCCGATTGTGCTGACTGCCATCAAACGTATCAACCGCAAGGCAAATCGGATGATGAATTCATTACCAAACCGCCGAAGGATATCGGTGACGCATTCTGGTTGAAGAAAGGAACTTTCAAAACACGACCGCTCACGCACGCAACCTGCTTCACATGTCATAACCAGGAGAGCGAGCTGGCACCTCTGCCTGCTAACTGCGACACGTGTCACAAGTCTGCGATCAATGAAAAGAACGCAGCAGACTTTGATCAGAAACTGGCCGGCACGATCGGCGTCAACGATTGGTGGACACTAACTGCGTGGCGCAATCGCAACTCAGCCGGTGCGTTTCGACATGAAACACACACGGATGTGAAATGCGCACAGTGTCACAACGTGACGGCGATGAACACCACGAGCGACGCGACGCAAAAGGTTCCGGTGAAATCGTGTGGTGGCGCTGAAGGTTGTCACATCACCGCGACGCTCGATGACGGTGGAATCCTCAACTACGAGATCGATCAAAAGACTAAGAACGCGACGTTTGTCTGCACGAAGTGTCACCTCGCATTCGGCAATAGACCGGTGCCCGCAAGTCACGCGAGTGCGATCCCCAAAGCGGCAGTCGCTGTTAGTTTTCGAAAAGTTTTCGCACATGCCGTATCGCCTGACCCGGCGCAGGCTGACTACTCGCAATTCAAACATGACAATCGCAACCACGCGCGGCTTCCCTGCTTGCTTTGTCATCGTCGTGAGGACAACTCACCGCAACCGACGTTGCCGGGTAAGGCTTCACATACGCCGTGCACTGGCTGTCACGCGCAACAGTTTGCAAATCCGGCGAGCGGGATCTGCACGATCTGTCACACCGATGCACAGAGTGGAAAGGTCAAAGCGTTTCCGGCTTTGCGCAGCTTTGATGCGAGGTTTGATCACGCGAAACATAGTGGTGCGGCGTGTGGGAGTTGCCATCGACGAAATCGCGGCGGTGTTGGGCTCACGATTCCGTCGCGACTGAATGCGCATGTCACGTGTTTTAGCTGTCACACGCCGGGCGCACAGGCAAATGGGAAAAACATTTCGTCGTGCAGCACTTGTCATCAACTCGGACAGTTAGTTCGTACTTCAGAGCAGGCGCGGGCGTATCGAGTGGGGTTCAGTCATGCGAGTCATGAGGCGTCTGAGAAGTTGGGTTGTGCTGCGTGTCATCAGGTGAGGGCTGGTGTGGCAAGAGGACGGCAGGTTTCAGAGCCCATGCCTCTGAATCATCACGCGCCCGGTCGTGCGTTCAGTTGCGCGAGCTGTCACAACGGGAAACGCACA
>DASTTS010000144.1:0-2779 GCA_035760085.1 Pyrinomonadaceae bacterium
CAAGCTCGCCGATGCTTTCAAAGCGCTCTCGGCCGACGCGCTGCGCAGCAACAACCAGTCGTTCCTCGATCTAGCGAAACAAAACCTCGAAACGTTTCAACAAAACGCGAAAGGCGAGCTCGAGCGACGCCAGAACGCAATCGGCGATCTGATTAAGCCACTCAAAGAGTCGCTCGAAAAAGTCGACGGCAAGATCGGCGAGCTCGAGAAGAACCGCGTCGGCGCTTATTCCGAGTTGCGCGAGCAGGTGAAGACACTGGCTCAGTCGCACCTGCAACTCCAGTCGGAAACAGGAAACCTCGTCAAAGCTCTACGCGTGCCGCACGTGCGCGGCCGTTGGGGCGAGATCCAGTTGCGCCGAGTGGTCGAGCTGGCAGGAATGCTTCAGTACTGCGATTTTGTCGAACAGGAAACAGTTGCAACTGAAGAGAGCCGCATTCGTCCCGACTTGATCGTGAAGCTGCCCGGCAATCGCACGATCGTCGTCGACTCAAAAGTTCCCTTTGACGCATTCTACGAATCGATCTCGACAACTGACGACGAAGTGCGCGCGAGCAGGTTGAAAGATCACGCGCGTCTTGTGAGAACACACATCCAGTCGCTCAGTCGCAAGTCTTACTGGGAAACGGTACAACCGACACCCGAGTTTGTCCTGTTGTTTCTGCCGGGCGAAACGTTTTACAGTGCGGCACTCGAACACGATCCGAAGCTGATCGAAGACGGCGTCAGCCAGGGCGTGATCATCGCGACGCCGACCACGCTGATTGCTTTGCTGAAAGCGGTATCGTACGGTTGGCGGCAGGAACAGATGGCGGACAACGCGCAGGAAGTCAGCAACCTCGCGAAGACGCTTTACGATCGCCTGCGGGTGTTTACAAATCACTTCGACGACATTGGCAGAAACCTCGACCGCGCTCTCGATGCGTACAACAAGGGTGTGCGCTCGCTCGAATCGCGCGTGCTCGTCACGGCGCGCCGGTTCAAAGAGCGCGGCGCGATTGCCGGCGAAGAGATCGAGATACTCGAGCCAGTCGACAAAGCAGCCCGGGCGATGAGCCGCGACGATGGCGGACTGTTCCCCGAAGAAGACATGCCCCTGCTCAAGGCAAGAAGCAAGAGCGCAGCTAAATCCGCGTCATCCGCGTAAAAGTTTTTTAGTTTTGTGAACGAGATCTGGTTAGGCCCGCTGCTCAACGACAACCGCGCGCTACTCATCGAGCGCTGCGCTAAATTCCTAGCCAACAATCAAAGCGACGCTTTTATCTATCTCGCGGCGTCGTATCCGCTGCTCGAACGTGTCACACAAGAACTGCTCGACGGCCAGCGTACGCGCGGTGTTTGGGGCGAGCTGCCGGTGTACTTGTTTCGCGGACTCGTGCGTCGTGTGCTCTATTCGGCTGTCGATGAGGATGGTCACGACCTGCCGCCACGCATTCCGATCGATCGCGACGAGTTGCCGCTGAAGCGCAGCCTGATCTCGCAACTGCTGCTGCAACTTCTCGCCAACAACCAGTTAAAAGCATTTGCGCCACTCGCCACTCGCGAAGGCTGCGTCAACAGCATTTCAACGCTCCTCGGCGAGATCCAGCGCGCCGCGCGAACGCCCGCTGAGCTGGCCGACATCCTCAACGCGCGCGCAAAAGATCTCGAAAAAGGCAACGGCACCACACGCGGCATCACGCAGCTCGATTTCGACAAAGAAGTCTCGCTCATCTATTCAACGTACACCGGGTTGCTTGATGGGAGTCTGTTCACGGAAGAAGACGCCGAGCAGCTTCGTGCGCTGTGGATCCTGCGCGGCATGATCGATGGTCACTGGGTGAAAGCGCCGTGGCTGTCGAACGTGCAACTCCTCGTTATCGACGGGTTTTTCGACTTCACGCCCGTTCAAGGCGAGATCCTGCGACAACTGATCCCGCTGCTGCCGCAAACGATCGTCAATCTCAATCACGACGACACCAATCCCGAGATCTTCGCGCCGTTCCAGGAGACGATCGGACAATTCGAAGGCATCGCGAAGTTTGATCAGGTCCACAGTCGCGACTACGTTGCCACGGGCGGCGTTCTCGCCGAACTACGAGAGAATCTTTTCAACCCGCTCACCTCGTCAGATCAAGTCTCAGAAGAACCGGAAGCACTCGTGCGTGAGATTCGTTATCTCGAGTGCGGCGATCGCGACACAGAGATCCGCACGATCGCGCGGGAAGTCAAACGACTCGTGCTCGTAGAGAATTACGATCTCGCCGAGATCGCGCTCGTCGTTCGTCAACGCGCGACGTATGGGCCAACGATCACGCGTGTCATGTTGGAAGAGTCGTTGCCGTGCAATCTCGAATTACGGATCGAGGCCGGTGATGTGCCGGCGAATCGCGCGGCATTAAAGCTGTTTTCGTTGCTTGAGGGTTTATCGACAGAAGAACCACAGATGACGCGGATTGCCGAAATCGCGGATTTGATCAAGTCGGAATATTTTCGGCTCAGCGATGCGGAGATCCGTGTGTTGTCGACCCGTTTCGATGAGGAACACGCGGCTCTCCTCGACAATAACCTAAATTTAAAGACTCGTTATCGCATCGGTTTCTGGGACGCTGACTCGCTCGAGAATGCGTTTGCGTACGTCGGCAGCGACTTGAGCGTGAGCGCGTGGCTGGCGCGCGCGCAGAAGCTGTACACGGATCTGCCCGGCGCCACCGCAACGAAGGAACTGCTGAACATTGATCCCGGCGCGCATGATCGCGACCGGGACATCGCGGACAACGTCGAGAACGCTGAAATCGTG
>DASTTS010000145.1:0-14758 GCA_035760085.1 Pyrinomonadaceae bacterium
TTGCGGATTCCGGTGCTGGCAGCCGGCTCGATACTTGATTCCGCAATCTACGTTTTCTGGCACCGGGTGCTGGGTTACCCACCGGTGCTGCCGTTCGTCCAGACGATGTCTTATAAACTAATCGCGACGACGGTAGCCGGAACGCTCGTGCTTTACGTGTTGGACGCTCTGGTGGCCGAGCGCAGCGCACAGCGACGGCAATTCGCGACGCGCCGCCGCGTCGCACGGCGCTCGACAGGACCATTACGACGGCGATGATTTATCATGTAAATCATGAAAATCTTGTAATCCTGTCTACAACTAAGTGCAACAGACTCGGCACTAAGTAGGAGTATCACGATGAAATTCGAAGACACATCTCAAAACCTTCGTGCGCGCCTGCGATTCATCCAGGTGCTTGTCATCGCCATGCTCGGCCTGCTCAGCATCCGCCTGTACGTATTGCAGGTCGTCAGAGGTGACCGCTACGCCGAAATCGCCGAGAATCAGCGTCGTCGCCGTCTTCCGATCCCGGCGCCGCGCGGCATGATCTTCGACCGCGAAGGCCGCGTCATCGTCGATTCGCGTCCGACCTATAACGTGATCCTGACGCGCGAGGACGTGAAGGGCAAGGATCTCACGGCATTAATTGACCCACTGTCAGAAGGCCTTGGCGTCGACAAAGATATGCTTCGTGAATACTTCGATATGGTGAAAACCATGCCGGCGTTCGAGTCGATCAAAGTCAAGGAGAACGCCTCGCCGGGCGACATTGCGTGGGTCGAGTCACATAACTACGAATACCCTGAATTGCGTGTTGAGCAACAACCGCAACGCCGCTATCCGGCCAACGGCTCACTCGCGCACGTGGTGGGCTACGTCAGTGAGATCCATCCGGAGCAACTCAATAAACAATCTTATAAAGACAAAGGTCTGAAACCGGGCGACATCATCGGCCAGAGCGGTATTGAGCAGATTTACGACGACTACCTGCGCGGCAAAGACGGCTATCGTGAAGTTGTAGTCGACAGTCGTGGGCGCATTCAAAGTGAGATCGATACGATCGCTCCGATACCGGGTCGCGATCTCGTCACCACGATCGACCTCGATCTCCAGCTTGCTGCCGAAGACAAACTGAAGAATTCCGCCACCGGACGCGGCGTAATCATCGCGGCTGATCCGAACAATGGCGAGATCCTGGCACTCGCTTCGGCCCCGACTTTCGATCCCAATCTCTTTTCCCAACGAATCACCACGAAGGAAGGACACGCCGAGTACGTCGCGCTTTTGAATGATCCGCAAACCCCTCTGATTAATCGCGCGGTTCAGAGTCGTCAACCGCCGGGATCCACGTGGAAGATCCCAATGGCGATCGCCGGTCTGAGACAGGGTGCGATCACACTCGAGCACTCGAACCTTCTCTGTGGCGGCGGTATCACCATCGGCAACAAGTTCACACGTTGCATGAAACAGCACGGCATGCCCGACATCAAGACGGCCATCACGCAATCCTGTGACGGTTATTTCTATCGTCTCGGTCTAAAGATGGGTCTCGATGGCATCGTCCAGATGGTTGACGACTTCGATCTCAACAAGCGCACCGGTATCGATCTACCCAACGAGATCATGAACTTGACGCCATCACGTGAGTTGAAGCGCAAGACGCAGCCCTGGGATCCGGAATGGCGCGACATCGATACCGTCTACGCGTCGTTCGGGCAGGTTTACGACATCATCACTCCGATTTCCCTCCTGCGAACGATCGCCGCCGTCAGTGTTGATGGTCGCATGTACATCCCGCACGTGCTGAAGGAAGTAAAAGCAATTGGCACTCCAGGTTCACCGGATTACAAGGCGGCAGTGACATTTCAGCCGCTCGATCCGTCGCGACCGAACCCGAAAATCATTCCCATTCCGGAAGCGATCGATCAGGCGGTGGTCCAGGGTATGTGGCAAGTGGTGAACGCCGGCGGCACGGCCGGGCGCATCAAGATGGATGGATTTGATATCGCAGGTAAGACCGGAACGGCCCAGGTCGTTCAACTCGGCAAGGACGTCGGTAAGAACAAGGACCACTCGTGGTTCGTGTCGTACGCGCCGGCTTTTAAACCAGAGATCGCGATGGTGGCGTTGATCGAGAATTCGGGATTTGGTGGAGTCCACGCGGCGCCGGCAGTTCGTGGTGTTTACGATGCTTACTATCGCAAGACTCGTCACGAAGAACCGCCAGGAACACAGCAGCAGATCGCAAAGCTCGAAGCACCGAAGAAACGAGCGGAGTGAGTTGAGTCTACGACTTCAACTTCGACAGCA
Source organism: Pyrinomonadaceae bacterium (assembly GCA_035760085.1). Taxonomy (GTDB): domain Bacteria; phylum Acidobacteriota; class Blastocatellia; order Pyrinomonadales; family Pyrinomonadaceae; genus PSRF01. The sequence goes on from DASTTS010000145.1 coordinate 2,293, forward strand.
TGTCGTTCACCTCTCCATCGGAAAGTTTTCCGATGTGAACCCATTCCACTACACCCTGACTCGAAACGATCATTACTTGCGGATATGAGTTGACGCGGTAAGTGCGGATGAAGTTCTTATCGGGTGCGACAATGGTGTTCAGGTGTGTGAGATTACCTTTTAGGTTCGCGAGTGTGTCCTCACGTGAATCAACCGAAATCGCCAGGATGACCGAGGAAGTCGACGCTGCCTGTTGAGAGATAGTGTCCCATTTGGGTAGTTGATCCAGACAGGCGGGACAGTAGGTCGTAAATATGAACAACAGGTGTTTCTTGCCCGACTCGACGTAATTTACCTTCGCCGGATTACCTTTCAAATCGACAGTTTCGATAGGCGGAACAGCGTCTCCGACTTGCGCGCTGAGATACGTAGAGTAAGCAGCTATGCGTTCACGAAGGTCCTCGTTTGTTTCATTTAAGGAAGCATTTTGCCGAGAGTAAAGAACCAGAAATACGAGGGCTGCAACGGCAGCGAGTGTGAGAATAATATTCGCGGGACTCAGGAAAGAACTACGCTGAGTCGGGGGAGGCTGTTCAGGCCTGGCCTCCTCATTCTGATCCACTGTACTCATTCAACAGATCTCTAGCTGCTCGAGGCGCAGATTACCGCCCCGGGATTTCGGGTTGTTTGCGTCGAAATTTAAATCGGGGAGAGCCTATTTAACTGCTACACGACTCCGACATTGCCTGGTCGGGCAGTCGCATGAACCACCACAGGCATTTGTGTCAATCCATACACCATAGAATTCTATCTGAGGAATATAGCAGGTACACTTCACGGCTGCGCTGCCGCGGGTCGCGGGATACCCGAAAGCGACGACCGCTAACAAAATTGCGAGAGAAAGGGCGAGACGAATACGTTGCATTTGTTTGCTCCGCAGTTAGGGTTAAGGGAAACGATTCCAGCGCGAGGCACTCTAATGGTGCATGGTCCTAAAAGTCAAGAAAGTTTCTCTGCGATTCTCCGCGCACTTCTGCGTTCTCTGCGTTAAAGGTTTATTTTCAACGCAGAGGCCGCAGAGATCCGCAGAGGCTCGCAGAGAAAACTGCTACTGATCAATCACCATTGCCGCCTGGCCGGTCGCATTCACCGCCACAGGCATTGGTGTCGATCCACACGCCATAGAATTCGATTTGGGGAATAAAGCAAGTACATTTCACCGCTGCGCGGCTGCGAGTCGCCGGATACCCGAGGACGACGACCGCCAGCAGGATTGCCAGAGAAAGGGCGAGACGAATTCGTTGCATTTGTTTGCTCCAGTGTTAGAAGGGTTACGGGAGACTACTCTGGGTGCGACGCACTCTATTGGAGCACCTTCATAAAGTCAAGAAAGTTTGTTCGTGGGTGCTGTCTTAATTTGAAATCTTCTCTGCGTCCTCGGCGTATCTCTGCGCTCTCTGCGTTTGAGTTGCCGTTAACGCAGAGAACACTGAGATACGCCGAGAACGCAGAGAAAATCGCTCAATTTAAGACACCACTTGTTCGTGATATAATTCGCCCGTCGCTTGCGTGAGATTAAAAGCGACCTGCTAACACCCTTACTGGTCCTGATCAAGTCCCACAACGAGAAGGAGAGCGACATCAGACGACAGTCTGTCTCCCCCTTTAGCTGTTTCGAACCTGACAAGAGCCTGCGTGACCGGTGGAGCATTATTTGAGACTCGTACCGAGAATTCGCGCGTGTCCTGAGGCTTCAGCGCTGGAATAGGCAACGCAATGTTTTCTTCAGCCACTACATTTCCCTTCGCCTCCTGGAACTTCACCGCGAGCGTGACGGTCTCGATAGTTTTACTGGAATCGTTGTGGAGCTTTCCCGAGACCACTCGAACTCCCTTGGATTCGACAAACGCGCACTGTGAGCATTGCAATGGGAATTGCTGATCTACCCGGGGCGAAGCGCAAGCGGCGAACAGAACAGTGCTGAGAGTGAGAAGTGCCGGCAGTCTGAATCTGAATTGGAATTTCATCACCGGTAGAATTGAGTTAGGATGTCAAATTAGCAATGGTCGCGATTATTCACAAGCGCAGTTGGCGTGACTTCGATTGGATCCTGGCGCTGCTCGCCATCGGTATCGTGCTGTTCGGCACGGTCCAGATTCGTAATGCGCAGCCGACGGAAACTTACTGGGTCAAACAATTGATCGGGCTCGCAATCGGCCTCGTGGCGATGCTCGCGATTGCCTTCACCGACTATCGTCGCCTGCTCAATCTCGCACCTGCTTTCTACATTTTCGGGCTGATCCTGCTCGTCCTCGTTCTGTTTCCGGGTATTGGTTTGAAGATCAACGGGCAGCGCGCGTGGATCAAGGTGCCGGGTATTGGTCAGTTTCAGCCTTCGGAGTTTGTGAAGGTCACGACGGCGATGATGCTCGCGCGCTATTTCGGCAAGAACCGCATCGAGGTCCTCACGATCAAAGAGATGATCGTCGGCGGGCTGATCCTGGCGTTGCCGATTGGGCTGATCCTGCTCGAGCCGGATGTGGGCTCGGTGCTGACGTACATGCCGCTTCTCGCGGTGGTGCTTTTCCTGTCGGCGATCCGATTGCGGTTAGTGGTGGCTGCGGCTGTGCTCGCTGTAGTCATGATTCCCGCTGCTTATGTCGTCGGAATCAAGGCCGGCGCAGTGAAACCGTATCAGCAGGAACGTATCAACGTGATTCTCGATCCGGAGAATGCCGACCGGCGCGGGATTGGTTACCACACGTGGCAGTCGATTCTCACGGTTGGTGAGGGTGGATTAATCGGGTCGAAGTCGTCGGTGGAATACTCGCAGAGCGGACTGAAGTTTCTGCCCGAGCCACATACGGATTTTATTTACGCCGTCACGGCCGAGAACACAGGTTTCGCCGGCTGCGTCATGGTTCTTTTGGCGTACGTGGTATTGCTTTCACGTTTAATCACCGGCGCGCGCCGTGCGTCGGACCGCATGGGCATGCTCTTCATCATGTCCTTCGTCGGCGGACTAACATTCCAGATCTTCATCAACATCGGCATGGCCCTGGGTATCTCACCGGTGATCGGCGTCCCTCTTCCCCTGATGAGCGCCGGCCTCGCCTCCCTCAGCGCCACCTTCATCGCCATCGGCTTCGCGATCAGCGTGCAATTGCGACGTTTTGTGAATTAGTCAAAACCCTTAGACAGGATTTACAAGATTTTTCAGGACATACAAGATGAAATCCTGTTTATCCTGAAAAATCTTGTAAATCCTGTCTAAGCTTTCATCCCTTTTTCGCGTTTGTCGGGGCTTTCGGGACGGTGGTGCAGTAGGTGCCGTAGGCGGGGCGGTAGCCGCGGTCCTGGGCTTGTTTCTGGGTCATGTAAGCTCCCTGCTTAGTCTTGCCGTATAGCTTGCCGCCGGGACAATGATAAAAACCATATAGAGTATCAACCCAAACTCTGATCGTCGGAATACCGCGCGATTGTTGTTGCTCCTTCTGTTGAGCCATCGTGGAGGAGACGAGTAAAAAAACTAAAATCACTAAAACCTTTTTCATTGCGACCTCAGGGTTGCGTAAAATAATCTTCCCGTTCCTTCGGCGTTAATTCTCTCGCCACGCGCTGGCTAATCAACGCCCGCAGCTCTTCAAACGGCGCAAACGCGGCGCGTGGATAGATTCGCATCGCGTAGTCTTCGCTCGCAGTTAACACTGACTGTCCATCAAGGCTAAACAATGCATTGAGAACAGGTCCTCTGTGTTCCACCAATGTCGCGATCCTCTCACCCGTCTGCGCATTCCAAACGCGCGCCGTGTTGTCCGCACTCGCCGTGACGATCAGTCGTGAGTCCGGACTGAAGGAAGCACTGTTGACCCGGCCCGTGTGTCCTTGCAACATTTTTATTAGCTTTCCAGTGACGGGATCACACACCCAGGCTACTTCTGCACTGGCCGCGACAATAAATCGACCATCCGGACTATACTCTGCGCTCAAAACTCCCTGCGGATACGTTCCGCCGATCATCCTTACAAACGTAAATCGACCAACATCCCACAATCGCACTGTGGCATCGTCGCTCGCCGTGACGATAAAATTGCCATCAGGACTGAAAGACGCAGTGTTTACGCTCTTAGTGTGATCGCGTAGATACCCAACAGTCGCGCCCGTCCTGGCATCCCAGATGCGCGCCGTACCATCGGCGCTCGCAGTCACAATCAAATTGCCGTTCGGACTAAACGCAATACTGTTGATGTCCGCTGTGTGGCCGTCGAGCCTCACCGCCTCCGGCCCAAAAACTTGCGGTTTGTTCTCCGGAGACACTTTCTTGTAGATAAAGTCGGATCTCGCCGCATCAACATAGGCATGCAACTTATCGAGGTTGTAGATAATGCCGACTGGCCCCTGAGTCGTTGCGATTAATTGGCCGTTGTAATTAAACCTGACATTCGCAACCTTCGCATTTCGATCAACGACGTACGTTAAAGGAACTGTCCGCTGCATGCCTACGCCGTTCAACCACAATTTTCCGTCACGAGTCGTCGCTGCCACTTCCGAGCCGTTTGGGCTATTAGCGATGCTCGTAACCGCAGCAGAGTGTTCCCACGATTCCACCGCTGAACTCGCTACATATTCGCCGCTATGAAACGGCCAGAGGCGTGCGGTTTGATCGTCGCTTGCCGTAATGATGAATTCACCATCGGAGCTGAAGCTGACACTGTTCACGCCCTGCGAATGCCCACGAAATTCAGTGATCAGCTTTCCGTCCAGCGCGTCCCACACGCGCATAGTGTTGTCGGCGCTGGCCGTCGCAACAAACTTACTGTCAGGGCTGAAGAACGCTCCCGTGAGTTGTCTTGAGTGGCCCTGCAACTCCTTGACTAGCTGCCCGCCCGCAGTCCAGAGTCGCGCAGTGTTGTCGCCACTGATCGTCACGATTGCATTACCGTCAGGACTGAAAGAGACTCCGGCAATGTAGTCCTTATGACCACGAAGCATGAACTTCATCTTGCCCGTGGCGACTTCCCACACCGTCGCGGGATAATCACCTTCAGGTAAAACGCCCAACTCAGTGCCTGGACCACCTTCAGTGGCGAGAAGTTTTCCATCAGGACTGAAAGCGAGAGCGGCCTTGCTGCCGGTCAACCCTGTTACTTCGATTGCTTTGTCACTATCAAGACTCCAGATCATGGCCCGCTCATCAGCAGCCTCCGTCGCGAAGTGAATCTGGTCGGGACTGAAAATGACCTCGCTGACAGCAGCGGTGTGGCCCCTCAGCACTTTCACCGGTTCGCCTGTTGCGACCTTCCAAACACGTACGGTGCTGTCGTCGCTTACACTTACAAGATATTCCCCATTCGGGCTGAAGATAGCGCGATGCACATTTGCGCTATGACCCTGAAGCTCTCGCACGAGCGTTCCATTAGTGCCATCCCAAAGTTTCACGACAGTATCGCCGGCAGTTGCGATTAACTTACCGTCGGGACTGAACTCTACCGAGTTGCTGGCTGAGTTCTCACTCAACTCTTTAATTGCCGTTTTCCTACCGGCATCCCACAATCGCACTTTGCCGTCCTTCGTGCGCGTAACGATGAACTTCCCGTCGTGACTAAACTCCGCGCTCGCGACTTTCGCTCCGGGCTGCTCCCTTAATGCACCACCAACATTCGACAACAACAGCAATCCGTGCCGAATCACGTCCCTTGCTTCCGGCGTATCAGCTAACTTTTCGATCGCTTCCCTCGCCAACAACACACTCAGCTCCGGATCAGTCGAGAGGGACATATTCGCCTGCAACGCCACCAGACGAGACTTCGCTTTAGCTTCCGCAAACCTGGCTTGCCGTCTCATTTGCCATGCGTAAACAAGTACGGCAAGAAACATCAAAGCGACAACACAGAAAACGGCGAAAACGATGCTTAATAACCTTAGGCGTTGAGCTCGCGCCCGGCTTGCATCTACCAGCGTCCGCAACGCCGGGCTCGCAACGTTCGCTTTTACGATTCGCTGTGCTTCGAGAAACTCCTCCGCGTTGAGCAACTTGCTACCGGGTTGCCATTTCGCGGCCTGGTCCTCGAGTCGGAGTCGAACCTGCTCGCTGAAGGGTTGGTTGGCCAGCCATTTTTCGTTCGACCGGCGAATCAGCTCGATGAAGCGGTCATGTCCGAGTTCATACCAGCGAACATTCGTTCCCTTCCACTCGCCCTTGATCAACCGCATCGCCTCGAGTTTGTCGACTGCGGCATTAGGCATGCCGCCGGTGGTGTCCTTACCTCTGTTCAAGGGTGCGCGCGTGCCTTCAGGTGTGATCAGTGTATTGCCGAACCAATAGCGGAGCGTCTCTTCTGTGACACCAGTATCTTTAGAGACACTCTTGATCGATTTCTCATAAAACCTGGATAACGCCTCACTCACGTCGCCATACTTTTGCAGATGCTCCGCCGTGATGACGGTTTCTTCCGGCAGCAGCGCCTCCCACAAACTCTGGCAGACGACTTGTAACTGCACCGGCTCGACGTAGAGTCCCATCGTCGGCGTGCCGGTCATACTCTGAGTCGGAATTCGCAGCAGGTTCTTGACGAGTTGTTCAGCCACTTCGGGAGCGTACCTACGATTCGTTTTCTCCAGCGGTTTCTTGATCGCGGTTAAAGCCTTCTTCTCACGCAAATGCTCCAGGCGAAAACGTGTTCGTAGTTTTTCCGGCAACAACGGCAAATAAGGATCCAGCTCAGCGATGTAGTCTTCCCTCATGCAAAAGATCACTCGCAACAGCGGATTACCGGGCAGGCCCTTTTTCGGATTTCCCTCCAGCGCCTCGCCGATCTGCCTGAAAAAGTCTTCGCGATCAGCCCATCGACCAGGATAGGCCGTAAAGAGCTCTTCAAACTGATCGAAGATCATGACCGTTGGCGATGGCTCGCCATACTCGTTGGTACGCATGCTGCACTGCGAGACGTACTCGTGAAAAGTCATCTTCATGTTGGATCTAATAAGATCGACGTCGCCGGCGCTCATCAGCGCATTCAACACGAAAATGTTTGCGTCTGGTTCGATCTCGAGATTGGCTGGAAGCTGGCCCTGCACGCGCATGGGAGGCAACACCTGGAAAACCTCTTCCTCCTCCAACTTTGGAATCAGCTTGGCGTTCAGCAGCGAGGTTTTACCGGCGCCTGACTGCGAATAAAAAAGTACAGCCGAATGCGCGGTGACGATCGACACCAATTCATCCGCCTCTTCGTCGCGGCCAAAGAAGAATTCGCGCTGTTCCTTGCGGAACGAACGTGGTCCTACGTATGGCTCGATTGGAGTCGTTTGAACTTCCGGCGGATCGATTACATGAGCCTTAGGTTGCATAGCCAGACTTCTGCCAACTGTCTCTTAGCATGACTATAAATGACTGCGTCGTTTCCCAGCTCACGCGAATGTCAGGACTTTTAGATTCGAAATATTTATCGAAGAACGCCTGCGCCCGCTGTTTCAGATCGTCAGTCGATGCACTGGGTGAGAGTTGCACGGCCACATGCGTTCGGCTCGTACTGTTCTTCAAATACCCGGCGAGGAAGTGGAATAGAATGCGGAAGTCCCAGTCTTCGAGGCTGTAACCCAGCAGCATCAGAGACGTTCCCGTGATTGCCTGTTGAATGCGCTTCGGAATCAGCTCCGGATCTTTCGACACGTTGATCAGAAACTGAATGTAGTCGTCTTCAGACATGACCATCGACTGCTGCGTTTGCGAGTATCCGTATAAATGAAAAACTGTCGGGTTGGCGACATTCGGTTGGAATCCCTGCTCGGCGAGCGCAGACGTGTCTTCCAGTGACTTGACCCACTTGCAAAGATCTCGTTTGACGTCGCGATGATTCCTGACGAGCGCCTGCTCCATCATGTCGTCGTAGTTCGTAGTGACGTAAATCGGAAGCGGCAGTTTTGCGAGGATGTTGTACGGCTCGTTCGGATCGTCGAAGTTCGGCATCGGAACCTTGCCCAACTCCTCGACATACTTGCCCGACGCGTATTCAGCATCGCCATAAACGACGTTGAGAAAACGCGCGACGCGCGCGACGTCGGCACCGTCTGCAAACGGGTAGTTGTATTCAGTCGCCCATTTCGTAGCCACCGAGGTACGCAACGAAGGACCCTCCGAATAGACACCGGCACCGAGAAAAGGCGTACACCTCCCGTCCTTGATCCGCTTCATGAGCACTTCCCAATCCGTGTCCTGCATCCGCTTGACGGGCATGGTTACCTCGCGCGATCAGTTTGCGTAGCCGGCCTTTTCCCAGCGCGTCCAAAGCTCTGTGACGAAATCCCGCGCCGTGCCCCAGTACACGCGCACGTCGATGTTCTCGTAATACTTCGTCAGATAGTCCTGCGTCTTCTCTTTTACTTCCTCTGAACCAGCCGGTGTGCGCATCACGGCGACGTTCAGTCGCGACACTGATCCTTCCGTGAGGCGATCGAAACTGCGCAGGAGCACGCGGAAGTTCCAGTCAGTAATTCGATAACCGATGAACAGCAACGACGAGCCCGTGAGCGCTCGCGCGATCGGCGCCGGAATGAGATTCGGATCAGCAGAGATGTTCACGAGGAAATCCATGTAGTCGTCTTCAGTCAGGACGAGTGACTCCGCGATTGGAACATGTCCGTGCAGATGAAAGACGACGGGGTTTGCTACTGTGGGTTTGTAATTCGGATCCTTTTCGAGGATCGTCGGGTTATCTGTGACGTAGTCTTTTACTGCGCGGTTCCACTGGCACAAAATACGATTGGGTTGTCGATGACGACGAGCGAGCGCTTTCACCATGAAGTCGTCGTAGTTCGTCGTCACGTACACCGGCAGGCTCAAGCCGGCGAGCACGCGATGAGGCTCGGTCGGATCGTTGAAGTCTGGCTCTCCCGCGCTTTGAAACATCTCGACGATCAGATCCTTGGGAAAGATTGAGTCGGAGTATTTCAGCGCGAGGAACTGTGCGACTGCGATCAGATTCGAGCGATCCTCCATCGGATACTCGTATTTCTCCGCCCACTGTTTGGCGATATCACCGCCGAGCGGAAGCACACCGTACGAGGCTCCGGCGCCGAGAAAAGGCGTGCAGCGGCCCTGCTTCATTCTCCGCAGCAGCACATCCCAATCTTCGTCGGTCAGTAGTTTCGACATGGCACAAAACGAATTATTTCACTTTTTGTGCATTTTGTGGGCGATTTTTAAACTATTTCGCGTCCAACGCGCGGGTCACGAGCTCGATCTCGACTGTGATGTTGTCGCCCACGAATGTCGGGTTATCCTGCCGGCTGTAGTTAATTCCGAAGTCGCGGCGGTTCAAGACCATCCTGGCTGAGTAACCCATACTGATCTTGTTCGTCGTCGGGTTCTTGAACGTGCCGGTGATGCTAAACGGCAATGCGATCTGTTTTGTAACACCGTGCATCGTTAACGGGCCGTGTGCGATGAACTGTTTCCCCTTCTTCTCGATGCGCTCACTCTTGAACGTGATTTCCGGAAACTTCTCGACGTCGAAGAAGTCTGCGTTTCTCAAGTGACGATCGCGTCCCTCGATTCCGGTGTCGACGCTCGTCGCTTTAATCACGACGCTCACTGACGATTTCGTGATGTCTTTCTCGTCGTTGTTAAGTGTGATCGCAAAGTCAGTGAACTTTCCCTTCACCTGCGATAACCCGCCGAGAATGGGAACTGAAAAACCGACAGTGGAGTGGTTATTGTCGATCGGATAAGGTTTCGTCGTCGCGCCATCCTGCGCGAATACCGTGATCGCTGTTAACAAAACAAGCAACGCTATTCTCTTCAACATTCAGCTCTCCTTATTTCCGTTTTGAATTAAATACTTGTCGTATCCGGCGCGGACCAACTCTTCAAACGCGCCCCACACTTCGTCGGGAATCTCCTGCGCGATCTGCCAGCCACGATCCGGATAAATTCTGATCCGTTGTAGATCGCCGACCATAATGCCTACGACATCAGCGACTGACAGCGCGCGGTTGGTGTAATGATCGAGATACTCGCGAAACGAAACCTGCGGCGACGTGACGACCAGCTCTTTCTCCGGCCACAGCTTGCGAAATGTGGCATACGCGCGACGCTCCATGTAAGGCTTCTGCACGACGATGAACCTTTGTGGATCAAGACCACGTTCTTCGAGCAGTCGCTTTGTAAAATGGATGTTCTCGCCGGTATTAGTCGATTCCGTTTCAGTCAGGATGTTTTCTCGAGGCACACCCAGGCTGACAGCAATGCGCGCGAAACGTTCGGCTTCGGGTTCGCTCCACAGCGCTCTGGTAATCGAGCCCTGCCCGCCGGAGAAGATCACGAGCGGCGCCCGGCCTTCGTGAAACAACTGCGCGGCCCGTTCCGCGACGCGCTCGTCGTGACTGCAAAGCACTAAGATCGCGTCGGCGGTCGCGACCGGTTGCTTCATTAAGTGGTAATTCCAGAGTGTTTCCGCGAGGGCGTAGGTCTGCTGGTCCATGTTCATCCGTTTTCGTCTCTTAGAACAGTTTCAGCAACTTGGAAGAACATTCTGACTGGTTCTAAGTGTGCGTGCCTGCGCCTTCTTGAAACGTTTGACGGGTATTTGCGGAGACAACTTACTCCTTGATTAAGCCGCCGCCTCTTCGGTGGCCGGCTCCGGTTTAGCTTTCTTCGAAGTCGGATCGAGCACGCGCGCAAACAACGGAATGAACGCAAAACTCAGCGGCGCGATAAAGATACTGATGAACGAAAGAGCGATCGCAAACGCGCACGCCAGCGGCACCGCCATCGATCGTCGCGCAATGCGACGCTCCAGGATTGGATCAACATCCGGCTTCAGCAGATTTGCTTTCACAGCGTGTCGCCAGATCATTAGTTTCGCCGTCGCGACACCCCCAAAACTCGCAGTGTAAAGAATGAACGCGGTGCGACTCCAGAAGTTTTCGCTGAAAAGCGCTGTCGGGAATGGAACGAATGAAACACACAGCAACAGCAAAAGGTTACGCCACAGCAGACCGGCGTCGTAATCAGCGATGTAGCGGAAGATGCGATGATGCTCGACCCACATCAGACCGATGATCAGAAAGCTGATCACAAAACCGATCACGCGCGGCAGCAGCTCGAATAACGCATGTTGCAGCGCCGGCTCATTGTGCTCGCCGAGATGTGGGACTTTGAGCTCGAGCACGAGCAACGTGATCACGATCGCAAACACTGCGTCGCTGAAAAACACAACCCGCTCGAAGCTCAAACCTGTTTCGGGTTCTTTATCCATCAAAGTTTTCCTCAAATTGAGATAAAAACCGTTTCACGTCGCTGCGTGAGCGCAGCCGGAAAATTTGTTTCCCGTCAGCGTGTGCTTGCAACAACTTGATAACCTTTGGTCTCGAACGACGAGGATAGTTCCACACCCACTCCACAAACTCGAGATTGAGCTGCTCACGACAGCCTTCGGCCATGTCAGGCCGTTTTCCGTTTCGATAAAGAAAAAACCGCTTCACGATCCGCCACAGACATAACACTCGCGGCAGGTCGAGGAACACGATGGTGTCGGCCTTTTGCATTCGGAGCTCGAGTGTGCCCGAGTAATTGCCATCCATGATCCACGAATCGCGGTCCATCAATTCTGTAATCGTCTTGATCCATTCATCACGTGCCGGTTCAACCCAGCCCGGGCTCCAGTAAAACTTATCGAGATGATTCACCTCCAGGTTCAGTAACTCACCGAGCTTAGCGGCAACCGTTGACTTACCCGAACCCCCCGAACCGATCACCAGCACCCGTCGCATAAACTCTTTTTGTGCTTCTTTGTGGCCTGCGTTACTCTGTGACAAATCGCAACGAAAGGAACCAGAATGGCGCCCACACTCTACCGGATCATTCTCCAAGTCGACAATCTCGACCGCGCTGAAGAATTTTACGGCAAGCTGCTCGGCGATCGCGGGCGGCGCATTCCGCGTGGCTCGCGTCATTATATCGATTGTGGTCCAGTGATTCTGGCCCTCGTCGATGTGAACGGCGAAAACATTCCGGGCCTGCAGCCCAAGCCTCTCCCTGATTACATCTATTTCGCGGTCAGCGACGTCGACGCCGTCCACGAACGCGCGCGCGAGTTAAACTGTCTATCGACCGAAGACGTGCATGGCGCGAGCGCGGGCGAAGTCGTCAGGCGCCCGTGGGGCGAGCGCTCATTTTACGCGCACGATCCCTGGGGCAACGGGCTCTGTTTCGTCGACGAGAACACGCTTTTTACAGGCAAGTAAGATTTATGAGTATGACCCCAACCTATCAGGCAGCCGCCGTCGCAGCGCCACTCGTTGAAAAACATTTCGAACGCCATCTCGCGGAAGCGCGGCGAATGGGCGAAGACGGATTGGCGCCGCAACCGGACGCGAAGTCGATCGCAGCGATCATCAACGCGACCTTCTGGGCCAGCTTTCGACCGGAAGAAGGTCGCTTTCCCAAGATCTCCCTCGCCTACCTGCCGCCGGAACAAGCCGGACAACC
>DASTTS010000146.1:0-9065 GCA_035760085.1 Pyrinomonadaceae bacterium
CAACACCGGCTGCAAATCTTTTCCGAAAACTTCAACGAAGAAATCGAGGTCGATCTCGACGATGCGACTCTCGCGGCGCGTGGTCACTGGAGTGATTATCCGATCGGCGTTGCGGTCGTGATGGAACGTGCGGGTCATCGTCTGCGCGGTGCTTCATTGCGAATTCGTGGCGATGTTCCGATCGGCTCGGGACTGAGCTCGTCGGCCGCGATCGAAGTCGCGACAGCGTGTGCGCTCACCGCTAATTCCGACCTGAAAATCGATGCTCGCGAGCTTGCGCTGCTGTGCCAGCGTGCGGAAAACGAGTTTGTGGGCGCGCGCGTCGGCATCATGGACCAGTTTGTGTCGCTGTTTGGGCAGGCGCAGCACGCGCTTCTGCTCGATTGTCGTTCACTCGAATTCAAGCTCCTGCCGCTGCCCGACAACGTTCGTTTGATAATTTGCAACACGATGGTGAAGCACGCGCTGGCGACCAGCGCTTACAATGAGCGGCGCGAGCAGTGTGAAGCGGGTGTGCAGGTGTTGGCGCGTCGTTATCCGAACGTGCACGCGTTGCGCGATGTGACGATTGAGCAGCTCGAACAGCATCGCGGGGAGTTGCCGGAAGTGATTTATCGACGTTGCCGGCACGTGATCACGGAAAATGCGCGCGTGATTGAGGCGGGCGAAGCGTTGGAGCGGCATAACTTGAGTCGCTTTGGAAGGTTGATGGGCGAGTCGCACGTGAGCTTGCGTGATGATTATGAAGTCAGTTCGGATGAGTTGGATCTGATGGTGGAGCTCGCGCAGAAGGTTGAAGGGGTTTATGGCGCGCGGATGACTGGCGGTGGGTTTGGTGGATCGACCGTCAATCTGGTGAGGGAAGATAAGGCGGATGGGTTCCGGGAGCGTGTGGCTGAAGAGTATGAGCGCGTCACAGGATTAAAGCCGGAGATTTATGTTACGAATGCTGGGAATGGGGCGGAGGAAGTGAAGTAGTTTTTAGACAGGATTTACAAGATGTTTCAGGATTTACAGGTGAATCCTGAAACATCTTGTAAATCCTGTCTAAAACAGACCTCAACAATCACGAATCAACATGAAACTAATTATTTTGGCCGCGGGTTACGCGACGCGTCTTTATCCACTAACACTGAATCAACCGAAGCCGCTACTTCCAGTCGCGGGCAAGCCGATGCTGGAGCACGTGCTCGACAACATCTCCACCATTCGCGATATCGATCATGCTTACATCGTCACGAATGAAAAGTTTGTCGGGCACTTTCAGAAGTGGGCCGAAAATTATCGTCCAGACCTCCACTTCCGCTTCACCATCGTCAACGATCACAGCACCGACGATTCAAACAAACTCGGCGCCATCGGCGATATGCATCTTGTGCTGACTCAGTGTGACGTTAACGACGACGTCATCATCGTCGGCGGCGATAATCTCTTCAGCGCGGACCTGGCCGAGTTTGGTGATTACTGCAAACAGAAAAACGCGCCGGTGACGGGCGTGTACGACGTCGGCGACCTTGAACAGATCAAGAAGTACAACGCGATCGACATCGACGAAAACAGTCGTATCACCTACTTCGAAGAGAAACCAAAAGAGCCGAGGAGCACGCTGACGGGCATCGCGCTTTATTATTATCCGCAATCGGTGCTGCCGCTGATTCACCAGTACATCGCGGAGGGTAACAATCCCGATCAGCCCGGCCGCCTGGTCCAATGGCTCTACCCGCGCGTGCCGTTCTACATTTGGAAGGTGCCCGGCCTCTGGTACGACGTCGGCTCAATCGAAACTTTGGAAGAGGCCAACCGGGTTTTTAGCCGTGGTTAAAAACGTCTTTAGTATTACTAATGCTCTCGGCTTCGAAGTGTCGATCATGACTTACGGCGGCGCTATCACGTCGTTGAAAACACCTGATCATCACGGCAATTTTGGCGACATCGTGCTGGGTTTTGAAACGCTTGACGAATACGCTCGCAACCCGCGTTATTTCGGTGCGCTCATCGGACGCCACGCCAATCGCATCGCGCGTGGCCGCTTTTCACTGAATGGCGTTGAGTATCAGCTTCCATGCAACAACGGCCCGAATCATCTGCACGGTGGATTCAAAGGTTTTGATAAGCGCGTGTGGAATGGAAGCACTGCGGGTAACGTCGTGCACCTGTCATATCTCGCCGAAGACGGTGAAGAAGGTTATCCCGGCAATCTCACCGCGGTCGTCACTTACGCTCTCGTCGACAATGAGCTGTATATCGATTACCACGCCACGACCGATCGCGACACGATCGTTAACCTGACGAACCACTCGTATTTCAACCTGCGCGGGGCCGGCACGATCCTGGACCATGAGCTGATGTTGAACGCCGATCATTTCACGCCGGTTAGCAGCGATCTAATTCCAACGGGCGAGATCAAATCAGTTGAGGGAACGCCGATGGACTTTCGCAAAGCCAAAGCCATCGGTGCTGAGCTTGATCAAGTCGCGGGCGGCTACGATCACAATTTTGTTCTGAACAAATGGGACGGCTCACTCCGACTTGCGGCCCGACTCTACGAACCTGTCAGCGGTCGTGCGCTCGAAATCTTGACGACCGAGCCCGGTATACAGTTTTATTCAGGCAACTTTCTCGACGGGAGTTATATAGGAAAGAACGGCGTCGCTTACGAAAAGTACACGGGACTTTGTTTAGAGCCACAGCACTTCCCGGACGCCCCGAATCATCCGAACTTTCCTTCAACCGTGCTGCGCCCCGGCGAGGAATATAAACACAGGAGCGTCTATCGCTTTTTAAATCAGTGAAATCTGTGGTTAACATCCTCTTGTTGCTTTTGGCTGGAATTGTGATCAATCACAATCCGATCAGTGTTGCGAACCGCGAATTCAAATTCAAGAACATTCCCTCACCATCCAAAGACGATGCTGCCGCACGTGCGAAGCTAACACTGATCGACGGCGACCTCGATGGTGGCAGCGCGGAGCTTGCGGCGCTCACAGACGGTCGCCTGCCGAGTGATGAAGACGAGCCGGGCGCGAATGTTTTCTTCAGGGCCGGAAGCTCAGGCGGTCGCTTCCGTATGGACTTCGGATCTCCAATCGAGATCGCGCAGGTCAACACTTACTCATGGCACCCGAACTCGCGTGGTCCACAGTTGTATAAGCTTTACGCCGCAGACGGATCCGATCCGAAGTTCAATCTCGATCCGAAACGTGGTGTCGATCCGTCGAGTTGTGGCTGGAAGTTGATTGCGCTCGTGAGCACGCTGCCTGATCGAGGTGAGATGGGTGGCCAATACGCCGCCAGCGTGAACGATGTCGGTAAACATCGTTACCTGCTTTTTGATATTTACGTTACGGAGCTTTACGACAACTGGGGAAACACTTTTTATAGTGAGATCGACGTCATCCGCGGCTAACTTCATACTCGCGGATCAACGCCTCGTGCCTCAAGGTGAGCCCGATATCATCCAATCCTTCGAGTAAGCAATATCGCTGAAACTCCCCTACAACAAACAGAATCGATAACCCGCGTGAATCCTCAACCGTCTGCCGTTCGAGATCGACCGTCAGCTCGTAGCCTTCGTGCTGCTGTGCGCGCGACATAATCTCTTCGACCTGCCCGGCAGTGAGGGCGATCGGCAGCATGCCATTTTTGAAGCAATTATTCGCGAAGATATCAGCAAACGACGGCGCAATGATCGCCCGGAATCCAAACTCACCGAGCGCCCACGGCGCGTGCTCGCGCGATGAGCCGCAGCCGAAATTCTTCCCCGCAACAAGAATCGACGCGCCTTTGTACCGCGGCTCGTTAAGAACGAAGGATGGGTCCGAACGCCAGTCGTAAAACAGAAATTCCCCAAACCCCGTCCGCTCGATGCGCTTGAGAAACTGCTTCGGAATTATCTGATCCGTGTCGACATTGGCGCGATCCAACGGGGCTACAAGCCCGGTATGTTTCGTGAATGGCTTCATATGTATTTACCGCGGATAAACGCAGATGAACGCTGATCTGCGTTTATCCGCGTAAATCCGCGTTACTTAAAGTCCCACCTGCGCACGTCCGTGAAATGCCCTTTGATCGCCGCCGCCGCAGCCATCATCGGACTGACGAGGTGCGTGCGGCCGCCGCGTCCCTGTCTTCCCTCGAAGTTGCGATTACTCGTCGACGCACAGCGCTCACCAGGCTGCAAGATGTCAGCATTCATCCCCAAACACATCGAACATCCCGCTTCGCGCCACTCAAACCCTGCCTCATGAAAAATCCGATCGAGTCCCTCACGTTCGGCCGCGCGCTTCACCTCCTGCGATCCGGGCACCACCATCGCACTGACAGCCGAATTAATCCGGTAACCCTTCACCACGCGCGCCGCCGCCCGCAAATCCTCGATCCGCGCATTCGTACACGATCCAATGAACGCGCGATTGATTGCGATCTCTTGAATGTTTGTGCGCGGCTTGAGCGCCATGTACTCGAGCGCGCGTTCGGCAGCCTGGCGATCAGCAGCATTTTTGGTGTCCGCCGGATCCGGAACATAACTCGTCACGGGTACGACCATGCCCGGACTCGTCCCCCACGTCACAAACGGCTCGAGCTGCGACGCATCGATCTCAACTGTGCGATCGAATGTCGCATCGTCATCGCTACGCAGAGTTTTCCAGTAATCGACTGCCTTGTCCCACGCATGGTCCACCGGAGAAAACCTGCGATCTTTGAGATACGCGAACGTCGTCTCGTCGGGAGCGACCATACCCGCGCGTGCGCCTGCCTCGATGCTCATGTTGCACAACGTCATGCGGCCTTCCATCGTCAGTGCGCGCACGGCATCACCCGCGTACTCGATCACGCATCCGGTTGCGCCATCAGTTCCGATCTTCCCGATGATGCCGAGCGCCAGATCTTTCGCCGTCACACCTTCCGGAAGTTCTCCGCGCGTTTCAACTTTCATCGTCAACGGCTTGTTCTGCGGCAGACACTGCGTCGCGAGCACGTGCTCGACTTCACTCGTGCCGATACCAAACGCGAGTGCGCCGAACGCGCCGTGCGTGCTCGTGTGACTATCGCCACAGACGATCGTCATACCGGGGCGCGTCAGGCCGAGTTCTGGTCCAATGACGTGAACGATGCCCTGCTCGGGCGATTGGATGTCGAAGAGTTGAATGCCAAACTCGTGGCAGTTTCGGCGGAGTGCTTCGACTTGATTGGCGGCAACAGCGTCAGCAATGGGGAGACTACGATCGGTGGTCGGTACGTTGTGATCGACAGTGGCGAATGTTAGATCCGGTCGTCTTACTTTGCGCCCTGCCTGGCGTAAGCCATCGAACGCTTGCGGTGACGTAACCTCGTGAATCAGGTGCAGATCGATGTACAGGAGCGTGGGCTCGCCGCGAGCTTCGCGGACGATGTGCGCTTGCCAAAGTTTTTCGAATAGCGTGGGCATAAAGACAGTTTTAGACAGGATTTTCAAGATTTTACAGGATTATCATGAAAAATCTTGTAAGTCCTGTCTAACTACTCACACGGCGTGATACGCATGCCGCATATCCGCGATTTCGGTAACGGCCTGGCAAATCAACTCACCAAACTCACTCGTCGTCACCACATAACCGCCCGTGCCTTCAGCAATATCAGGCGTGCGATACCCGGCTTCGAGCACGTCCTGAATAGCCAATTCGATATCGCTTGCCTCCTGCTCGAGATTGAACGAGTAGCGCAACATCATTGCCGCTGACGCAATCGCACCGCAAGGATTCGCGAGGTTCTGCCCCGCGATATCAGGCGCCGAGCCATGTACCGGCTCGTAAAGCCCGACGTCGCCGCCGATAGTCGCCGACGCGAGCATGCCGAGCGATCCCGTAATCACGGCCGCCTCGTCCGACAGGATGTCGCCGAAAAGATTTTCAGTTAACAACACATCAAAGCGACGCGGATTCGCGATCAAGTGCATGGCGCAGGCATCGACGTAGAGATGTTCGAGCGTCACGTCAGGATAATTCTGCGAGACGCGAATGACCGTTTGTCGCCAGAGTTGCGACGTCTCGAGCACGTTTGCCTTATCGACAGAAGTCACTTTGCCGCGACGTTTGCGTGCCGCTTCAAACGCGACTTTCGCGACACGCTCGATCTCCTCGACCGAGTAACGCATCGTGTTTGTTGCGACAGCATTTTCGTGCGACGAATCGATCCCGCGCGGTTCGCCAAAATACAGACCACCGAGCAATTCGCGCACGATGAGAATGTCAGTGCCACACGCGATTTCAGTGCGCACGGGCGAACAAGCCGCGATTGACGAGTATGCGATTGCTGGCCGCAAGTTCGCATACCCGCCAAGCGCGCTTCGCAGCAACAACAGACCTGCTTCGGGCCGTTGATTTGGTGGAACGCGATCAAATTCGGGTGATCCTACTGCGCCCAGCAACACCGCATCTGACGCGAGCGCTGCGTCGAGCGTAGTTCGCGGCAACGGCGAGCCGAAGTTTTTGATAGCAACGCCACCAATCGCGTGCTCTTCAAACTCGAATCTAAGTCCCTGAATAGCTGCGATGGTCTGCAGCACTCGTATTGCCTGGGTCGTGACCTCTGGTCCAATCCCATCCCCGGGAAGAATCGTAATCTTGTTCATCTTGAAAATCCTGAAATCCTGTCAACTTATGCCGCTGCCTCAATGACCTTCTCCCGGCCATTAAGCAACCCGATCAAATCCTGATCGTAAATGCGCTTTTTGCGATCCGCGAGATTTGTAAATCTCATGTACGCCGCATCGAGTTCTTTTGACGTGACGTCATATCCAAGCTCAGCATATCGCAACGACAGCGCGTGCCTGCCGGAATGTTTGCCAAGCACGAGCGAATTCGCCGGTACACCGACCGACTCCGGCGTCATGATCTCGTAGCAAAGCGGATTATTAATTACGCCATGCTGGTGAATCCCCGCCTCATGCGCAAAAGCATTGCGGCCGACGATTGCCTTGTTCGGCTGCACATCAAAACCGACGATGCTGGAAAGCAACTGACTCGTCGGATAAAGCTCAGTAGTCTTGATGCCCGTCTCGAACGGCAGCCGATCGGCGCGCACGTGTAGTGCCATCACGATCTCTTCGAGCGACGCGTTGCCCGCGCGCTCGCCGATACCATTGATCGTGCATTCAATTTGCCGCGCGCCAGCTTCAATTGCGGCGAGACTGTTTGCCACCGCGAGTCCGAGATCGTTGTGACAGTGAACACTGATGATCACGTCACGATCCCTGACGACACGCTCGCGCACTTGTTGGACCAACCGCGTGTACTCATTCGGCGTCGTGTAGCCAACTGTGTCAGGCACGTTGAGCACCGATGCGCCTGCATCCACCGCCGCATCAAGCACTTCGCACAAGTAATCGATATCGCTGCGCGTCGCATCTTCCGCTGAAAACTCCACGTCATCAGCGTAGCTGCGTGCCTGTCGCACAGCGGCGCGCGTCATCGCAATCACTTCAGCGCGTGTCTTCTTCAGCTTGTGTTCGAGATGAATGTCAGACGTCGCACAGAACGTGTGAATACGCGGGCGAGCAGCGTACTTGAGCGCCTCGGCAGCGCGGGTCACGTCTTGTTCAGCAGTGCGACAGAGCGCGGCGACTTTGACGTGCCGGCACTGGGTGGCGATGGCTTTGACGGCGGCGAAGTCACCTTCCGAAGCAATCGGAAACCCGGCCTCGATGATGTCGACTCCGAGGTCCTGGAGCTTGTTGGCCATCCGGACCTTCTCTGTCAGGTTCATCGAGCAGCCGGGCGACTGTTCGCCATCACGCAAAGTGGTATCGAAGATGCTGACTCGGTTTTGTGGCATGGGGTTCCCTCCTGTGGGCAAGCAAGAGAGGATGCTACGGAGGGTTGGGCCAAGAGTCAAAGCTATAATCTTTATAGGATTATTAAAACTATTTTTGGCTAAATAGCTGGTACATCTGCGATACGGCGGGCGTATTCCTCGAAGTGGCCGGTGTAGTAGAGACGTGTGAGATCTTTCTCCAATTTCGTATCACGAACGCGCTTCCGGATTTCCCGGAAGATCTTCTCCTTCAACCAGTAACCGTGATCGTAGCGCTCCCCGATCGCCGAGGCCGACGCGAGCTTGTCGATCTCGGGCGTCGTCAACCCGCGCCGCCACGCCGCCCGGTAGACCATCAACGCTTCCTGAAAAGACTGGCTCGCGATCTGCCCGAACAGCGCATTCAACCCCTTCCAACCTTCCTTGTGCGTATCGATCAGCGTCACGACATCCGGATGCGGATTGCTCGCCGTGCGATAGTCGAGCAGCGACACGCGCAAATCGATCGTTCGATCACCGTCATAATCGTACTCAATCGTATCCAAAAATCCGTTGTTATCCGTGTCCGAATACTTCACCACTTCCTCAACCCGCGGCGCGATCGGCTTCGGCGACGGCGTCTTGCTCCCACCGTGATACTCGCCATTCTTATCGACAGTCCACGCGCCCCACTCCGCTCCCGCAAGATGCAACTTGCGATCGAAAACCCCGACGTAAAGCTTCCCGCCGCCGGAATTGTCTTCATCAAACTCACCACGATCGCCGAGCGAGTCAGCCTGCGGATGACCCGAGATCCCGGGCTTCTCGTTTGGTCCAACCATCGCCAGCTCAGCGTAGTTGCTACGCCGCCATTTCTTCGTTGAATAGAGATCGATCTCTTTTGGACCACCAAAGCCGTGCATCGGGTAGTACATCTCGACGCGCTCCCAGCGATGATCGTCGTCGTCTTCGTCAAACACGAAATACATCGTGGCCCAACGAGCGTTGAAGAACTCGTCGAAGCCTTTCTCGTGCGGCATGTACATCAGCTCATCGATCTGGCGCCAGTTGTTCCACTGAAAGCACCCGTCGAATTTTGGATTGCCTTTGAGCGCCGGATACCTGTGCGTGAATTGACGATACGGAATACCTGGACCACCCGCGCCACGCAGCGACATGTCGTAATCGGTTTCGTTGCCTTTGGTCGAATCGTTGTCGAGATCGAACGTCGCGAACGCCTCGCTCAGCACGCCCGTGAGTTTAGTCACGTCCTTGTCCAGCGGCGGCACCGGATC
>DASTTS010000147.1:0-15500 GCA_035760085.1 Pyrinomonadaceae bacterium
GCGGGTGCGATGCTGAGTGTGGCAGCAGACAGACAAGCAGTCGAAGAGATCTTGAACGGTGAGCGGGTTGTAATCGCCGGGCTAAATTCGCCCATGCAAACAGTCCTTTCCGGCGAGGCAATTGAAATCAGCGCAGTAGCGCGTCGTGCCGGGGCGCGCGGGCTGCGCACTACGTTGTTACGCGTCTCCCATGCGTTTCACTCTTCGCTGGTCGCACCTGCCGGCACTCGTTTGTATGCACATTTGGAGCGCGAAGAGTTTGGACCACTCCAGCGTCAGGTCTTCTCAACGATAACAGGTCAACAACTCGGCGCTGACGCCGACTTGCGTGCGCTGCTCCGCGATCAGGTGACTTCGCCTGTGCGCTTCATGGAAGCCGTCGATTCAGCCGCCGGCGTTGATCTGTGGCTTGAAGTTGGCCCGGGCCAGACTCTGTGCGGGTTGATTGGCCAGTTTCGGAACGAGCCTGCGGTAGCGCTGGACGCGGGCGGGAATTCGCTGCGCGGACTGTTGAATGCCGTCGGCGCATGTTTCTGTCTGGGCGCACGCGTTGCTCACGACGAGTTGTTCGCTGATCGTTTTGCGCGCCCGTTCGATCTCGACTGGCATCCGCGGTTCTTTGCCAACCCGTGCGAACTAGCTCCGCCCGATCTGTCGGAGACAGCGGGAGGTACTGACTCTCTCCAGGCGCAAGACGAACTCTCGCGGCCAAGCGAACTCGAAACTGACACGCCGCTGGAAGTTGTGAGACGACTTGTAGCAGAGCGACTTGAACTTCCTATCGCAACTATTGAGAACGAAAGCAGGCTGCTCGATGACCTGCACCTGAACTCGATCAGCGTGGCCCAACTCGTGGCCGAAGCAGCGCGCTGCCTCGAACTTCCACCACCTCCCACGCCGACACACTACGCAAACGCAACACTCTCTGAAATTGCCAGTGCCCTTGACGCCATCGCACGCGCTGGCGGCGCAAACGACAACTCGGATGCGGACGCAAATCCTGCCGGAGTTGACGAGTGGATCCGAGAGTTTTCCATCGAATTCGTCGAACGCACGTTGCCCCGGCGAGAAAATCCCTCCGGACCAGGCGACTGGCACATACTCGCCGCGCCGGACCATCCACTCAAGTCGGCAGTAGAGAGTGCTTTCACACGCTCGAATGTAGGCCGCGGTGTTGTCGTCCTTCTCCCGCCGGAGCCTGATGAAAGTCACACCGGTCTCCTGCTCGACGCTGCGCATACTGCGCTGAAAGCAGGTGATGATTTCCGATTCGTGCTGGTAGGCGGCGCCGCGAGCTTCGCACGCACGCTGCATCTTGAAGCGAAGAATCTCAACACGTGCGTGGTTGAAGTGCCTCTCGAACACCCGAATGCAGCCGGGTGGGTGCTGGCAGAAGCGCTCGCTGCACGTGGCTACGTGGAATCTCGTTACCGTTCGGACGGCAAACGCTGGGAACCGGTTCTTCGCCCACTTGATCCTGAACCATACTGCGAACTGCCACTCACGACGGACGACGTATTAGTGGTCACGGGCGGCGCGCGCGGGATCACGGCTGAATGCGCACTTCGACTCGCTCGTGAATCCGGCGCACGCCTGGCCATCTTCGGCCTTTCTCAACTGTCAGCAGACGACGAGATCATTTCGAACCTCGAAAGAATGAAGGCCGCAGGCATCAACTTCCGTTACTACAGCGTTGACGTAACAGACGCTGCCGCAACACACGAAGCAATTCGCGAAGTAGAGAAAGATCTTGGCCCGGTCACAGCCGTCCTGCATGGCGCGGCGCGAAACGTCCCGTCGCTGATTGAGAATCTCAACCCGGAGGCGATCTCGAAAACATTAGCGCCCAAGATTCGAGGCGCGCAGAACTTACTCGCGGCAATCGATCCCGCCCGCCTGCGCCTCTTCATCACATTCTCCTCAATCATCGCGCGCACGGGTCTGACGGGCGAAGCCCACTATGGACTCGCTAACGAATGGCTCACCCGTTTGACGGAAAATTGGCAGACCACACATCCGCACTGCCGTTGCTTTGCTATCGAGTGGTCGGTTTGGTCGGGCGTCGGCATGGGCGCGCGACTCGGCACCATCGACGAGCTAGCGCGTAAGGGGATCACTCCGATTCCTGTAGAGAAGGGTTTGGCCTCGTTGCGCAAACTCCTCTGCCGGAAGTCCGCAAACGTCGCCGCAGTAGTGATGGGACGTTTACGCGATATGCCAACGTTAAAAGTCGAAAGGCCGGAGCTTCCGTTCTTGCGCTTCCTCGAAAAGCCGCGCGTCTACTACCCGAAGATCGAGTTGGTCGTCGACGCAGAGTTGTCGACGGCAACCGATCCCTATCTGGATGATCACATCTTCCGCGGCGAGCGGCTTCTGCCTGCTGTGATGGGAATGGAGGCGATGGCCGAGGTCTTCATGGCACTCGCGGAAACCAACGAGCCGCCGGTCTTCGAGCAGGTCAAGTTCGAGCGGCCCGTTGTTGTGCGCGACGGTGAGTCAAACACGATCCGTGTAGCTGCGCTCGTGCGTGGTCCAGGCAGTGTGGAAATCGTTCTGCGCAGCTCAGAAACGAAATTTCAGGTCGATCATTTCAGGGCGGCGTGTCGCGTGGGCGCTATATCGGAACCGAAGCGCCGCGCAGTTGCAGACACGCACGTCATCGTCGATCCGGAACACGATCTGTACGGCAAAGTGTTGTTTCACCGTGGCCGTTTTCAGCGTCTCCGCGAGTATCGCGCGCTCAAGGCCACAGAATGCTCGGCGGAGATTACGCCAGATGGCACGACTACGTGGTTCGGTCGATATTTACCTGGCAGTTTGGTGCTCGGAGATCCGGGTGCACGTGACGCTGCCATCCACGCCGTGCAGGCGTGCGTACCGCAGGTCACGCTCCTGCCAATCGGCGTCGAGAAGATAACGGGTAGCCTGAACGGGCAGACCGGTGAGCTATTTGTACACGCACACGAACGAGCACGCTTAGCGAACGGCTTCGTTTATGACGTGGAGTTGACTGATACCGACGGGCGCGTGCGCGAGCGTTGGGAGGGACTGCACCTGCACGCCGTTAACGGAACTGACTTCAATGGTCCATGGCCGGAAGGTTTGCTGACACCATACGTCGAACGATGCTTGCTGGCGCTAGTTCCCGGCGCGGACGTTTCCATCTCCTTCGAGCGCAACGAAACATCGGACCGGCGCGATCGCAGTACACGCGCAATTGAGACCGCACTCGGCACGGGTTGCGTCATCAGGCGCGCAGATGGAAGACCCGAAGCTTGCGATGGGCGCAACGTGTCTGCATCGCACTGTAGCGATCTCACGATGGCTGTCGCCAGTCACGCTTCCGTTGGCTGCGACCTCGAGCTCGTCGTAACACGACCATGCGAAATCTGGCGCGACATGCTCGGCATTGAGCGATTCAAACTTGCAGAACTCATCAGTCATGAAGCGCAAGAGACGTTGGACACGGCAGCTACGCGCGTGTGGACAGCAGTTGAGTGCTTAAAGAAAGCGGGCGCGGGCATGCGGGCGCCACTCGTCTTCACAAGCGCGGCGCCTAACGGTTGGATCTTGCTCGCGTCAGGCGAGTTGAAAATCGCTTCTGGCGTCATCAAGCGAGAAGGTGTGAAAGAGGATCTGGCAATAGCGTTGCTGACGGGAGGCGAAGATGCGCGCGTATGAATACCGGCACATCGTCGGGTTCGAAGAGACAAACCTGATCGGAAATGTTTACTACGCTAACCATGTGCGCTGGCAGGGACGTTGCCGCGAGATGTTCCTGCGTGACCGGGCTCCCGAGGTCATCGAAGCACTCAAGCACGGACTCGTCCTGGTGACCACCCGCGTGTCGTGTGAGTTTATGGCGGAGCTCGTCGCCTTCGACGAGATCGTCTTGCGCATGCGTCTCGGTGAGTTGGCCCAGAACCGTATCACGATGAACTTTGAATACTGGCGACATACTCGCGCCGGCGAAGAGATGGTGGCCCGCGGCGAGCAACAGGTCGCGTGCATGCAACGCGAAGGCGAGCAAGTTGTTCCCGTCCCCGTGCCCACGCAGTTGCGAGAAGCATTGAAAGAATATGCGTGAAGCGTTAAGAAACGAAGCTTTTGATGGCGGCTCGAATTTGGCGTGCCGTGAAGAGACCCTTGCGGCGCACCGGCGGGCCGTCGAGCGCGTGATCACCGCGGCGCGTGAGCGACTGTGTGAACCGATCTCGTTGCACGACATGTCGCGCGTCGCGTATATCAGCACGTTCCACTTCAACCGCGTG
The DNA here is from genome assembly GCA_035760085.1 of Pyrinomonadaceae bacterium. Classification (GTDB taxonomy): domain Bacteria; phylum Acidobacteriota; class Blastocatellia; order Pyrinomonadales; family Pyrinomonadaceae; genus PSRF01. Next base: position 4,272 of record DASTTS010000147.1, read on the forward strand.
TTTCATCAGATCACGGGGCTGCCGCCCGCGAAGTTCATCTCGGCGATGCGGCTGGATGAGGCGAAGCGGTTGCTCCTGAACACTGAGCGCAGTATCACGGATATCTCTTTCGATGTGGGCTATAACAGTCTCAGCACTTTCACGAGACGTTTCACTCAGCGTGTCGGGCTTGGACCACGTGAGTTCCGGTATCTCGCTGAACGGATCACGCCCGCGTCGGTCGAGTCACTTTGCGCTCACTACGCGGAGCTGACACAGCGCGCGACGTCCAGTACGTCAGTGGAGGGTTTCGTCGACTCGCCCAATCCTGGTGAGGGACCAATCTTTGTCGGACTATTCCGTGCGCATATCCCGCAGAGTCGCCCTGCCGGTGGTGTTCTCCTCACGTCACCCGGCGCGTTTCGCATCGGGCCCGTGCCCGACGGCATCTATCACCTGCTCGCGGCAGCCCTGCCACGCCTTGCTGACACGCTTGGCTACTTACTACCTGACAGCGCGAACCTTTTAGTGGGTGCGGGAAATGGACCAGCGATCGTGCGACAGGGTAGAGGCATCAGTCGCTATAACATCTCTCTGCGGCCGATGGCCTTAACCGATCCACCACTCCTCGTCTCTCTGCCTTTCTTGCTCGCTGACACGATGAAGTGAACCTAACCAGAGTTTGATGAGGCTGGGGATGAGCAGCAACGTGGTGGCGGCGCAGGTCAGAAGGCACAGACAAATCATGACGCCGAGCTGCACGTTGGGCGCGATTTCAGACAGCATCAACACCGAAAAACCCGCTGTGATCGATGCGGCGCTGACGCAAACTGCCGGCCCGGTGAGCTCGAGCGTACGCCGCAGCGCTTCGCCGGCCGCCATACCCTGACGAAGTCGCTGTCGAAACGCGGTCGTCAAATGGATCGAAAAGTCCAATCCGATACCGAGCGCGATACCCGCAAACATCGAGTTCGCGATTCCGAGCGGCGTGCCTGCAATCGCCAGCGCTGCGAGCACGAGGAGCAAACTAAACGCGACGGGCAAAACTGCGATCAGGCCCATCCGCACTGACTTCAGCAGTAAAGTGATGAGAATCAGATCGATCAGAAGCGCCAACGCAATCGAGGACACTTGTCCTTCAACTAACAGTCGCACGGTCAAGTAGCTGATCCACCCATCGCCGAAAGGCACGATTTTGTGGCCCAACCCCTGTTTTGATGTTTCGCGCTCGGCAGCTTGCAGCACGTTGTCGATGCGGCTGTAGTCAGCGTCACGAATGAAGACCGTCACGCGTGCCAATCGTTGCTCATCGTCAACCCGCTCGCGGAGTGGCGCCCGGGTTGAGCGCGAGAGCACCGTTAATGCACCATCAAGATCCTGCTGCCTGAGAGGAACGCGTCCAGTCTGTAGGGCTGCCCGGTAGACGCCATAGCCTAAACCATCGACGAGTGTTGAATTGGTTCTCACCACGTCGTTGAAGACACTGTTAACAGCACCGACATGCGGAACCCTCGCCAGAACCCATTCGAGCGAGCCGAGCGCCGACATGCCTTCCTTGCTGTTGAACCACCCTCCATGTGTTGCCTCGACCATCAGCTCGAGCGCGGTCGTGCCGGCCATCTTTTCGTTGAAAAACCTGTCGCCTTGCACGATGTCGCTCTGAGTTGGCAGGTTCCGGATCCAACTATCGTCGACGCGCAGGCGCGTGGTCGCGACGACTGCGCACGCGGCAACGATGAGGGCGCAGACGGCCACACGCCGCGGAGTGGCCCAGCCGGTCAGCAAGCGCAACGCGGACGCTGCGGGACGTCCGCCGAGAGTCAACGTGGCGTCGTCTTTCCAGCGGACGTTTGGTTTCAGGAGTGCGAGCAGTGCCGGAAGCAGTGAGAACGTAAACAGCGTCGAGAAGATGATCGCGACAGAGCCAAACAGTCCGAATACGCGCAGCGGGTTTAGACTCACGGCCGCCATCGACAGCAGTCCAACGACCGTTGAGATGGCTGTTGTGGCGACGGGGCGAGTAGCACTGCTGAACGCCGCGACAATCGTCTCTTCGACTGTCGAGTGTTCGGCGCGTGCTGCTTCGTTGAAGTAATGTCCCAGCGCGTACACATCATCTGATACGCCGACGCAGATAAGGACCACGGGCAGCACCAGTGTCGTGACGAACACCGGCTGACCGGTCAGTCCCATCAGACCTGCCATCCAAATAAGACTCACTCCAATTTCCGTGAGCGACAATAGCGCGGGCACGGGATGACGAAACGACAGAAACAGCATTACACCGAGCACGGCGATTACGGCAGGAATCAAGCGCGCCAGGTCGCGAGCTGTCGCCTGGCCGAGGACGGCTTGCGCCAGCGCCGATCCGCTGAGATAGACAGAGTCTTTGCCGGATGACTCGCTCGCGATCAGGGAGCGCGTCTGTTCAAGCAGGCGATAGCGGTCGGCGCCCGGTTGCACCTTCGCGATGATGGCGGCGCCCTTCCCGTCGGCTGAGACCAGCACGCCCGTGTTATAACCACGCCTGCCAACATCCCGGCGCAGTTGTTTGATGGTCTCCGTGTTTAAGTCCTCCGGTTGGAACAGCGGGCTTGTGTCGATCTTTCCATCAACGAGAGCGATGCGCGGCACAGTGGAGAGGCTGACGACGGAGTCTGGAACGATTCCTTCGACGCGCGAAAGCCCATCACTCAAACGGGCGATGCGTTGCAGTGTCTCGGGTGTGTACACGCCCGACTGCTCATTCCCGACGCCTATCAACACAAGATCGCGCAACTCGAAACGCAACGCCGCCTCGTCGCCTGCGGCGAACTGCGGGAGGTTGGAAGGAATCAAGGATCGACCGTCAAGCCGCAGTTGAATTCGTGGGATGAAGACAAGGGCGCAAATAGTGATAACGCCCACAAGCGTGACGATAACGCGCGGGTGTTTGACGGAAAAACGCAACAGGTGAGTTATCAGGAACACAAACCCGACCTGTAACTCAAACGCGCGTCTTTTTCTTGTTCAATCTTGCTAATTTGTCGTGCCGGGTAGGCACAGTACCGAGCGCCGGGTCAAACGTAGCCATCTAGCAGTGGTGTCTTAATTTGAAAATCTTCTCTGCGGTTCTCGGCGTATCTCTGCGCCCTCTGCGTTAAACGACAACTCAAACGCAGAGGGCGCAGAGATACGCCGAGGACGCAGAGAAAATCGTTCAATTTAACTACCGCGCTCGGTACTGTGCCTACTCGGCTAATTTGCAGATGCTGCGTTGGGTTGTAGCAACATGGCACTCGCGACTGCTGTCAGGAATTTGGCACGGCGTAGCGGATTCTCGATCTTGTTGCCCAATAGTCTCGTCTGCATGTAATCGTTGGCGACGAAGGGCGCCACCTGGTTGAAGTCAATCAGATCCAATGTAACGCGGTCGCTTGTAGACATTTCGCTGCCATTGATGACCGTATAAGTCTTGATCGTTATGAGCCGCGGCTTCGTCAAAACAGATTTCGGCGTCGCTGGTTCACTCGTCAACTGATTCACAGTCTTGATTGCATCGCGCAGAGTCTCAAATCCACGTATGGCATCGACCTTTGCGAACTGCTGAGCAATCACAAGAAATGCCATCACCTTGTCCGCCGCTGGTTCAGTCTTCGAGGTTATGTCTGACGCTTCAACAAGCAGTTGAGTCGCTCGTCCTGTGTCTTTGTTCTCCTTCAAAACTTTACTTGCCAATTCAACGAGGACCCGGGCCTGTACCAGCGTATTCTTTATTTTGAGCGCCGTTTTCCGCGCGTCTTCGTAAGACCTCGTAGCCAACTGCTGTTGAACCTTCACGAGATAAATATCGTCCTCGACCTGGGTACGAATATCAGCATCGTCGATCAATGAAGCGACTTGCAGCGCTTTCTCGGTGTCTATTCGCATCACGGAGTGGGCAATGCTATTTAGTAGCGCATCACGCACCTGCACATCCTTCTGCCCGATAGCGCGATCGATCTGTTCGTTAATGTCAGCAGCAGTGCTTCTTTCGCTGACTGCGAGCTGCTGTTGGTGTGTCGCACGCAGTCGCGCGGTGTTTTCGAGTTGGGCCGGAGACAATCTCGAAGCCATTTCACGCATCTGCCCTTGTAACTCCGGAGCTCTTTCCGCGGCGTACCTCGACACTAATGGCAAACCTCGTACTTCCATGAGGCCATAGAAACTCGCGCTGGACTCTCCGGGGCTACGTGAGTGATGCCACGCCGCGTCGACAAAGAAATTAGCCAGTAACTGCGCGTCAGCGAGACTGTCCGGCGACTGAATCGCGCCACCCGGCGTCAAAACGTAATTGATGAGCGAGAGCAATGCCTGGTCGTAGACAAAACCATTTCGCCGCAGGGTCGCCAACGCGGTGCGAAATAGTTCGTTACTGAGTCTTCTACTCACATTCCCGAGCGCAAACAAGAGACGTCCAAAGCCTTCGGGAATCTCTCCGCCCGCCAACGAAAGTAGTCCTAAACGCTGTGCCTGTTCGGGATTGGTTTGCGCAAGTTGAAGCGCGATCTGCATCAATAGATCGGAACGAAACTGGCTTGATTCAGAAGAACGACCTTCTCGTTCCTTTTCTTCCTCGAGCGTTTTGAGCCACGCGCCGGCGCGTTGCTGATCGTGCGTTCCAAAACGAGTTAAAACTTCTCTTATGCTCGCTGCCTGGCGAGCGATGTAGGCAGCACGTTCTGCCTGGGCCAACTCACCGGCGGGTGGCTTGCTTACTGTCTCAAACGCCCGGCGAAAAGCTTCCCTGGCAAACGGCTCGTCGAATCTCCACAAGACCTCGGCGATGCGTGCTTGTTGCGTTGCCGCAGTTAATTTGTCAGGCTCGTTTTTAAGTTCCTGGATCAGCGTTTTTAGTAATTCGAGAGCATCCTGCTGATTGATAGACAATTGACCAGCGCCATCCTGGACTGGCGGGGCTTTTCGTTGGGCCAGTACAAGCGAAGTGACCAGCAACAGAGCAAACAACGATGCGATAAAGCTGTGGGAGAAAGTGCCTGGCTTCACGTTCGTCTTCTCCTTGCCAGCGTCATACGGTTACACAATCAGTGAGGTTGAAAGAATCTCGCTAATTCCGTTGCACCCTGTTTCCTATCATAGCGCCGAACGCCGTCCCAACGGTGGATTACTTCACCCGTGCGCGTAAACAAAATGTACTGCGGCAGAAATTCTACACGCTTTCCGATTTCATCTTTCGCGTCGAACAGTATAGGCAGATCTTCGAATTTATATGTTGTGCTGAAGCGTTTGAGATTGTCGAGACTGTCGGCGATGTCTACGAGGTAAAAAGCGACTCCTCGTTTGCTCGACTCTGCCTGTAGATCTCTCCACAGCTCCGCATCCATCGAGCATCCCGAACACCTGCTGCTGATGAACACACACAGCAGACGTTCCTCTTTTAAATTCGCGAGATTTAGTTGTTCGCCGTTCAGAGTCATTAGTGCCGGCAGTGCGATCGTTTCTCCTTCGGATAACCCCTTCACTCCATCGATCGTATCGTTACGGTGACTCGTTGAATTGGGCCTTTCGACCGCGTTCCACTTCGTATAGGCAACATAAGTTGCGCCCGAAGCTGCGATGAACACAACGATCGGAATGAACATTTTTAGAATTGATTTCATTGTTCTACCTCCGTAAGTGTTCGGAGAGGCAATTCGCGCGCAATCGCCTCTCCGTGATCGTTTGTCTCAGCCTTCCATGAGGGGAGGACAGTCCCCAACATATAAACAGTCGACGTCATAGAGCTTGTCGTTTGCGTCGTAGTACTTGGTACATCCGGCATACGTACGTTCGCACCCGTTGTTAAGCTGCTTGTCGGCGCAGTAGCCGTCGCACGCAGCCTTGACGTTTGGCGTGGCCAGCATGAGCAGAGTGACAAAGACTCCGCCGACCGCCGCGAACAAAGTTTGTTTGAGCATTTGTATTTACCTCCTGAGAAACGGTTGATGTGGAACTTCCTTCGCAACGCAGTGTTTGTCGTGAAGAAAGCGTAATGAATGATGGACCATTCCGGAATTTGCGTTTTAGAGCATGGCGTATGTATCCAACCTCAGTGGCTTTCTGTTTCTAAGCAGGTAAAGGCGACGATTACTCGTTGCCAGACGATGAAAGTTGTGGTCCAACTCGACTTTTTTCAACACGCGGCCGTTGCCGGCGACGACCATTAGCTTACGTGCGCCTTCGTTAAGCGCAGTGATCTTGTTCTGACCGGAGAGTAGTAAATAAAGACGTCCCTGCGCGTCGATTGCCATGTCCAAAACAAGAATTTGATATCTGGACCTGACAACCATTGAATTTCCCAACTTGCGCACAGACACGTCTGGCGGAGCAATTTCGATATCAGATTCCGGTTTGAATTCAGCTATTAACTTCCCCTGACGTCCGTAATGCCTGATTAGTGGTGGATAATTGAAACTAAAGAAAAATCCGCCGGCGCGGTCGGGTACGATCAAACCGTCACTCAACTCTCGATTCGTTGTTTCATCTTTGTAGTCCAGTCGTTGTCCGAAACCGCCGAGAAACGTTCCATCGGTTCCAAATAGTTCGAAGAGATTTTTGCCGGCGCCGCTGACGACAATAACTTCGCCGAAGCTGTTGGTAGTGATTCGCAATGGCTGCTGCCGTGAATAAATCTCTGCCTGGACGTCGCACCGCTGCGTCAGCTTGTAAATCTTTGACTTCAGTGCATTCAGCACCCACACGTTGCCGTTTCGATCGACGGCGAGATCCGAAGGCGAAGAAAGTTTTTCAGGTCCGCAGACACGGTTGATCTTTCCTGTTCGCGTATCGATCACGAAAAGACTCGACAGATTTGTATCGAGCAGGTAGACGTCACCTCTTGGCCCAGGTACCAATCGCTCGGGAAAGTTGAACGGCGCGTCGGCACCCAGCAGTTGCGAACTGCCCTGCAACGTTGTTTGAGCCGCGAGACAATTCACGAGCGCGAATGTAATAAGTAGGGCAAAGCAGAAATTACCCGACCCATGCGACAACATCGGTTGCTCCTGTTCCAACTTGTGGTGGAGGAGGTTTAGTTAATTGGGGGTTATAAGTTAGGGGTTCTGAGGGGGCTATAAGATGGAGGGAATTTCTTGCTTGCTGAGGGAGTAAGCAAACTAACCCGCAAACATGTTCTGGGCAACGTTGAGAACTCTGGACGAATTTAGGAGGTTTAGGAGGGCGCGAATTCTATCACAGCGCGTATCTGAGTCAAGATAATTTGTTAGTTGGTGGTGCCCTAAATTAAAGCTATCTCTGCGGTCAGAGAAATCTGAAATTAGGGCACTACTTGTTAGTCAGGTAATGGTTCAGTTTGAAATAACGCCGAAGGCGTTCGCTAATTTCAACACTACCTGGTAGTTAGGTAGTGCCCTGGTTGGGGTTTCTCTGAACAACCTCTGTCGAGTAGGCAGAAGGTACACAGAAAATTTGAAATTAAGTCACTACTGTTTAGTCGCTCATCCTCGGATTGACACCCTTCGGCCCGTTAAATTGGCATCCGTCACTTATTGATTCAAGACTGCGGGACGCTCATTCAAACTGCGGGCAAAAAAGAATGAGGCAAGACCGTATGAGGGTGATGGTAAGTCTAAACCTCGCAGATATAATGACCGCAACTCGCCAGACAACATCGACACCGAAGAATGAGGCCGCTCCTATTGAGCCCGGTCAGGAATTTGAGCTTCCTGATGACTCCGATCAGATGAAAACCACTACTGAATCGCTCGAGCTTGCAGAAAAAATCTAAATCCCACCCACGGCAGTGGGTGGATTTATTCAGTTCCTTTCTACCCGACAGATCCTGCATGGTCGAGCTCGATTTTTGCAGTCGTGATCGAGATGTCTTAATCTCCAGGTTAATCGTGAGTCAGGAACTCCGTCCACACAACAGTGAGACTTTCTACGCCAGGCACCGCTGGTGGCTGCGCTGGTGTTTCTTTTTTTGCGTGTGGACCTTGCTGGGTGTTTCGTTCGCACTCAGTACTTACCTTGGCGCGCGTCAGGACAACGTCCAGATATCATGGAAAAGAATTCTCTCCGGTTATCTCGCTGACTTTTATCTCTGGGGAATGCTGTCGCCACTGATCTTCCTCCTGGCGAGACGATTTGAACTTCGCAAAAATTTTCCACGAAATGTGCTGATTCATCTCGGCGCCAGTGTCGCGCTCTCTGGTTTTGTTATTTCAGCGGCCTCGCCCTTGGTCTGGTATCTCGGTTACGTAAATCTCGCGCGCAATCCCACCCTCGCAATACTCTGGCGCAACAACGCTTTCAGCGCCTATTACTTTCACCAGGGCCTGACGATTTATTGGACCACTCTCGTCGTTGCTCATGCCCTCTACTACTACCGCGGACTTCGCAAAGGAGAAGCGCAAACAGCAAGACTCACCGCGCAATTGGCCCAGGCGCAACTACAAGCTCTGAAGATGCAGATCCACCCGCATTTCCTCTTCAACACGCTTAACTCAATTGCTGCACTGCTGCACAAAGACGTCGAAGCCGCCGACAGAATGATCGCGCGGCTCGGAGACTTTCTCAGACTCACCCTGAAAAGCTCAGACGCACAGATCGTTGATTTTGAACAAGAGTTAGAGTTTCTCAAGTGTTATCTGGACATCGAACACATCCGTTTTCAGGATCGCCTGACAGTTGAGCTGGACATCGACCGCCAGGCCCTAACGGCGATGGTCCCTAACCTGATCCTGCAACCGATCGTGGAAAACGCAGTGCGGCACGGTGTGGCGAGACAAACATATCCCGGACACATCACGATCCGTGCTCGCCGGAACGGTGAACGACTAATCGTGAGCGTAGAAGACAACGGACCAGGCCTGAACGTGAAATCGAATGGTTCAGGAATCGGCCTAAGCAACACGCGCGCGCGGTTGGAACAGTTTTATGGCAGCGACTTTAGTTTTCAAATCGCAAACACAGCCGGGCGCGGCGCCAGTGTGACCTTAGACGTTCCTGCATTCGTGCAAGTTGAAGGTGAGTAGCCTGTGCAGATCAAGGCCTTGATTGTTGACGATGAACCGCTTGCACGCGATCGCATTCGCGAGCTGCTAAAGGAACATCCTGAAGTTGAAGTAATTGGGGAAGCGAGGAATGGACAGGAAGCGATTGAGGCTGTTGCAACTCATCATCCAGACCTAGTCTTTCTCGATATACAGATGCCCGATCTCGACGGGTTCTCCGTCCTACAAAATCTCGAGCAGATGCCTCTGATAATTTTCGTGACGGCGTACGACCAGCATGCACTGCGTGCTTTCGATGTACACGCCGTCGACTATCTGACAAAACCGTTCGATCGAAAACGCTTCGCGGAAGCCATCGATCACGCAAAGGTTTTCATGAAGGGTTCGAAAGAACCTGACACTGCACGGATTCTCAGCATGTTGCAGGAGATCAGATCCGGCGAAAGGTATCTCGAGCGCTTCGCCATCAAGAATGGTGAGACCGTCTTCTTTGTTCGCGCTGAAGATGTAGATGCAATTGAAGCTCAGGGCAACTACGTTCGTCTTAGTCTCGCCGGATCCTCACATTTGGTTCGCGACACGCTGAACAACATCGAATCGCAAATCAATCCGCGGATGTTCGTTCGCATTCATCGACGCACCATCGTTAACATCGAGCGTGTTAAGGAAGTGCAAACGTGGGCCAGGGGTGAATACCGCGTCGTGCTAGTCACTGGCGCCTATTACACCCTTAGTCGCGGTTATCGACAGCACTTCGAAAAGTTCATCAAGCTAGGCTCGTAAGCAGTCATCCTCAATCTGACGCGTTACGTCACGCGGAATCGATGCTCGTCACATATTGATTCATATCCGAGAAAAATCCGTGTAAATCCGTGGTTAATCGAGCCTATGACAAACAATAATCTCCATGTAACCCGTGCGCGGGCGATCGACACCATACCTCTGGGTGGTCTGCTCATTGGTTTGGGTGATCTGCTGTTTGCTTTCACTTTTTATGGCTTCATTTTGGGTGTGCCACTGCTGAGAATTTTTCAGACTGTGGCCGGTGGAGTGCTTGGCAGGCCAAGAGCGTTAGCGGGTGGAGTACCGACTTTTTTACTCGGCATTGTTCTTCATTTTGTAGTCGCGACGTGCATTGCCACTGTTTACTATCTCGCGACTCTTGTATTGCCGGTTTTGCTCCGCCATCCAGTGGTTAGCGGATTGATTTACGGAGTGGTCGCGTATTTTGGAATGAAGTACATAGTCACACCGCTCTCAGCGCTCGGTGCGAGAGGGACTCTACCTCGCCTGCCAATTCTCATCACGGAACTTATCGGACACGCTCTTCTAGTCGGATTACCAGTCGCACTGGTCGCCCACCGATCTGCTGTACGTTCTCATGGATAACGCGCTCAATTATTCGAATCCGCTGTTATAAAAATGGGATCGGATGATCCCATAACTGAACTCGTGGACACGCTGCGGAACTCGATCCGCTTTAAAAACTCGGGACTTTCGCATCGACTCGCCGTGGCACGCTCTTTGACAACGTTCCGGCCACGGCGAGGTGTAACTAAAGATGCAACAACTGATTCAGGATTTGCGCTACGCGGTGCGCGGACTAATCAAGCGACCCGGCTTCACGATTATTGCTGTGATGACACTGGCGCTCGGTATCGGTGCAAACAGTGCCATCTTCAGTGTCGTCAATGGCGTGCTCCTCCGTTCACTGCCATTGCCCGACTCGAAGTCACTCTACGCAGTGCACATGGGCACCGCTACTTTCGGCCGCTACGACGCTCCGCTCTCGTACCCGGAGTATCAGGATGTGGTCCAGCAGACGCGCAGCTTTCAAAGCATCGGCGCCTGGGTCGATAGTGACGCGAATTTGTCCGCCGGCGGAAAGCCCGAGCGTGCAATGTTGCGTATCGTACTTCCCTCGCTCCTGCCAACGCTCGGAGTCGAGCCGGTGCGCGGCCGGAATTTTCTGCCCGAGGAAACTACCAAGGGTCGCGACCACGTGGCGCTGATCACGTATGGTCTCTGGCAGCGGCGGTTCGGCGGCAGTGAAGATACCATCGGCAAATCGTTGTATCTCGACAATGTCGACTATCAGATCGTCGGTATCCTGCCGCGCGACTTCCAATTCGAGGCACCCGTCGATCTATGGGTGCCGCTCACGACGAGTGATCCCGAGATCAACGTACGCAATTCGCATTTCCTGCGTGTGATCGCGCGGCTGCGTCCCGGCGTAACGGAGAAAAGCGCCGCTGCC
>DASTTS010000148.1:0-6619 GCA_035760085.1 Pyrinomonadaceae bacterium
TGTGCGCGGGCTGGAACAGATGTTTGACGCACCACTGTTGCTGCGACGACTCATGCGCCAGGAGCCGTCGCTGGATCTGGATCTGCAAAGCGAAACGATTTAAGCAGACTCACGCGGCGGCACAACGACGCAACGGAAAACATGAAGATCTCGTTGCGCCGCTGCGCCGCTGCGTGAGAAAAACTTCTTCACGAAGTCTGCATCACGCGCTGGACTTCTTTTGGTTCTTCACCAAGCCACTCCGGATGCACAGCCGTGCCATCGTAAATCGACGTAGTCTTGAACAGCTCGTATTTCCCGCGTGACGCCGCCCCGGCAGTTTTATCAAGAATACTCTTCACCTGCTCAACACTCATCGGCCTGAACGTGCGCGCAGCCGTTAACGCCTGCTCGAGATTCTCCATGCTCTGGCAACCAGTGATCACCACTGACGTCGGTAAATTCATCGCATACTGAAGACACTCGATCGCGCTGACAGTGTTCGATTCGAGAATCGTTCCGTTCGCAAGTGTCTTCATCGCCAGCACGCCGGTATCTTCCTCAACCAACCTCGGCAACACAATCTTCTCGAAGCTCCGGTAATGCGCGTCCATCACGTTGAGCGGCATCTGTACTGTGTCAAACTGGAAATCGTTTTCCTGCGCGACATCCAGCATGTGCATGTGAATCTGTGGATCTTTATGCCCCGTGAAACCAATGAAACTGATCTTTCCCGCCTCGCGCGCTTCGATGAGCGCTTCGTTCGCTCCCTCGCGAGCAAAGATCCGATGTGGATCTTCGAAACGAAGGATCTCGTGATGTTGGACCAGATCGATATGATCCGTTTGCATCCGCTTGAGAGACTCGTCCAACTGTTTGGTCGCTTCCTTCTTCGTGCGACCGTCGATCTTCGTCATTAAAAAGACGCGATCGCGATAACCATCTTTCAGCGCCTTGCCCATGCGCTCTTCGCTCGCGCCTTCGTTGTAGTCCCAGCAGTTGTCCATGAAGTTGATGCCGTTATCGATGGCGGTACGAATGATGCGTATGCTTAATTCTTCGTCAATAGATTTGAAACCGAGATGCCAGCCGCCCAGACCGACGAGCGAGACTCTCACTCCGGTCCGGCCCAGCGTACGCATTGGCATTTCCAAATTCGACTCTACTTGTTGTGACATTGATTCCTCCGCTTAGTGAGCGAACGCTAACACCATTTTTTGTGTTTTTTGTGGCTAAAGAAGGTGGACAAAATTGTCCATGATTACTGAGATCACTGGACCAAAAAATCCACCTCGATCACGTCTAATTCCTCAAAAAAACGCCGAAAAAACGCGGCACAGCGCGTGCTCCTTAGGCGGCGTGCGCAACTCGTTCGAGGTCGAGGCAGCCAAGTGGCCGATTACACAGTTATCTCAGCGGTATCAGAAACACTCAAAGGAGTTCTGACCACCGCCTTAGGCACTGTCGACCCTGCATTCAAGGCTGTTTACTTCGACTTCAACGCGCCTCCAGCAAACGCAACGCTCTCGATCTTTCTCTTCGAAGTCGGTGAAGACCCAAGCGCCCGCAATCACCCACGTGTGCGCGAGACGACACCACCGAACATGAAAATCCGAAAGCCGCCGATCGCTTTACTGCTGCGTTACCTGTTGACGCCCTGGGGCGGTGACGAAGTTACGAAACAAAAGATTCTCGGTAAGACGATGCAAGTACTTTACGACAGAGCGATCCTCAATGGCTTAGATCTCAACGGCGTTCTCGCCGACACCGACGATCAGCTCAAGGTAACGCTCGCGCCGCTCAGTCTTGAAGAGCGCACGCGTGTTTGGCACGCGATCAATAAGCCTTACCACCTTTCTGTCTCTTACGAAGTACGCGTGGTGAATCTCGATTCGGAATCGGCGCGAGACGTTACTCCGGTTACGCGGCGCACCGAAGACTTTGGAGGACTCACCTCATGATAACGCGACGACCGCTGCCCGGTGAGAGCGTGGAGATGTACAGCCCGATTGGATTGAAGCCAATCGACACATTCACGGGCAAAGCACCGTTAGGTCGCCTACGAGTAATTCTCGATCTTCAAGATGAACTCGGACAGTGGCATGAAACCGATATCAAAGAGACAAGAACGCCGGGTGACGTCATTGCTTTTCCCGCACTGGGTCGCAGTGCTTTTACGACGGTACCCGAACGTAAGTATCGCGTCAGGATCGAAGCCGAGTATTACATGCCGTTCTACACGAAGACGATTCCGGGTGGAACTATCGACGGCATCGAGTTCAAGGTTTTCCCATACAACGACGCCATTCCCCCAAAAATCTATCCGAAAGACAGTGCTGGAATTCCGTACCTCAGCCAGGTGTTCCGAGAGCTCCTGCTGGTACCCGCGCCCAACTATCCCTTCCCTGCTCAGATCATGGTTTTGCGCGGAAGAGTGGTCAATAACCTTAACCAACCAATTGTAGGCGCGACGGTTTCGTGGAGAGTTACTGAAGCAACCCTGAGCGCGGGCGGTGATGTGAAACTTCCCGGCGCTACAGCACATAAGTCCGGCGAATTCTGTTTGCCGATACGACCAACACATGCCGATCACCTGACCATGCCGCAGGAGATCGACGCATTCGACCCGCGCAGCAACAAGAGCACAAAGCTGACGAATGTGATTTTTCCGAAGGCTGTGAAATCGAATCAGGAATTAAAGATTCCAACTCCGTGAAGAGAAACCAAAACTTATCTTGAGAGGATGAAGCCATGCCTGAATATCTAAGTCCCGGTGTTTACGTTGAAGAGATCGACGCCGGCCCGAAACCAATTGAAGGTGTAAGCACGAGCACCGCAGGGGCTGTCGGTGTGACGCTGTTAGGTCCAACATCGGGTAAGCCGGAGTTGGTAACCAGCTTCGCTGAGTTCCAGCGGAAGTTCGGCGGCTTTATGCCTGAACCGGACGCCCAAATTGTTAATCAGTGGGCATTGAACCGCGACGATGGCGGTCGTTGGTGGCAGTTTCCACTTGCTGTCAAGGGATTCTTCGACAACGGTGGACAACGGATTTACATCAAGCGAGTTTTCAGCAGCACTGCCAAAGCCTCCGCGACCAATCTGGGCGCAGGCGTAGTCAGTGAAATCGAAAAAGACACAGCGGTGAAAGCCACCAGCGTGAAGGTACGCAGCCTGGCTGGAATAGCTATTCAACGGAATACCGCGGCGGTGGCTCTGCGAGTCTTTCGCGGAGACGGTGTCCAGGTCGGCGGTGATTTCGCGGTGGCCTCCTACAATTCGCAAACTCGTGAGATTACTCTCGGCGCCGAGATTCCGGAGGCATTGTCGGTGAAGCGTGGCGACTTCGTCGAAGTAACGGCGCGGACGCCGGGTCCCGTTGCCGATGCAAACACCACTCTAAAGTTCGAAGCAAAATCAAAAGGCGAGTGGGGGAATACGCTCAGCGTGCGCGTCCGGCCGATGACCGGAGCGACTTATCGCATCCTCTCGAATCCCGCTATTGCCGGTCCACAAGCCAAAACAACGGTTGCCAAAGATGCGAATGGCGGAGAAACCGTAATTGAGGTCGCCAGCGTTGCCGACTTTGCAAATAACGATCGGGTACAGATTGACGGCCGTGAATACACCATTAGTGCTGTCACGGCTGGTCCCCCTGCAACCTTTACGGTGGCGGGGGTTCCCGCTGGAGACAAATGGGCCGTTGGTACTGCCGTGCAAAGATTACGACCGGCAAACACGCCAGGTGGCAACACGCTTGGTGTTTGGGGAGCTTCCTCGATCTATCCCGGCGCGATCGTCGAGCTCGACAACGGCAGTGACAAAGAGACCTTTAGTGTCGACAAGGTTGCCGGTGATACGGTTACGCTCTCAGATCGCTTGCAGGAGCGCTACCTGGAAGGTCACAACCTGAGAGTCATTGAGGCTGAAGTCAGCGCGCGATATGCGCCCGAAGGGGCCACGCCCACTGTTGAAACCTTCGGTAATCTGAGACTGGTAAAAGATGGCAGCCTCAGCAACCTTGTTAACAACATCAAGGCCCAATCGACCCTGATCGACGTTAGCGAAGGCGCCGCCTACAAGGAGTCTTTTGCAGCTTTTCCGGGAACCAGCAACGGCGGGTGGCAATCGCTCGCCGGCGGTGACGATCAACTCGGAAAACTCACTTCAGACGATTTTGTTGGAAACGACGGAGGCAGTGGTAAACGCACCGGCATTCAGGCCCTCGAAGATATTGATGAAATTTCAATCTGCCTGGCGCCTGGCATCTGGGCCAACACGGTCCACTCTGCACTGATCCAACACTGCGAGATCCTCAAAGATCGTTTCGCCATTCTCGATCCACAGGACGGCTTAAGCATCGAGGGCATTCGCACATTTCGTGAACCCCTCGATACCAAGTACGCCGCTCTGTATTACCCATGGGTTGAAGTGCGCGATCCCTCGGTGCGACGCAATGTTGTAGTCGGTCCTTCAGGACACATGGCGGGCATCTATGCAGACGTCGATGTCAGACGCGGAGTGCATAAAGCGCCGGCGAACGAAGTCATAAGAGGGATCACGAAGATCGCGCAGGAAGTCACCAAGCGTGAGCAGGACATGCTCAACCCGCGCAACATCAACGTCCTGCGTTTCTTCCCCGGACGTGGCAATCGCGTGTGGGGTGCTCGCGTCGTTACTTCCGACGCGGCCTGGAAGTACATCAACGTCCGTCGCCTCTTCATCTACGTCGAAGAATCGATCGACGAGGGCACGCAGTGGGTTGTGTTTGAGCCCAACGATGAGCCGCTCTGGGCCCGTGTGCGCGCGACGATCACTAATTTCCTTATCAGCACGTGGCGCAGCGGCGCTCTTCAGGGTGCAAAACCTGATGAAGCGTTCTTCGTCAAGTGTGATCGCACCACGATGACGCAGGACGACATCGACAATGGTCGACTGATCTGTCTCGTCGGCATCGCTCCCGTAAAACCCGCAGAGTTCGTGATCTTCCGTATCCAACAGAAGACGCTCGAAACGAAGGTTAGTTAACAAAACTGATATGGCCACGTGTGAGCCATCAACAAAAAGAGGACCACTATGCCTGTATTCAGAGAAGACCCATATGCTGGCTATAACTTCGAGGTCGTCATCACTGGCATCAGCGACGACGGCAAAGCGGTCAAGGGTTCATTTGCGGAAGTGTCCGGGTTGGAAAGCGCGATGGATCCTATCGAGTATCGCAACGGCAGTGAAGACATCACTGTGCGCAAGATGCCCGGCCTGAAGAAGTTCACCAACATCACGCTCAAACGCGGCATCACCGGTGACCTTGGTTTCTGGAACTGGATCGTCGAAGGCATGAACGGAACGATCCACCGGACGGAAGGCTCGATCCTGTTGCTCGACGAGAACAAGCAGGAAGTGATGCGCTGGAACTTCCGTCGTGCCTGGCCCTGCAAGTTCACTGGACCAGGCTTGAATGCGAAGAACAATGAGATCGCCATGGAAACCGTGGAGATCTGTCACGAAGGACTCGCGATTGACGGACAGGCCGGATGAGAGCAGAAGCAACAGTTCCGGGACTTTACTTCACTGTATCGCCTCCCAAGACGGAGCCGTCACCGCTACGCTCAGACGTGGCGGGCTTCATCGGTCGCACCAGCCGTGGACCAGTCGGTGTTCCGATTCGTGTTGAAGGTTGGCGCGGTTATCAACGCGTGTTCGGTGGTCTCGCAGCCGATTCGGTTATGACGTATGCCATTCGCGGATATTTCGACAATGAAGGCGAAGTCGCACACGTCATCCGGTTGGCTACCGACGGGGCGAAGACGGCGTGGGCCGAGTGGAAGGTTGGCGAGAGCGACGGCCGTAGTTGGGAAGCCAATGCGCCGACGGGGTTCGACTACCCGCGTTACTCCATCACGGCGAGCAGTCCCGGCTCGTGGGCCAACAACACTCGCGTGCAGATCACTTACCGTTCAAAGGGTGCGTTGGGTACGCCGGAGCTGGATTTTGCGATCAGCGTACCCAACGAGCCCACGCAGTATTTCACGGCACTTGGTTTGGACGAGCGCAAGCCCATCGAGGAGGGCGCCGCTCAAACGTTCGCCGAGTTAGTGGTGGAAAGTTCGCGCTTTATCAAGATCACTCCCAGCACGCGCAAGCCTAAGGGTCGTCTGAGCGACACGGGACCACACGCGCTTACGTGGAACGTGATTCTCGATGGCGGGCACGATGGTGAGAAGCCTGGCTCGTCGTTGTATCTCGAGGCGGCTGGAAAACTCGGCGAAGTTCCGGAAGTGGCGATCGTCGCTGTTCCTGGCCTGGTCGAAGATGTGGGAAAGGATGAAGCAGCGCGGCGAGAAGTCGTGACCGCATTGATCGAACAGGCTGAAGCTCTTCGCGATCGAATGGTGGTGGTCGACGTGCCGACTGATCGAGACGATCCAGAACAGGCGCTGCGAGATGTAAACGAGGCGTTGAAATGGGTTGAGGGTCTTCGCCACCACGTTGATAACAAAGCATCAAGAGTGGCAGCCGTTTATCACCCACGTCTGACTGTTGCCGATCCGCTGGGCGGCGTGCGACAGCCACTGCGCAACGTTCCGCCTTCCGGACACGTGGCGGGCGTGATCAGTCGACTCGATCGCCAGCGCGGCGCGCA
>DASTTS010000149.1:0-4829 GCA_035760085.1 Pyrinomonadaceae bacterium
CCAGGTTGGCTCGTATGCAAAGTTCGATCGCCCGGCGCGCGATATCCTGGACAAACGGCAACGACTCTTCTGGATTGACGATCCAACACGCACCGACCTGGTCCAGTATCCGCCCGCGTTTCCCGCGCTCGTTGCCCTCATCTACAAAGTCACTGGTTACGATTCGGCATACTCAGTGCAACTCGTGTTGTGGTTTGCAGATTTGCTCCTATCGTTCCTGCTGATCGCAGGGATTGCAGCGACTGTCTCAGGACGGCAGGTGGCGATTGTTAGTTGTTTTGTTGTCGCACTCTCGCCGTTGTTTGCGATGTATGCCGCGTATCCGTCGGCGGATGTGCCGACGACGTGGTTCGTGCTTGCCGGTAACTGGTTGTTAATCCTTGCGGCACAGCGCAAGAGTGTGCGACTCGCACTCGCGGCTGGAGTGGCGCTCGGAATCGCGTGCTGGTTACGTGTGAACCCGTTGTACCTCTGCGTTGGTTGGTCGATCGCGTTGCTGATCGTCGTGAAAGCGGCGTGGTTGTTGCGAGTCAAGCTGGCGGCGGCCGCACTCGCAGGGACAGTCGTAATAATTGCACCCATTGTGATCCGCAACTACGTCGTCTTCCCGGACTTCACACCAACCGGCGGCACGATCGGCGTAAACCTATGGGAAGGACTTGGCGAAACAGAGCTCGGCCAGCAGCACGGTTTCATTCTCGGCGACCTTAAGATGTTGGAAATTGAGCGCCGGCGTATGGGCTTGTCGCCGGACATGCCGCTTGACATTCAATGGCCTGACGGCATTCGCCGCGACCGCGAGCGCACGCGCGAGGCGCTCGCGTTCATCAAGCAACATAAGATCTGGTATCTGGGCGTGATGCTTGGTCGCATGTGGGGAATGCTGAAGGTCGCCGGTGATCCGGTGCCGCATACCGGCATCAGCGGCATCAACGTGACGAGCAGGAAGTGTCTGCCCGAGCGTTGGCAGGGCGGCGTGCTTGCATTCGGGGTGAACGTGCTGGGAATGATTCAGAGCGTCGCGCGATATTTGTTTTTACCTTTCGTCGCATTTGGACTTTACGCGGGTATTAGACACGATTGGCGGATGAGCTGCTTGATGCTGGTCACCGTCCTTTACTATCTCGTCCCCGGCACCGCCGCGCATACCGAGATTCGCTACGTTTTACCCATGCACGGTTTGTTGAGTGTGTTTGCCGCGGTGGGCATCGTTCAGTTAATCCGTATAATCCGTGGTTACAAATGAAGGAACACACATACCCAATCATGTTCCGCATCGAGCAGTCGCACTGGTGGTATACCGGTCGACGCAAGATCCTCACGAGTTTCGTCGAGGACATTTGCCGCCGCGTGACTGATCGTCGTCCGCGCATACTCGACGTTGGTTGCGGCACGGGCGCGAACCTGTTGATGCTTTCGCAGTATGGCGTTGCCGAAGGGGTGGATGTTTCTGAGGATGCTCTCGCGTTTTGTCGCGAGCGTGGTTTGGCGAACGTAAAGTTGGGCGCGGGTGAAGAGCTTCCTTACGACGACGCCACATTCGATCTGGTGACCGCGCTCGATGTGGTCGAGCACATGGATGACGATCTCGCGGGGTTGCGGGAGATGCGACGTGTGTTGCGGCCGGGCGGGCGCGTGTTGTTGTTTGTGCCGACGTTTATGTTTTTGTGGGGCGTGCAGGATGACGTGAGCAATCACCGGCGGCGCTATCGTCTGCCGGAGTTGCGGCGGGTGCTGGAGCAGGCGGGGTTTGAGATCGAACGGATGACGTACGCGAACATCACGTTCTTCTTGCCGATACTGTTGGTTCGGAAGTTAATGCGACTGACGGGGATCAAGGCAGAGAGCGAGAATAATATTACGGTGTCCGCGTTGAATGGCGTATTGGGAAAACTGTTCGGCGCAGAGAGCGTCGTGTTGAAGTATATGAACATTCCGTTTGGTGTTTCGGGTTTGTGTGTGGCGAGAGTAAAGAATACGGATTAAGGCGGGCCCACGTATTTCGAAAACGGGTAGATGAGAAACAAGAAATTCGCGACGGCGACCGCGATGACGAACGCCGCGAGTGTTGGGCGCTTTGGATTTCTGTTCGGTGCGGCGGCGATTAAAAGACCAAACAATAGAATCAATGCAGGCAAGTAAAAGAGCCGGTAGAACGTGTTTTGAGGCAGCCAGAAGAAGAGAAACACGACATAAAGGAAAGTCCATAGAAGTGCCAGTAGCAGCACTGTTTTTTGTCGTGTTTCCAGCCGGAGTTTGGGAACCCGGCCAACAAGAATTCGGATTGCCAGGGTTCGCATGACGTTGAAGAGCACAAAGCCAAGTGCGGTCATGAGTACGGCAAACAAAAAGATCACGAGCGGATTCACGAGAGCTTTGAGTAAGTTGAATCTTCCGCCCAGGAATAGTCGTACCAGGCCGCGCAATGAGTATCTCAGGTTGGACCATAAATTGAATTGCGTGTCGGCGTCAGGTGAGTAAGATGCGGTCCAACTCAAGAGGCGTTGAATACTAAACGCGTCGGACGCAAGATAGAACAATAATGCATAAGCCCCGGTGATCAAGACAGCGGCGACAGCCGAGAAGTAAGCGGCATTAAGTAATCTTCGTTTGATCGACAACTCACCATCCTGCACATAAATACCCAACGCCAGAACGGGCCAGCTCACGATCGCGAGCTGGTGAAATGCCATGCTGACAAAGAACATGACGGCGAGCAGTAATGGTCGTGCCTTTTTCCCGGGTAGCACGAGATAGAAACCGATCAGCAGAAAGAGTACGCTCGGAATATAAGCGTCGGCGTCGGTCGAGAATTTCCACCACGTTGCTGAGAAGGCAAACAGCAGTGTGAGACATACTGCCAGATACAACGACCGCAGTGTGTCGAGCAGGATCGCGAAGAAGATCCGCGCGCATATCGCACTCAGCAGGATATTCAGGAGTTGTAGTGCCGTCAGGGCTCGTATTTCAGGGCTGAATGAGCGGAGCAGTTTGAAGAAGATGTAACCAACGAAGTTATAGATGAGATGGTTCGGGTGCACAAGGGAAGGCTGCAACCCCGGTACGTTTTCAATCGTCTGCGCGAAAGTGATGCCGTCCCAATAGTAAACGCGCGTCGGGAACAGAAGATAGATGAGTCCGATCGCGATAACGAGTAGCCAGGGCGCAAGTCGCTGGAGATGCATTAGAGACAGGGTTTACAAGATTTTACAGGAATTTCAAGATTTGTCTTGTAAATCCTGTAAAATCTTGTGAATCCTGTCTAATGTTACGTAACCAATCAATCATTTGCTTTGGCGGTGAAGACTGGTGGTATCACCACCCACACTCCAAGGCCCACCTGATGCGCAAGTTCGCGCGCGCCGGCAACAAAGTCATCTTCGTCAACTCGATCTCGATGGGGCTGCCGTCGCTGGGCCACAAGGATCTGCTGCCGCGCATCAAGCGCAAGCTCGGCAGTTACTCAAAACTCGCTCGCACCACTGACGAGGGCATCACAGTCGTCTCGCCTGCGAGTTTGCCGTTCTTCGGAACGGCCGCGGCCCGCGCGATGAATCGCCGGTTGATTGGAGCACAGATCAAGCGTCTCGCGCGCAGGCGTGGACTGACGAAGCCGGTATTGTGGATTGCGATTCCTACTGCTGCCGACATGATTGGCACGTTTGACGAGTCAGTGGTGGTCTATCAGGTGTCAGACAAGTATGATGCGAACACGATGGATCATGCGACGGATCCGGCGCTGATCCGGCGGTTGCATGAGCGCGCGATCGATGCCGCGGATCTCGTGTTCTATTCGGGTCGAAAGCTCTTCAATGAGGCCACGCGCGGGTGTGAGCGTTCGCATTTGCTCGAACAGGCTGTTGATTTCGAACACTGGCGAAGAGTTAGTGACATTGAGGTGGCGCCGGGGATCGAAAAAATTCCGCGGCCGCGCCTGGGATACTTTGGTGCTGTCGAACCATGGCTCGTCGATCAGGAGTTGATCAAGCGTGCCGCGCGTGAGCGGCCGGAGTGGCAGTGGGTGTTCATTGGCAACAAGTCGCGCGGGATGGAGATTGAAGAGTTGCCGAACACGCATTTTCTGCCGCCTGTTGCGTATGCGGAGTTGCCAGCGTATGCGGCGGGATTCGACGTTTGCGTGTTGCCGTGGGAAACTGAGCAGTCTTTTACGAGTTACGGATCGGCGATCAAGGTGCGTGAGTATTTGGCGACGGGCAAGCCGGTGGTGATTTCGCCGTTGCCCGAGTACGAGCCGATGCGTGACGTGCTCCGGATCGCGCGCACGCGTGATGATTTCATCCGGCTCGTTGAAGAAGCGTTACACGATAACGATCCGGCTACTGCGGCGATGCGACAGTCTGCGGTTGCGTCGGGGACTTGGGACGCGCGTGCGGAGTGGGTTAGTGAATTGATAGAGAGTGTTTTGAACGCGGATTTACGCGGATGAACGCGAATTTATGAAACAGGTTTTACAGAACCGGAAAACTGGGAGACCGTTTGTTGGTGAGGTGCCGGTGCCGGCGCTGCAAAGGGGACGTGTGCTCGTGCGCACGGTGGCGTCGTTGATTAGCGCAGGTACTGAGCGCGCCGCGGTCGAGCTGGTGAGCAAAGGGTTGGTCCAGGAGGCGCGGCAACGACCCGATCTCGTTAAGGCGGTCGTCGCGAAAGTGAAAAATGAAGGACTGCTCAATACGTTTGCTTCTGTGCGCGACAAGATGGCGGCATCGCAGGCGCTCGGCTACAGCGCGGCGGGCATCGTTGCCGCAGTCGCGGAAGATGTGACGGAGTTTCAGGTTGGCGATCGCGTCGCGTGTGCCGGTGTTGGTTAC
>DASTTS010000150.1:0-3337 GCA_035760085.1 Pyrinomonadaceae bacterium
CCGTGAGCGTCAGCGACATTCTTACCGATCCTCTGTGGGACGATTATCGTGATGACGCAACGGCGATCGGGATGCGAGCCTGCTGGTCTACTCCAATCCTGTCGAGCAAAGGAAAAGTGCTTGGTTCGTTTGCGATGTACTATCGCGAGCCGCGGACGCCGACCGGTGAGGAAGCGGGTCTAACAGAAGTCGCGACTCGCATCGCAGGTTTAGCGATCGAGCACCACGCCGCCAGGGCGATTCTCGCCCGCACCCAGGCCGAGCTGGCCCAGGCATCCTATGCCGCGAGCAAGGGTAAAGCAGCGGCTTCCAGCGTCGATGAGATCAATCAGCAACTTGAAGCGATCGTGAATAACGCGAAGAAATGTCTCGAGCTGCTCGACGAAGACAAACCTGACATCGCGAACTTCCGCGGCCCACTTACCAGCATCGCCAAAAGTGGACAACAAGCGCTGACCGTCATCGCTCGCATTCGCTCATCTTGAAAATCCTGTAATCCTGTCCAACAACCTACTATGCATAAAAAACTCCCCCGGATTTTAGTTCTTCTTTTTCTTTCAATCACGGCATCAGCTCAAAAACCCTGCCCGACCGCGTCGAAGTTTGGTCCTGACGATCAAATCGGCAACCTCAACTACATCACGCCGGCGAAGACGCTCGCCGCCACGAAACTCGTCACGACCGGTAAGAGTTATCGCCTTGCTATCGAAACGAATAAAGACACGCCCGCCTATCCCCCACGCACTTTCGCAGTCACTGTCGTTCAACCCGGCCAGACAGGCGGCGGCTCTCTTGGTCCAACCAAGACTACTTACAACGATGACATGATTGTCGGTTGGGCCGGCGTCGGTACACAACTCGACGGCCTGGGCCACATCGGCATCGACGGTCTTTATTACAACTGCAACAAGGCCGCCGACTTCGCCATGACCGACGGCCTGAAGAAACTCGGTATCGAACACGTTCCGCCCATCGCCACGCGCGGCGTGCTCCTCGACATGGCCGGCTACTTCAACACCGACATCGTCAAAGAGGGAACCGCCTTCAATCGTGCCGAGATCGAAGGCGCGATGAAACGGCAGGGCGTCAAGTCGATCGAGAAGGGCGACGTGGTGCTGTTCTACACGGGTTGGTTGAAACTGCTCGGCAAAGACAACAAGCGCTTCGGCTCAGTCGCACCAGGTTTGGGCCGTGAGGGCGCGAAGTTTCTCGCGTCGTTGGAAGTGGCGATCATTGGTTCCGACACGTGGAGCTTTGAAGTCGTGCCGTTTGAAAAAGACGTCGGCATCTTCGAGGTGCACCAGATTCTCATTCCGATGAACGGCATTCACATCCTCGAGAACGTCAACACCGAAGAGATGGTGCGTGATCAGGCGTGGGAATTTCTGTTCACACTCGGCCCCGCACGCATCACGGGCGGCGTCCAGTCAATCGTCAACCCGATCGCTATCAAATAGCCTTATTTTGTGCCTTTTGTGTACTAACGGAAGCTGTCCGTGGCGCGTACGAGTGCGTCGGTGATGCCGGGCTCGGTGGCAGCATGGCCCGCGTCAGAAATGATCTTGAGTGTCGCTTCCGGCCAGGCGCGGTGTAGATCCCACGCATTCATCACAGGGCAAACGATGTCGTAACGCCCGTGAACAATCACGGCCGGAATGTGTCGAATCCGATCGACGTTTTCGATCAGGTAGTTGTCGGTTTCGAAGAAGCAGTTGTTCACGAAGTAATGACACTCAATACGCGCGAGCGCAATCGCCATCTCCGCTTCCGTGAACTCGTCAATCAGATTTTGATCGGGAAGTAGTTTTAAGGCGCTCGCTTCCCATTTGGACCACGCCTGCGCAGCTTCGAGTCGCACGTCAGCATCATCGCTGGTGAGCCGTTTGTAATACGCGCGAATCATGTCGCCGCGCTCAGCTTCGGGAATTATGCGCACGTATTGTTCCCACACCTCGGGAAAGATCGCGCTTGCGCCCTGACTGTCTTCGTAGAACCACGTAATCTCTCTGGGACGGCACAGGAAGATCCCGCGCAGGACGAGAGCGCGCACGCGTTCAGGATGTTTCTCCGCATAAGCGAGCGCAAGCGTGCTACCCCATGAGCCGCCAAACACCAGCCACTGATCGATTCCGAACTGCTCGCGAATGATTTCGATGTCCTGGACCAGGTGCCACGTCGTATTGTCTTCGAGTGAAGCGTGCGGTTTGCTCTTACCGGCGCCGCGTTGCGCAAACAGGATCACGCGGTACGCCTGCGGATCGAAGAAGCGGCGGTAATCGGTCACGAGTCCCGCGCCGGGCCCGCCATGTAGAAACACAACCGGCTTGCCATTCGGCGTGCCGCATTGCTCGTAATACAGCTCGTGTACAGGCGACACGCGGATGTAACCGCTGTCGTATGGTTCAATCTCGTCGTAAAGACTTCGTCGTGTTTCCATATTGGACCGATTATCGGCGCAGAGCGAGCCGTTCGCAAACTGTCAGGAACTCAAGCCGAGAAAAACTCGCATTCGATCGAGCTCAGCATCGAGCTCACGTTTGAACGTGCGATCGCCGGGCGTCTCGACGTAGCCGAGATCGTAAACGAGGTCGCCATTCTTCACTGACAGGTTGGCCCAGCCGATAACTCGATCGCGCCAGAGCAGTGGCATCGCGTAGTAGCCCAGTTTGCGTTTGACAGCGGGCGTGTACGCTTCGAAACGATAAGTCCAGCCCCACAAGAGTTCGAAACGAGCACGATCGTGGACGACCGGATCGAACGGCGCAAGCAAGCGAACCACTTCCGGGACCGCAGAATCGTTTGCGTTTTCATCCGCGGGCCAATACCAATCGACATTTCCCACGCGCGCATGTGTCAGCCGCTTCTTTGCGCGCTGCAATGCGGCCGTTATGTCCTTCTGCCACTGCGGCACGGCATATCTCAATCGCCTCAAATAATACGTGAGACTTGGTCCAGGCAACGGCGCGTAGATTCTCACAAGCACATCGACTAACGCATCGATCCGCGTGCGCCGCTCGGCTACACCGCGCGGCACCGCCTCGTGTTTGTGCTCGGCGTAAATACGAATGCCTTTTTCACGACGCACGATGCGCAGCAGGCCCGCATAATGCATGGCGTCGAGCAGATGCGTGGTGGCGTTTGATGAACCGCCCCAGTAGTTTGTGACCTTGCCGTGCGCGAAATGCTCGTCAACTTCACGCGGGTGCACCACGCCGCGCTCGCGCACGAAGTCGAGCAGGAGTGTCGCTTTCTTCTTCTGCCCGGGCCTGTATGCGTTAGACCGCGGATGCATCAGCGTTTGGAGCGATCGCGTCACGTAGCCGTAGTTGACGAAGAA
>DASTTS010000151.1:0-2559 GCA_035760085.1 Pyrinomonadaceae bacterium
GTCACACGCCGTACTTGATTGAGGTTCCGGGGTCACAGAGTGCTTCAATCGAAGCCGCTGCCGCACAAGCTGCACACGACGTGCTCGCAGCGTTGTATCCAACACGCGTGGGAATCTTCGATGCCGAGTTAGCAACCTCGCTTCAGGGCATTGAAGAGAATCGCGCACAACAGGGTATCAGGGTCGGCCAGATCGTTGCCGAGCGTTTGCTCGCACTTCGCGCAAACGACGGTTGGAACGTTACGCCGCCGACGTACAGTTTGCCGGCAACACCAGGTAACTGGCAGCCGGCGCCTGGTCTCGCAGCGTTTACACATTACCCGTCTGTCATGCCTTTCGGTGTCGCATCGGGCACGCAGTTCAAACCGAATGCACCACCGGCGCTCACCAGCGCAGAATACGCCGCCGATCTGAATGAAGTGAAGGAAATCGGATCGGCAAACAGTGCGACTCGTACCGTGGATCAAACCAAGGTCGCACAGTTGTGGGCTGGTGTTGGTACGCCGACTAACTTCCTGTTCGTCTGGAACAATGTCGCGCGCACGGTTTCGCTGGCGCGTGGAATCTCGACTACGGAAAAGGCACGATTGTTTGCGTTGACTAACATGGCGCTGCACGATGCATTACAAACCACGTTCGCGAGCAAGTTTGTGTATGGCTTGTGGCGTCCGGTGACGGCGATTCGTCGGGCGGATGAAGATGGGAATGCGAGTACGACTGCAGATCCATCATGGTCTTCGTTGATTGCGAATCCGCCATATCCGAGTTATGCGGGTAATAACGCAGCGATTGGCACCTCGCAATCGACAATGCTCACGTTGTTCTTTGGACGTGACGACATCGCGTTCGAACACACGTGGGAAGGTGCAAACGGCGCCACACGTTCGTATGCGGGATTCGGTGCGATGGCGGACGAAGAGGCCCGCGCGCGTGTCTACGGTGGGATTCACTTCACCTTCGACAACACCGCCGGGCAGTCAGTGGGACGCAACGTCGCGAACTACATCTTCGCGAACGTCATGCGCCCGCGGCAGTGCGTGCGGTAAGTTAATTAAGGTTAGTGCTAGACAGGATTACAGGATTTGCGGGATTCTCAGGATATCCTGCAAATCCTGTAAATTTTGCCATCCTGTCTAAAACTGCCGTCACCTCTTCGAACTCTGGATTCAACCTGCCTGCCTCATCCGTCACGTAAACCGGGTCGAAATATCGCCGGAACTTCGACGACACCGCACACAGCGGCTCGTAAATCGGATCCAAACACTCCGTCGTACTTACAAACGTTCGCTTCCAGTTTCGATACCTCGGCAACAACTGCGTCGCACTATTCCCCAGCGTCACACCACGCGCAAGCCAGTCGAGCGATCGCCGGTACCGCCGCAAAAACCGAACGGTGCGCGCAACGATCTTTCCCCTGCAACCTTCCCAGCGAAGCACCTTCGACCAGAACTCAGCAAACGCTTCAAGATCATCGAGTGGTCGCACCGACAGCGTCGTCCCATCAAGATCCCGCACACGCGTACGCGGCAGAATCGCGCGCGCGTTCAGATACTCAAAGAACAACGGCGTTCCCAGCAACGGTATCGGCAACGTAAAGTAACTCGGCAACGTGATCTCATCGTTGTTCAAAATAAATTCAAACTCGGCTTGCAGCGATTCGAGCGACCGCCGCGTCGGATCGATGATGATCCCGTACAGAAACAAAATTCCTGCGTCGAGACATCGTCTGATCAACTCAACCTGATCAGTCATGTTCTGTCGTTTGTCGAACGACGCCAGGCTGTCAGTATCAAACGACTCGACGCCGCAAAACAGCGACACGCATCCAGACTCTCGCGCCAGCTCCAGGTTGCGCTGCTTCATGAAAAAGTCAGCCGTCAGCTCGGCGCCCCACGAGCGTAGCTCACCGCATCGCTTCATCTCCCTCAACATTTCCAACTTACTCTCAAACTGATGCACATTGTTGCCGTAGAAATTGTTGTCGAGAAAGAAAATATGTTTCCGTTTGGTGCTCAGAATCTGTCGCCGCACTTCCTGCAAGTCGAAATTGACGTAGCTGTTATTCCCGATCGACATCGTGCAAAAGTTGCAGTGGAAGTTACAGTAGCGGCTCGACTCGACGAGCCCCACGCCCTTGCTCCAGTACGCAAGGTCGTAGCGCGGCGTAAACGTCTCCGCAACATGATCGGCGCCGAACGCATCTCTGATCACCTCGCGGATCTCTTCAACCGGCCCACGACAGCAGTAGTCAAAGAACTTTCGCGTGAAACGTGGCAACACCTCCACCAGCGACCCGCCCGCAACGACGATCACTTTCGGATTGAGCGTGCGCGCATAAGCTGTAAGGTGCAGAAAGCGATCGAAATCTACCTGCAAACCGGAAAGCACGAGCATGTCAGGCCAGCGAAGCAGATCGACATCTACCAGCGGACCGCTGTACAACTCACTGTAAAGACGTATCTCACAGAGCTTCGGATTGAAGCCGCCCGCGAGATACGCGGCCGCCATTGCCTGCGGCACTCGCCACGGCCGCGACCCGCCATTGCGGTCTTCATCGAA
>DASTTS010000152.1:0-4199 GCA_035760085.1 Pyrinomonadaceae bacterium
ATGCTTCTCGTTGCCCGATCGATGCGTCCAGGTCCTGCTGCTGGACCAATGAGAGAAACTGATCTAATGCCTGTTTGACATCGCCGGTGAGTGCGAGCGTCGGTGCTACATTCTTGCCGATGTTCGCTGGATCAATGTCGACATGGATCACGCGAGCTTGCGGCGCAAACGTCGCCAGTTTTCCGGTAACGCGATCGTCGAACCTGACGCCTAGTGCGACAAGCAGATCGCTTTCCGCGACAGCCATATTTGCGGCGTAGGTTCCGTGCATACCCAGCATCCCCAGACACAACGGGTGAGAGCTCGGAAATCCACCGAGTCCCATCAGTGTCGGTGTAACCGGCAGACGCAGCGATTCCGCGAAAGAGAGTAGGGAATCGACCGCGCCCGAATTCACGATCCCACCGCCGACGTATAACACCGGACGCTTTGCGTTCACGATCTGCTCGAGGGCTTTTTGTGCCGGGTCTGAACCGATATGCGCGGGTTGAGTAGAGAAGGGAAAACTTACGTGGTCCAATCGTGAGTAGCTCGATCTCGCTGCACTAACATCTTTAGGAATGTCGATCACGACTGGACCAGGCCGGCCCGAACGTGCGAGATGAAAAGCCTCGCGAACGATGGCCGGCAGGTCCTTTGCTTCCCGTACGAGGTAATTGTGTTTCACACACGGCCGCGTGATCCCGACAGTGTCAACCTCCTGAAAGGCGTCAGTCCCGATCAGATGCCTGGGAACCTGACCGGTTATCACCACGATCGGGGTTGAATCCATGTAAGCGTTCGCGATGCCTGTCACGGCGTTTGTCGCACCTGGACCAGAGGTAACGAGCACGACCCCGACTCGACCCGTCGCGCGCGCATAACCTTCGGCCATGTGCACCGCACCCTGTTCATGCCGCACCAGGTAATGAGTGATCTGATTGCGTGCCCGCCAGAGCTCGTCGTAGATGTGGAGCACAGCTCCGCCCGGATAGCCAAAGATCGTGTCGACGCCTTCGTAGACGAGTGCCTGGATCAGCATCTCCGCGCCAGTCGGCATCTCTACGGGCAGCGGCGCCGGAGTGGCAAAGCGTTTATCGATTTCGGGTTGAGCAATCATCTCGTGGAGGATGACTCTACCGTTCGAACTTAGGCGTTGTAAAATTTATTCTTTTAAGATAATAATAAACGTGATTCATCGACCGCTGATCGCGCCCTGTGATAAAAGCTAACGCCTATGGAAATGGCCCAGTTGGAATACTTCTCGCGAGTGGTGCAGGAAAAGAGCTTTTCTAAAGCTGCCGATAAGGTTTTTCGTACGCAGCCGGCCGTGAGTATCGCGATTCGCCGTCTCGAGGAAGAGATCGGGTTACCGCTACTCGACCGGACGCAGAAGACGCCTGTGCTCACGGAGGCGGGCCAGGTGGTTTACGACTACGCGCAACGCATTCTCGGGCTCAGAGATCAGGTGGGCCAGGCGATTGCAGAGATGCAAAGTTTGAAAAGGGGACTGATACGTGTAGGCGCTAATGAGAGTACGACGCTCTATCTGTTGCCGGAGCTCATTCTGAAGTTTCGCGAGCGGCACCCTGAGGTGAAGGTTGAGATCTTTCGCCATGTGTCGAACCGGCTGCCGCGTGAGGTTTTGGAGCGGAATATCGATTTCGCGTTGATGGCCTCGGAGCCTGCGGATCGCGACCTCGAAGCGTTTCCCATACTTAAGGACGAGTTGGTTTTGATCATGAGTCCGAAGCATCCGCTTGCCGGACGTCCGTCAGTAAAGGTGAAGGATTTAGGGAACGAGCCGTTCGTGGCTCACAACGTGAAGTCAGGCTCACGTGTGAAAGTAATCGAGGCTTTTGCGCGGCAACACACACCGCTTAACATCACACTCGAGCTGGCGACGATCGAGACGATTAAGCGCTTTGTTCAGAAGCGAGTTGGGCTCGCGTTCGTGCCGCGCATGTGTGTGCGTGAAGAGCTTGAGAGAGGCGTTTTAGTATCTGTTCCTGTGCGCGGCCTCACTCACACCCGCACGCTCTGGGCCGCTCATCGTCGTGGCTCCAACTTCTCACCTGCCGCTTCGGCCTTTCTCGACGTCCTCCGCAACCATGCCGGCGATGTGAGATGACATGGAGTTAGGTAAACACAACTTTGACTTGTATCCGGAAGTAGCGGCGGCAGGAAGTTTGTCGAATGCACTGGACCAGGCTCTTTCAAAGATCGGCAGCTCACTCCATGCTACGGCCGACGTAAACTTCATTTCGTTTGCGCGAACCGCCGCAGGTTCGCGCTTTTGCCAGATGTACATAGCCGCGCACGAACATCTGTTTTTATTCGATTTTTCGGCTGAGGGTGTTACCTACGGGAAGGGTTCGTCAAGCAGCCTGAACGATGCGGCCCAGGCAATCCATTTCTGGATAGTCGAACAGCCCAACATCGCCCAAATGCAGGGGCGCTTCAGCTTCTTTGTTCCGGATGAGCAGGGGATCGCACATGAAGCTGGTCGGGCCGTCGAATTTAAATGGAGCACGCTTTTAAAGACATGGGCTGTGCGAGCTGACGCGAACCCGGACGCGATGTCGCCACTGCCATTGATTGAGGCGGCGATGAAGCAACCCGAGTTGGCCCAGTTGTTTCCTTTTACCAGTCTGTACACACTTCACTTCAGTCGCACAACAGGCTACCCATTTACCAACGACTGCCCCTTCGCAGTGCCCATCGGCAACGGTCGCTTCCGCGCAGTTGAGCACACGGGCGAAGTAATTGGAGAAGGTAACGCAGCAGAAGTGATTGCAATGCTGGTGACGCATCTCCCTCCGAATTGTGGCCCCGCCATCAACGGCACGGCCGACGATCTCACCGAGCAATCCTGACCCGATTTAAAACCGAAAGCTGCTCCTGATTCATTGACTTCAAGTTCGCACGAGTGTATAGCGACACCGTTAATACACTCGATCGACGCTCCAGCACGTCATCGTCGATTTGCAAATCTCGTCCCAGTTAGACCCCGATCTTTGCAGGAGGACTCCATGTTTCTTACCCACCCGCACCGCGCGGCTAGCGCACTTGCTTCGATAACTGTCTCGATAATTTTTGTTTTCGCTTGCCCCACACGTGCTAATGCCTGGGGTAAGGAAGGTCATCAAATCGTAGCGGCAATCGCCGAGCGATATTTAGAAACACATTCACCAGCCACGTCAGCACGAGCAAAGCAGCTCTTGGGCGGTCAATCGCTTGTAGACATCGCACTCTTCGCCGACGACGTGCGCGAACTGCGGCCGTACACCAAGAACTGGCACTACGTAGATATACCTTTGGGTCAACCTTCGTATGTTGCTACGCGAGACTGTAAAGCCAGTGCAAAAGGCGATTGCGCGGTTCAGGCTTTACTACGTTTCGGATTCATTTTGGCAAACGAGAATGAAGATCGTTGTGCTCGCGCTGAGGCTCTGAAATTCATCGTGCATCTGGTCGGCGATATGCATCAACCACTTCACAACATCAATGACCATGATGCGGGCGGAAACGGCAAGATTGTTCGGTTCTTCGACTTCGTAGGTTGGGAGGGCGGAAAGCCCAACCTGCACGAGGTCTGGGACACGGGCATTATCTTCCACACCCCGCAGAGCGTAGCTCAGTTTGTCGCGGAACTGGGTTCCCAAAATGATCCGGATATTGCAGCGATTATTCAGCCGACCAATCCGATAACATGGGTGCAGGAAGCTCACAAGCTTGCGCAACAGGCATATGCTGCGCTGCCGGCCCCGACCGCTGAGATTTACATTCTCGATAAAAACAACAACTACTACAAAGCCGGTCTAGATGTTGTGAAAAAGCAGTTGCGAAGAGCCGGCCTACGTCTTGGAAGAGCATTAGAGGTCGCTCTGGCCTAATCAAAGGAATGAAGCGCTGGCGAGTCAGGTTACAGACGCTGCGTCTGATAATACATATTATGTCGTTGAGGGCTTTGCCTCATAATCCCATAATCGAAACGATTTATGAGGCAAACGCCAGTTCTGCCTCAAAATTAGTTTCAATGCCCAACTCGTGAACACTCTGAATTACGACGCAGAGGTTATGACACAGAACCTTACACAACGCCTCGTTGATTTGCGCCGTGAGACTCTTGCTCCGAAGCCGCTGACCAAACTTCGCTTTAATCATGTGGAACGTTGTCTCGACATTTGATCGTTTGTGGTAGTGCTGTAGAAACTCGG
>DASTTS010000153.1:0-3473 GCA_035760085.1 Pyrinomonadaceae bacterium
GGCAAGAACCAACGGTAATCTCGAATTGAAGAAACTGCTGGTGGCAACTGATTTTTCGAGTCACTCGGAGCTGGCACTTCAATACGGCTTATCACTGGCTCAGGAATATCAGTCAGATCTGCACTTGGTCCACGTTATCAGCGGCGCCAGGAGTACTGAGGCTGAAATGTCCTGGACATCGCAAGACACTGAAGGTCCCTATCATGCTGCGGCGAGACGACTGCATGAATCAATTCCAGCAGAGGTCCACCTCTGGTCCAACGTGACGCACGCCGTACGTGAAGGCAAAGCCTACCGGGAAATTGTTTCCTATGCAGTGCAACAGGACCTTGATCTCATTTGTATAGGGGCACATGGCCAGGAGTTCACGTTAGGCACGCTGTTTGGAACAAACACAGACCGCGTGCTAAGGCAAGCACCTTGTCCGGTTTTAGTAACACGACCAGTGCAGTCGGAAGCTGAAAAATGACGATCAGTTGAAGAGGTGATGAAGTTGCTTAAGAAGTTCTATCAAATACTGGAGTCCAGGAGACGACGACGTGAGGTTAGGAAAATCCGTCGCGAGTTCGCGAGGGCCGGTTATCCTTTGGATCGGTTTCGAGACTCTCAAATAGAGGCTGCGCTGCGTCCGAACACTGACGTCGGGTTCACAACAAGCGCAAAAACAATTTACCGTACGCTGAAGCGACTTCAGGTAACAGGCGGAACACAAGATCACACGCTTGTGCTCAAGGGATAACAACATGAAGGTTTTGATTGCTTATAACGGCTCGGAAAGCGCCGATACCGCGATGATGGTCTAAGACGCGCGGGATTGCCGATCCATGTTCGGTTGAAGTCGTCCGCTTGCGAAATGGAAGTCTTTGAATATGTCAGCAGTAGAAATAAGACCGCGTCTCGATGTTGAAGAAAAGCCGCACTGTGGCAGGTGCGACTCAGAAGGATGCCGTCTGATCAAATTCACGAGTCCAAACGGTGAGACGGACTACCTTTGCGCATTGTGCGTCGCGCAAGAAGATAAGCGCGAAATGAAGTTCAGTTCTTGGTGGCGGCGGTCGCGACGTCCACCAAGAGTTCACTAGGTTGTCGCTTTGCGTGTCAATTTCGGGGGGGAGTGGACCTTTTCAGGCGGAAGCTGCGCGCGATAGAGTCTGCTTGATTACGCAGGTTGTCCATTCTGTCGCGCGGTCCCCTGAAGAGAAGACTGAAGATCGTTCGATTATCTGCTTCTAAGTAGTAGATTAGAGCGATCATTGGTTTACCGCCGCGAGTGTATTCATACGCGAATTTAGAGCCGCTCAGTCTTCCAGTGAAACTCTCCTCTTTGGTTAACACGTAGCCGGCCAGGTGTCGGTCCCATGTCTGCCGCCGCCGAACCATATCTGATGGCGTGGTGCTGGCGTCCACCAACTTTTTGCGAACCAGTAACCTTACCCTGCCTCCATCCGCGTACATAAACGCCGTGCGGGTGCGCGCTGAAACGATGCCGGAAGAGGGGAGGACGCGCCACTTCGATGATGGAAACTCGATAACGTAATCAACACTTCTATTGGTCAAGGTATAAGCCTGATCGCGCGTAGCAGAAGGAAGAATCGGCGCTACGAGACTCGAAGTTATGAAGGCTGCAATTAAGGTCACACGTATTAACATCTTAGAAAAGGCCACAAGTATTGGCGCCGCAATCGACCACAACACTGCCTATCAAAGGCTGATTCTTCAGTCACGATTGCTTAGTGTATCCTCTTACTTCACGTCACAACAATCATTAGGCGTAATCGGCTCGATATTGGCCGAGCAGACTCTGTCATAAATCGGCGGGTACATTTGCCGGTCTGAGCAGCCGGCGGCTTGGTGAACATGAGGACATTGAAACTATGAAGCTACTGATTGCAGTTGATTCTGCGATTTCAACCGAGGTACTCGTCCGTGCGGTTGGTGTGCGCCCGTGGCCCGAGGGTACGACAGCGCATGTGCTTTCAGTCGTCGCTGATACCGAGGTCTCGGAGGAACTATGGCGCGAAGAGGGCTATGGAAAGCGTGCCGTGCAGCGAGAAATGGAGAGGCGAGGCGAGCAAATAACTGCCCCATCAGTGGAGCGGCTCAAACAAATCGGCATCCCGGCGGAGGTGGTGGTGACGAGGGGCGACGCTCGCTTTCTTATCCCGTTTTTTGCGCGGAAATGGTCTTCGGATCTGATCTTCGTCCGCGCACATGTCCGCAAGGACTATGCGCACTGGATGCTCGGCAGTGTCGCCAGAGCAGTCGTTGCGGCCGCCCCTTGCACCGTTCAGATTGTGCGAGACGCAGGAGAAGACCACGACCAAAGTCTCGATAGCGCCAGGAGGGTGTTGCTCGCTACCGATGGTTCGAAGACTTCGGCGCAGGCGGTGCGCGCTGTTGCGGCGCGACCGTGGCCTGAAGGCAGCGAGTTCAGGGTCATAAGCGTTGAAGAGCCGTGGACGATCAAATCATCCAAAGCGAGAGACGAGAAAGAGGCTCAAGACGCAGTCAGCAGCGCCGAACAGGTGCTGGCCTCCGCAGGATTGAAAGCGACGGGGGCGGTGCTCTCCGGTAATACGAAAAAGGCTATTCTAGAGGAGGCGCAAAAATGGGCCGCCGACGTGATTGTTGTCGGTTCACACGGACGTCGAGGCTTCAGGCGATTCCTGTTGGGGAGCGTTTCCGAAGCGGTCGCTATGAACGCGCCTTGCTCCGTTGTGGTCGTGCGCGTTCCGCGCAAAGCTGAAGCTTGATCGCCCTGCACGGAGTTAACTATTTATCGGGTCCACAAGGCCATCATCAGGATCGAGTCGGCAGTGCCGTCCATCGTCGGTTCATTGGTTGAATAATCGCCTACGTCGTCGTGGTAGACGAGTTCCGCCGTCTGAAACTCAGCAAACTCGTCCGGCTGATTCAAGTGAAGCCCGAGAAGGCTGTTGTAGGTCTTCGCGGCAATTGGGCCATCGACCAAACCGCCAGGCACTAGCTTCTTCATGATCTGCACGATCGGCAAATGTACATCCTCGGGAAACTCGCCTTTCTCCGGAATACCAGTGAACATAGACGTGCCCCACGGGTTACGCCCCAACAACCAGTCGCGGTGCGCGAGCATTGCCAGGTGATAATGCATGTCACCCGTCATGCGTTCGTAAAGCAGCACCTGGGTGATCAATGCTACAAGCAGATTGTTTGAGCACCAGAGAAACGGGACCCCGACGTGATACGGGTTTTGCTGGCCTCGCCGAATTACACGTTCAATGCCGTCACGGTAATAACCGGCGAGTTGCGCTTTTGTCCTTGCATCAACAAACGGGTACAAGGCGAAGTGGCCGATGTTCATGAATGGATAGAACTGATAATGCTCGGCTGTTTCCTGCTGCATCCATGAAGTTGGACCAATAATACGTGCGTAACGTTTTGCGTCGGCGAGATACGATTGTTTGCCGGTAGCTTTGAATAACTCCGCGGCGGCC
>DASTTS010000154.1:0-30957 GCA_035760085.1 Pyrinomonadaceae bacterium
GGACGTGGATCTTGACGAGCCCCGGTAACGATTCCATTGCTTCCACCAATGGCAGCGCACTGGTGCGATGATCGATGTAGCCGCACGCGTCGTCCTCGGGCCGTGCAGTGACGAGCAGAATGCGAATCGGCGTGGCAACGACTGGCACGCCGATCACTCTTGTATTCGGTAAGCGACGCCGTACGCGTACCGGGCTTGCGCCCTGGAACAAATAAACATCTCCGTCGTGAAGCAGTTCCCACGGCAAAGCTAGCAAGAGCGTGGCTGCTTCCTTCGCAGTTTTTTCATCAGCTTCAGAAGCGCCCGCTTCGAGCTTAGTGTTTACGAAGATAGAAAAACGACGGCCTGCACGATCGTCGATCCCGGCCCAGGCGTTCATGACGTTTGCCGTATAGTCGGAAGGCATTGCTTTCCTGTGTAGGAGCCGTCCCCATTCAATCAGATTCTCTTCTACCTTACGCGCGCGATCGCGAAAGTAATGGCTGGGCCAGATCGCGTATTTCTCGAGATACCACCGTAGTTCATCCACCTCGATCGGACCGATGGGTGCAATGAGCCGCCAGTCTTGCTCACTCTCCACTTTTGGCTGACTCGGCGCGGCTGGTTCATAGACCAAACGTGCGCGGGCTGAGGCACGACGCACACCATCCTGTTCATGCATTTTCAAATCAGTGAGCTCGAGGACCAACTCCTCCAGCGGCTCGGCCTTCGGCTGCTCGGCTACAGGAACATCCGCGGGCAATCGCTTTCCCAGGGCGACGAGCAACGCATTCATCGCTGCTTCAACGCCACCCGCTTCGCTGCTTACCGAAATGTAAACCGGTTCCTCGCGGAAGAAACCCTTTAAGACGCCGAGCTTCGTGCCGTTCAGGGAGAGCGGAATAACAGGGAACTTATCCTTGCCACGCTGGTCACGAATAGACAACGCATGTTGCAACTCGTCACCAACCCACTCTGATTGCAACGAATCCGGACTGACCACAACCGCGTAAGCATTAGCGTCTTCGATTGCTTTCTGAATCTCCGACCAGAGCGGATCTCCGCCGCGCAACTCGCGCGAATCAATCCAAACATCCTGTCCATGATCGGCAAGCGCAGCGCGGAGTTCGCGCACAAATGCGTCGTCTTTTGAGCTGTGGGAGATAAAAAGTTTGGTCATAGCAGTGAGTCGAGCCCTGCAAGAGTTGATTGCTTGCGCAAGCAGGCAGCCGTCGAAACCGAGGAATGAGAACGCTCCAATTTCGCGAGCGGGTTCACGACGTACGCCGTCTTGAGTGGCGGCATTCTACACCACCAAAGCTCCGACCGAAATGATTTCCCAACGAGCCTGATGTCTGGCACACTCAATGCTCTCAACCAAAACCCTCCTGTGTTTGTGACCGGGAGTGATACGCAGCTGAATGACAACCCAGATTGCCATCGTTCTCGCGCTACTGATCGTCGCTCTCATTCTGTTTAGCCTCGAGCGGATACCGATCGAAGTTGTCTCGATTCTCCTCGTGATGGCGTTGGTGCTCACCAATACGCTGACAGTCACCGAAGCCTTCGCCGGATTTGGCAACGACATCGTCATAACCATCGCCGGTCTCTTTATCTTAACGGGCGGACTCGCCAAGACCGGCGTGATCGATCTGGTTGGACGACGCTTACACCGCACCGCAGGCGAGAGTGAGTTTCGCATGACGGCGCTAATCATGTTCGCCGCCGCCTTCTGCGCCGCGGTGATGAAAAATACGACTACGACTGCGATGTTTCTGCCGGTCGTCCTGGGTATCGCTGCGCGGAGAAATATCAGTCCTTCAAAATTACTGATGCCGCTCGCGTTCGGAGCCATCCTCGGCGGTACGTGCACGTTGATCGGAACGTCAACCAACCTCGCGGTAAGTGGTGCGCTGCCTCGTTACGGAATCGAGCCGTTTACGATGTTTGAGTTAACGAGAGTCGGAATTGTTATTGTCGGCGTCGGTATGCTCTACATGTTGCTGTTAGGTCTGCGCCTGTTGCCGCGTAGAAAATCGGCTGACTCGCTTACTGAGCAATATCACGTCAGGCAATACATAACCGAAGTCATCGTGCTCGCTGATTCGCCGCTGATCGGTAAATCACTGGCGGAGGCTCGTATCGGCGATGAACTCGATTTGACCGTGCTGGGGATATTAAGAGGTGAAGAGGAGAGGATCGCACCCAATCCCCGCGAACACATAAAGGCCGATGATCAATTGCTGGTCCAGGGCCGTGTCGAGGACATCCTCAAAGTGAAGGGTGAAGCGGGCATTGAGATTAAATCTGACTTTAAACTAAGCGATTCTGTTTTGCAGGGTAAGGGTACAGAGCTCGTTGAAGCGATGGTACCGCGTGGTTCCGACTTCATCGGCAGAACTCTGAAACGCCTCGACTTTCGCGCGCGGCACGGTGTTGTGGTGTTAGCCATCAACCGGCATGGAATAGATCTGCTTTCGAAGATCAGCAGGGTACGATTGCGTTTCGGCGATGTGCTCTTGATACAGGGTAATCGCCAACAGGTAGAAGCACTGGCTGCCCACGGTCAGATATTGCTCCTGGAAGAAGTTTCTGAAAAACACCCGCGAACTGAAAAGCAAAAATGGGCTTTGCTGGCTTTTGGCGTTTTTCTTTTCTTCTCACTCACGCATCTCGTTCCGTTGCCGATCGCTGTTCTCTTCGGCGTCATGATCCTGCTGGCCACACAGTCTGTGCGCATGTCGGAAGTTTACGAGATCATCGATTGGCGATTGCTGATCCTGATCGCGTGCATGATGAGTTTTGGTACTGCCATGGAAAAGAGCGGCTCGGATCAGTACCTCGCAGATTTGATCGTGAGGGGCACGGGCCAGTATGGACCAACGGCCGTGCTGGCCGGGTTCTTTGTGATGACGGTTGCTCTTACGCAGCCGATGTCGAATCAGGCTGCCGCGCTCGTCATGCTGCCGATATCGATGAAAACTGCGCTCGCACTTGGACTAAACCCGAGGACGTTTGCGGTTACCGTTACGTACGCGGCTTCGTGCTCGTTTCTGACGCCGCTAGAGCCCGCGTGTGTGCTCGTTTACACACCGGGACGTTACCGGTTTTTAGATTTTCTGAAAGTGGGCTCGCTGCTGACGATCGCAGTTTTCGCGATTGTCGTCTGGTTAGTTCCGGTGTTCTGGCCTTTTAAATAAACCTGCAAATTTTGTAAATCCTGTCATCCTGTCTACAAATGAAGTAAACATTAGACAGGATTACAGGATTTGCATGATTAACGGGATTTTAATCGCTGTTCAGCGAGTTGATCGGCGGCTTTGCTCGTTGGGATAGCTTGTGCTTCCGCGCTTTCGAAGATGCGCAAAACCGTGTCGTAAATCTCATCTATCTTTCTCTGCGTCTGATCGGGATTCCAACCGAGCACTTCGATACATCCGTTCAAGACGCCGCCTGCATTGGCCACGTAGTCAGGCGCGTACAGAATACTTCTTTCGCGAAGCATGGCCCCATGACGTTCCTCGAGCAGTTGGTTGTTAGCTGAGCCCGCGACGATTTTTACTTTCAACTGCGGAATCGTTTCGTCGTTGATAACACCGCCGAGAGCGCACGGAGCAAAGATGTCTGCCTGCACGCTATAGATCTCACCCGGTTGGACCGCCTCCGCCGCAAACTCATCCACGACACGCGACAGGTTCTCGGTGTTTACGTCACTTGCGATAAGTTTGACGCCAGCTTCATGCAGCATTTTTGCCAGGTGGTATCCGACGTTTCCGCAGCCCTGAATCGCTACCATTAATCCAGACAGCTCATGCGTATTCGACAGAAAGTCGTTTGACGCTTGAATCGCACGAAACACGCCGGCAGCGGTGTAAGGCGAAGGATCACCTGAGCGCCCGATCAGGCCCGCGACGTGTTGAGTTTCAAGTCGAACAATCTCCATGTCTGCCGGACTGGTTCCGACATCTTCTGCGGTGATGTAACGTCCTTGCAAAGTGTTGACAAAACGGCCGTGCGCACGCAGGAGCGCGGTGCGATCACGCGTCGCGTTATTGCCGATGATGATCGACTTGCCGCCTCCGAGTGGCAGTCCGGCGAGCGCGGTTTTGTAAGTCATGCCCTGCGACAGCCGCAACGCGTCAGTGAGTGCTTCGTCTTCGCTTTCGTAGTTCCAGAAGCGGGTGCCGCCGACGGCTGGACCAAGCGCCGTGCTATGGATCGCGATGATGCCGTGATAACCGGTTGCGTCATCGCGTCCGATCAGAACCTGCTCGTGATTTGTGTTCGTTATTTTTTTGGTGATTTCCATATTTTTTTGAATCGATAGAAATAACCAGCCCTGTACGAACGGAAGGGGAGAGTTGTTGCACTTGTCTTTGCGGATTAGGTGGGAACGGTTTGTTTGGACAGGATTACAGGATTTGCAGGATTATCATGAAAAATCCTGCAAATCCTGTCTAACTTATCTTTATGCCGAGGCGGGAAGTTTTTTCAACGACTTCTCGATCATCTTCGTTAACGCTTTCTTATCTTTCAACACCTTGCTGGCCGAAAGCGGCTTCGTAAACGCAAGCACCTCACCACTGCGCGCGTCGACGATTCCGACAGTGATCACCGTAAACGGAAAATCGAAATCGAAAATATTGATTAT
This sequence comes from Pyrinomonadaceae bacterium, assembly GCA_035760085.1. Lineage (GTDB taxonomy): Bacteria > Acidobacteriota > Blastocatellia > Pyrinomonadales > Pyrinomonadaceae > PSRF01. The sequence goes on from DASTTS010000154.1 coordinate 4,631, forward strand.
CGAAAACGCCGTCTTGCCTTTGGTGAACACTCGCCCCTGACCCCGAATGAACACAAGGACATCAGCATCCTTATGAACGTTGAGCAACATCACTTCATCACCGAGCGTGAAGCGTGCCTTCTTGACGTCCTTCGATTTGTCGACAAGCTTCGGCAGCAGCGCATCGTAGCGCGTTTGTATGTCAGCGAGTTGATACTTGCGACTGTCGTCCAGCGCCGTCGGTTCAAACGAATTCGCGACTACACTGATCTTCTTTCCCTGGAGTGCCTGGTCCACAGCCGCCATCACGCTTTTGCTGATATCCGCAGACTCGGCCACCATCATCTCCGAGCCCTTCGCGCTCTCTTTAGTGATCTCCACCTTGGCCGGAAGAATCACCGCACTGCGTATCGTGACTTTCTTCTCGGCGATCTTCGGATTTAGATACTGAGCTTCAACCTTTGCCGCACCGAATTGAACAAACATGCAGCACAGGATCACAAAGACAACGCGAACCGGTAGTCTCATTAATACTCTCCGTTTTTCAGTGGATTAGTTGTTCATCGAGTCTCGCAGAACTGTGAGACGCCGGCGAACTCTCTCAGTGTCGACTGCGTTGGGCGCGAGCTCGAGATACTTCGCATACTCGCCCGCCGCTTCTGGTTTTCGATTCAGTCTCTCGTACAGCATCCCCAAACCGCGATGTGCGCTCGCGTTGAAACGATTCAACTCCAGTGCGCGCAGGAACAACGTCTCCGCTTTAGCGCTGTTTGTCTTCCACGCTTCCTGGCCCGCGGGAGTTTTCAATAGCTCCGCGTCCTGTTCTTCAATTGTGCGCTTGTTGCGAGTCTTGACGGCTTTCTTCTTGGCACCCGAAGTGAGCTGTTCCTTAGTAAGCTCCGCGTTGCGTGGTCCAAGCATGCGATACGACTCCGCCAGGTAGAAAAGGTTCTCAGATGAATCAGGATGCAGTGTCACAAGGTTCTGGCTTACAAAGACGGCCGAGCGGAAGCGACCTTCGTTGATGGCCAGCTCAACGTTGTGTCGATCGACGATTTCCATCAATGCGAGATAATCGCTTCTTGCAGTTTTTGCTTCGTCTTCGGAAAGCTTTCTGGCGTCAGCACTGATACTGCTGCTCGTGTAGACGACTCGTTCCTGAAGCTTCGGGTGATCGCTGTAGAAGGAGTTGAGTTGTTCGCCTTCAATGTCTCTTTGCATCGCCTTGAACGAGTTGGGCATGCCCTCCGGTGCAAAGCCGGCGGCAGTGGCGGCCTTCAGACCTTCGAGGTCTGCTTCCTTTTCCTGCTCGCGACTGTAACCGAGTACGCTGATAGCGAGCATGAACGGCGAGATCGTGGCGATGAGATTGATTGTGAGTCCTGTTACTCCACCAACCGGATTCCACGTTCCGATTGTGTTCATAATATTGATCGCGAGCACTTTCTTTCGCAGGCTGCGATTGCGTAGATAAGTATGACGGCCGGAAACATGCGTGATCTCGTGCGCGATAACGGCGGCTAACTGGTTCTCATCCTCCAGCAACGCGATCAGTCCGGTATTGATGTAAATCGAGCCGTTGGGTAAGGCAAAAGCATTCGGCACCGGATCGCGCAACGCGCGAAACTTCCATTCGACGTTTTCCAGTTTCTGATCAGCAACGACCGCCAGTCCAACGCGATTGAGATAAGCATCAAGAACCGGATCGTGATAGACCGCGCCATCCTTTTCGAAGCGCTCGTCGAGCAACTTGATCTCGCTGAGAAGTTCCTCGTCGACCTTGCCAAAGACAAACTTCTCGTCGCTAATCGGCTCGAACGTGCTCGGCGGCAGAGTTGGAGCGCTGATCGAACGTGCGCTTAACGGCAACGAGGTAAGAAAAAGGCTAACTGTAAGTAAGAGGACCTGAAAGTATCTTTTGAAGTTCACGGGGTACCTACTGGGCGTGGGATTGAACTGCGAAACTTCAAGCTACCCGGCGAGTTCGTCGCGGAGAGTATAAGGATATTCGGTTTGGAAGGCTATATCCGCGTTGATTCTGCGAATTCCTGTTAGAATACGCGCCGTTCCAGACGGTGTACGACCCACCGCTATGAGCGACCTCTTCATCTCCCACAGTTCCCGCGACGACAACTTCGTGCGCGATCTTCGAGCAGCACTGGCGGATCAGGGGCTGCAAGGATGGATCGATTCGCGCGAGCTGCGCGGCGGCGATCCGCTCTGGTCGGAAATACAGAAAGCAATCGAGGACGCCTCTGGCTATGCAGTGGTGGTCAGTCCTGATGGTTTGCAGTCGAAGTGGGTCGGCAAGGAAGTGCGTCACGCGCTCGCTGTGCAGCAGCAGCGTGGCAAAGATAAGTTCCCGGTCGTTCCGCTCTCACTGAACGGCACCAAGCTCGGCATATTGGAGGAGTTCTTTGACGAGGAACCTATCTATATCTCGGTGAGCAGCGAAGCGGGCGGAGTGGAAGCGGCGATGAATGCGATCCTTGTCGCATTAGGAAAAAGATCGCCCGCGGATGTGGCAGCTACCGCGCAACCCAAAGCCGATCCGTTGGAGGAACTTGTTCTCGAACTCACTGATTTGAAATTCCACGAGAAGGATGGCGTCCGTCAGGCGTCGGCACGTGCGCGGTTGGTGTATGAACCAGCCACTCCGGGCCAGGAGGACGTCCGTAGCGCGCAAAGCTGGCGATTGATCGCGCCGCCCGTCGATGCAGAGGAGCTGCGCTGGTATTTGGAGAAATACTCATTGTGGCCCAGCCAGTATTTTCGCAATCGCGCGCGGAAGGTGGAACAGAACCTCGTGAAGTGGGGTCAACTCCTTTATCAGGCCGCGATTCCGGTGGCACACACGGCGGACGTCCTCAAGGCGTGGGCCAGGATCGACGATCACGCGGACCGGCGTTTTTCTGTTTACGTCGATACCGCGCTTGAAGCGGGCGCGCCTGACGATGATGTAAAGACGGCCAAAGAAGCAGCCGGGCTCTTGCTGGCGTTGCCGTGGGAACTGCTTCACGACGGGGACAGTTACCTGTTTCAAGGCGCAAAGCCGGTGCGCGTGCGACGTCGTTTGCCGAATACGAAAGTGCTTGATGTACCGGTCGTTGCTACGCCCATTCGCATTCTACTCGTCACTGCGCGGCCCGATGATGACTTCTGTCCCTTCATAGATCATCGGACGAGTGCGTTGCCGCTTGTCGAGGCGATGGAATCGCTGCCGGGGTTTGTCCGCATCCATGTGCTCAGTCCGCCGACGCTGCCGGCTTTGCGCACGGAACTCGAAAGGGCTCGTAATGAGAAGAAGCCGTATCACGTGGTTCACTTTGATGGTCACAGTTTGTTCGATGATGAGGTTGGAAAAGGCGGCCTGTGCTTCGAGAATCCTGAAGATAAAAGCAAGCTGGAGGAGCGGCGCCACCTCAAAGTCTTCACTGATGAGCTTGGACCACTGCTGCGCGATCATCGCATTCCACTTTTCTTCATGGAAGCCAGCCAGAGCGCGCAAGCGGAGAACGCGTCTGAGTCAGTTGCGTCTGAGTTACTTAAAGTTGGTGTGGTGTCGGTAGTCGCGATGAGCCACAGCGTGCTGGTTGAGACCGCGCGTCGATTTGTCGAGGCTTTCTACAACGCGCTTGCCGGTGGCCAGCGAGTCGGCGACGCGATGCTTGCCGGCCAACGCGCGCTCAAGGACGACACGTTTCGCGGGCGCATCTTTGGCGGGGACGAACTGCGGCTCGAGGATTGGTTTGTGCCGGTGCTCTACCAGGAGAAAGACGATCCGCAACTCTTCAAAACTACGCCTGCCAAACAAACTCAGGAAGACTTCAAGATAGCGCTCGCGAGACGGTTGGGTGATTTACCGCCCGTACCAGAGACCGGCTTCATTGGTCGTAGCCGGGAACTGCTCGCACTGCAGCGGTTGTTACGTGAAGAAAGGTATGCAGTGGTGTGCGGTCAGGGTGGTGAAGGCATGACCGCGCTCGCCGCTGAGTTCGCGCGCTGGATGGTTCGTTCTCAGCAGATTCATCGGGCTGCGTTCGTTTCCGTTGAGACGCATGGTAATCAGCGTGCGGTTGTTGATGCGCTCGGAAAGCAATTGGTTAGCACAGAATTTTCAGCAGCCGGTGATCTCGAAGATTCAATTCTGGAGCTTGAGCGAGTACTGCGAGAGCAGCCCTCACTGCTGTTGATCGACAACATGCAGAGCGTTCTCGTGCCGCCGTTCATGAGTGAAGAGACACCGGACGCTCTGTCACAAAAGGCGGCGGAAGAGTTAAAGGCGATTTTTGCGTTGTGCGAGCGGCTGCTGAAAGCCGGCGACACGCGTGTCATCTTCACCAGCCGCGAGGCGTTGCCGACGCCTTTCGATGCCGAGCGGAACCGGCGCGAACTATACCAACTCGATCGCGAGGATGCGGTGAGTCTGGTCGAGCGCGTACTGAACGCTGCCGGCGCATCCAGCGATGTCGAGGTTGAAGCGATCGAGCAACTCGTTGATGCTGTTCATTGTCACGCCCGCACGTTGGCATTACTGGCTCCAGCATTGCGGGCACACGGTGTCGAGGCCACAGGGGAATCGCTCGACGATCTGATGGCGGAGATGGAGAAGAATTTCCCCGGCAGCCGCGAGAAATCGGTTTTCGCCAGCGTCGAACTTTCCCTGCACCGCATGTCTGAGGCAAATCGAGATCGTGCGCGCGTGCTCGGAGTGTTTCACGGCGGGGTCAATCTGAAACTGCTACACCACATGATGCAATGGGAGGAGGAATCCGTGGCCTCGCTGGCCGTCGAGTTGATCCAGACGGGTCTGGCGACACCGGATCTCTACGACCATCTCACGCTCAATCCTGCGCTATGCCCTTACATGCGAAGAACGATCGATCCCGTAGAGCTCGATCAGCTTACTGCGGATTGGGTCTTTGAGATGCGAACATATGTGGAGCTTCTGCGAGAACAGCAGGGCCAAAACATTGAACTCGCGGCTACGCTGACCGGGCTGGAGTTATCAAACTTCTTCGCGTTGCTCGACATCGTGCAGCGTGCGCAGGATGCTGAGGCGACGATCGACCTGGCCGCTTCGCTCTACGAATTGCTACGGACACTCGGCCAGCCTCGACTCCTGGAACGAATCAGCCAGGTACGTGACAACGCTGCGGCAGCGCTGGGTGAGACTTGGACCAGGGCGCAATTCGAGGTGGCACGAACTCGCATCGAGCAGCAGCGTGCCGGTGGGCAGTTGCGCGAGGCGTTGACCGGCGCGGAGCAACTGCTCCAGCGAGCTCGCGCGATGGTTGAGGTGACGTATCCTCACGCTGATTACGACTTAGCGATGGCTTGCTTGCTACAGGCACAGGTGTTAGCGGATGCCGGTAAACCGGAACAATCTTTGTCGCTCTCGGATGAAGCGCGCCAGCGTTTTGAGGCAGTTGCGAAAAACCAACCCGGTATAGGCGCGGAACGAATGGTGACCGTCAGCTTCGAGACACAGGGCATCGCTCTTCGAAATCTGGGCCGGCTCGATGAAGCGGCAAAAGCCTTCGAAGAGCAAATTCGACTCGGTGAGGACATTGGAAATATGCGGGGTGCTGCCATCGGCAAAGTCCAGCTTGGAACTGTCCGTATGTTGCAGGGCCACTATCAAGAGGCGCTGGCGGCTCAGAATGAAGCGCTTCAGCGATTCACGCAATTAGGCGAACCTGAAATCATCGCCGAAATCCTGCGTGAGATCGGCGGCGTGTACCAGGAAACGGAGGACTATGAAGCTGCGGAGGATGCGTACAGGGAAGCGCTCGCTCTTGAGGTACAACTCGGAAATGTTGCCGGGCAGACGAGTACGCTCAATCAACTGGGAACGTGTTATGCCAGTCTTGGACGATTCGAAGAAGCAGCCGCTTTCTATCAACAGGCTGTTGACAAGTCAGTTGAACAGAGCGCTATCTCAAGTGAAGGGCTATGTCGACATAATCTTGCAGAGACACTTCGGAGGCTTAAGCGGTTCGACGAAGCTCGGCAGGAGATCCGTCGTGCGATCGAATGTAAGTCGCAGTTCGGCCATGCATCCCAATTATGGTTGCCTTGGGGTGTCTTAGCAGCGATCGAGACGGATACGAATAACCTTTCCGCCGCTGCGGACGCCAGGCGCAAGGCCATCGACTCCTACCTCGCCTATCGCCGCGATGGCGGCGAAAACTACGACGAAGCTGGCCGCATCAGCCTCGACGTAACTAAACACTTACTCGCCGGTGACAATGCCGCCGCCGCGTCACTCCTCCAGCAAGTCGCCGCCGATCCTGATTTGCCGGGTGAAGCGCGCCCGTTCATCAGCGCTCTCGAGGCCATTATCGCAGGCAGTCGTGATCGCAACCTCGCCGGCGCTCCGGATTTGCACTATGGCATGGCGGCAGAGATTCTCTTGTTGATCGAAACGCTTGAGTAAAGACATCCAACGAATCTTGTAATCCTGAAATCCTGTCTAACAGGATGACAGGATTAACAAGATTCACAGGATGTTAGCCCTATTGCGCGGCCTTTTTCTTTTGGAGCACGTTACACGCTTCGACGACAGTGGTCGGATCGATGGCGACGTTTCCTTCGTCAATGTGCCGGATGATGCCTTCTTTATCGATTAGGAAGGTGGCGCGATTTCCAAAGCCTTGTTCCTCGTTAAATACGCCGTAGTCCTTAACGACAGTGCGTTTGAAATCGCTGAGGATGGGGAAAGTAATTCCAATCTGTTTCGCAAACTCGCGGTTGGCAGGAACACTGTCAACACTCATTCCAAAAACCTGAGTTTCGTTGCCTTCAAATTTGGCGATATCAGCCTGATACGCCTTCAACTCCTTCGTTCAACCACCGGTGAACGCCAGTACATAAATCGCAAGTACGACGTTTTTCTGGCCTTTGAAATCGCTTAGCTTGTATTGCTTTCCGTCGGTGGCACGAAGCGAGAAGTCAGGGGCCTTGTCGCCGACTTTCAAGTGAGTTTTGGGTGGAGCTTGTTGGGCCAATGCCGCAACGCTCAGCACCGCAAGCAGAACAAGGGATGAAAATAATCGTCTGTACACGAATTGTCTCCTTGTGAGCTAACAGGGTAATAGGTTGCGGATTGAATTTATGCACAAAGGCGAAGGGAGTCAAGGTGCAATCTCTTCGTCCGCCTCTGACCATTGACCATCCAGGTAAGCGAGGCGTATAAATCGCAACAAGGAGTTTCTTTATGCGACAGATCAAATACGTTCTTTTGATCTCTACTCTCCTGACGATGTGTTCCGGAGTCGCGTTGGGCAAAGCGTGGCGTGGAATCGAGCCCTTACACTCGACTCGCGCGGATGTCGAAAAGATGCTTGGCCCATCTTCCTACGGCGGCGGGTACGCGTACGAGCTGGAAAACGAGCGCGTCTTCTTCAGCTACCAGACACCGGAGAGCGTGTGCGGAAAACAGTGGGGATTTTGGAATGTGCCGCTAAATACGGTCCTCAACGTCACCGTGTATCCCAGGGAGAAAACACCATTCGAAAAACTCGGATTGGACCGGACGTACGTGAAAGGATTGACCTGTATGCCCGGGCATTTTAATTACTTCAATGAAGACGAAGGCATCAGTTATTCGGTCGCCAAAGGTCTCCTCGAGCAAATCTCATATACGGCAGCGTATAAAGACCAACACCTTCGCTGCCCAAGCGAGTAGCTGAAGTTTCCTCCCCAACAGTATCCCGGCATTCCTCCCATACTAATAATCACGGAGCAGGTGTTAACAAGCGCTCCACGCCTGCTCCTTCACCACGTGACCATAAAGGAGGTATGTCTAATGACTTTGCGTAGAATTCAACTCTCAATCGTTGCCGTAGTTCTCTTCGTTCTCTTCGTTGTTCCCGGCGTGGCAAAGCCCACCGCACCGCCAGCCAACTGGACGTTCTCGGGTTGCTGGACGCAGTTCTCAGCCGGTCCTTGCCGCGATATCTATCGCGACCAGCAGGGTCAGGCCTGGATCTGCCGCGACTGCGGCACGACTAACAACCCCGGCCCCGGCAAGTGCAATCCGATCAGCCAGGCTACGCTCAACAGCGGCTTCTGGTGCTCGTAGAATTTTCAGGACGAATTGGGGCGGCTCCGTGGCCGCCCTTTCATCAATTCCAATTGTCTATTCGTGAACGCGATCCTCTACCGTACGTTGAAATCCTCATAGGGCCACGGGTTCGGAAGTTGCGCAGGTAAAATCCGCTATGAAGCGTCGATAGTTACGTTTATTCGAATCTCTGTTAATTGATGGGGTCATGGCGTAGAATACGGGCACTCGCTGAACCCAGGAGCGAGCGAGACCGTTCGTGCCTCGCCTACTGACTACATCACCGTTCTTTGCGAGGTAAATCATCCACGTCAATGTGAATTACAAACGGAGGATAATATGTCTGCCCGCTCGGATGCTCCTCATCCCAAAGTCTTTATTTCATATAGTCACGACGACAACGAGCATAAGAAGCGCACTCTCGGACTCGCGCAGCGCCTTCGTAAAGATGGATTCGAAACGGAGATTGACCGTTATGTGGACGGCACGCCACAGCAAGGGTGGCCACGTTGGATGCTCAACCAGATCGACTGGGCTGATTTCGTTTTAATCGTTTGCACGGAAACGTACTACCGCCGTTTTCGAGGGCATGAAAAAGGCGAGATGGGAAAAGGCGTCGATTTTGAAGGGGCAGTCATTACGAACAAGCTTTACGACGAGAAGTCCGCTTCAGGTCGATTTGTACCAGTGCTATTCAACAGTAAAGATTCACGTTACATTCCAGAGCCCATCCAATCGTTTACCTCTTACGTCGTTACCAACAAAGAAGCCTATACAAAGTTGACCAGCTATCTGGCCGGCACCGCCGCTATCCGGCCAGTGAAACTCGGACCAGCGCCCAGTCGTAAGCGCAAGACTAGTAGACCTATCAGTTTCGAAGAAAATGTTTGCACGAAAGCGGCAGCCGGGCCTCCAAGTTGTACAACCTTCGACTTCTCCACGCTTTGTGCGCCAGGTGGTACGATGGCTGCCGACGATACCTTCTATATCGAACGTCGTGCAGATCAAAAGGCAAAAGCAGCGGCCGCACGCAACACCGAAACGATAGTCATTAGAGGCCCGCACCAGTTCGGCAAGAGCAGCTTGCTTGCCCATTATGAGGCTCTCTGTCGGGCGAATAAGAAAGCGGTTGCAAAAGTAAATTTCTCAAGGTTTGAGAAAGCCACTACTGGTGATTATGACCGTTTTCTAGCTGCACTTGCGACGCAGCTCGCTCGTCGTCTCGGTTTGACCGTGGCAGTGGGCGAGCGCAAGACACAGCAGGAGTTTCTTGAGTTCATCGAATCCGCCATACTACCAGCCGTGAACGGATTCATTGTTTTCGCCTTTGACGAAACAGATCGCATCATGCGACAGGACTATGCAGCGGATTTTTTTTCCATGGTGCGGATGTGGCACGACGACCGAGCCGATCCAACCCTTGGATGGAATAGGGTCGGTCTAGCCCTCGTTACTTCATCCGAGCCGAAGCTCTTTATTAAAGACGCGCTTCACTCACCTTTCAACGTGGGTGAGAAACTCTCACTCGAATCGTTTACAAAGGCTGAAGTCGTTCAGTTAAATGCGCGCTACGGCTCTCCGCTTTCAGAGATGGAATGTGATGCTTTACACCGGCTCCTGGGCGGTCACCCATTTCTTATTCAGGATGCCTATTACAAGATCTTCGGACCCGATCCGATCCCATTTTCGTTGTTTTGCAGTCAAGCCGCCGAAGACCAGGGTCCATTCAGCGACCATCTCCGTGCCATGCTCTCAAATCTAAATACGGCAGGACTTCTCGCTGCACTCAAGCAAGTCATTGATCATGGAACGGTGCCAGTGAAGGATGATTTTTATCGACTCGAAGGAGCAGGGCTCGTGCGGCATGCGAATGGCCGTTTTGTGCCTGCCAACCAGATTTATGCAGATTTCTTCCGGAGTCTGTCATGAGCCATTCCAGCTCTCAGCCTGAACTGCAAGTCGGCGGCGCTGTCCAACAGGACAAAGTTTACATAGTGCGTCGCACAGATGACGAACTATTCCGGGCGCTCCGGAAGGGTGAATACTGCAACGTTGTTTGTCCGCGCCAGATGGGAAAGACAAGTGTTATTCATCGGATACAGATCAGACTTCGTAATGAGGGTTGCCGTACCGCGCTTTTGGATATCAGAGGCCGCCTCAGTAAAGCTCCAAATGCTAATGACTGGTATCTCGGTTTGTTGCATGAATTCAGTCACAGATTTCAGCTTGGCTGCGACGTAAAAAAATGGTGGAAGAAGAGGTCAGAGCCGACAGCAAACCAGAAGCTGCTCGCATTTTTTCAGGAACAAATGATTGCTCGAAGGTCAGAGCGGTTCATTGTTTTCCTCGATGAGATTGATAGCACTATTGAGCTTCCTTACACAGACGATTTCTTCGTCGCGATCCGTTCGCTCTACAACGATCGGGCAGCCGACCCTGAATTGGAAAGGTTGACGTTCTGTCTCGTCGGTGTGTTCACGCCTAACGAGCTCGTGAAGGATCACCGGACGACAGCTTACAACATTGGTCGTTCGTTCGAGTTGGAGGACTTTGATCCTCTGCGCGACGATCTCAAGCCACTCGCTCGTATACTCTCTTCAGATCTTACACGTGGTAATGAACTGCTGGGTGCTGTTCTGGCATGGACCGGTGGCCAACCCTATCTAACAGTCAGCGCGTGTCAGAAAGTCGTTGACGCCGGGATCGCTTCTCCTAAAGAAGTGGATCAACTCATCGAGGACGTTTTCATCACCTTTGTGAAGCCTTCAGAGCATAGCGATGAAACGCACTTCGACTACATTTCGTCGTTTTTGGGCCAGCGTGTAAGCGCCCGGATCGAAACAGCGGAACTCTACCAGCGGATAATGCAGGGACATACTGAACGTGAGACCCCTACACCTGCCGTGGCCGCGCTCAAGCTGTCTGGATTGGTCAAGGCGGATCGAAATGGCCGGCTTGTAGTTCGAAATGAGATCTATCGGAGACGTTTCAGCGCGGATTGGGCCACCAATGTCCTTTCATTTAGTGAGCCCGCCCGAAATCCGGTCACAACAGGCAGAGATACCGGTTCTCTGAATACGGATCCGTTCGTTCAACGCAAGGCGCCGGTTTCAGAGCAGTTCCACCAGGCGCCGAGTCCGGTTCGCGAGCCGTCGCGTCGGTCCGCTGGTAAGCTCTTCATCTCCCACAGCTTGCAGGACGAAGCCCTCGTACACGATCTCCGCGCGGCACTCACCGATCACGGACAAGAAATGTGGATTGATTCCCGCGAGTTGCGTGGGGGAGATGTGCTTTGGACGGAAGTAGAGAGAGCAATAGACGACGCCTCAGTCTATGCGGTTGTGGTAAGCCCGGATGCGTTGCAGTCAAAGTGGGTCGGCAAGGAGCTCCGCTACGCGCTCGAGCTGCGGGAACAGCGTGGCAAAGATCTCTTCCCAATCCTCCTGCTTTCGCTAAACGATACAAAACTCGGCGTGCTGGAAGGTTTTTTCCGTGAGGAACCGATTTATATTCCCCTCGTCAGGGATGTGGGCGGGATTGAAGCGGGAGTGAATGCGATCCTCGTCGCGTTAGGAAAGCGACTCCCGGCAGATGTTCATGTAAATGTGCAGCCCAGGGCCGAGCTGCTGGAAGAATTAGTCCTCGAACTTACTGATCTGAAATTCCACGAGCAGGACGGGGTGCGTCGCGCCTCTGCCCGCGCACGTCTGATCTACGAGCCAGCGACGTCGGGTGTGCGCGAGTTAATAAGTCTACAAAGCTGGCAATTCATTGCACCGATCGGTCCGATCGAGGCGGAGGAGCTGCGCTGGTATCTGGAGAAATACGCCATCTGGCCCAGTCTTTATTTTCGTGATCGTGCACGTAGGGTTGAGGCGAGTCTCGTTCAGTGGGGACAACTTCTTCACAAGGCAGCGATGCCGATGGCCCATACCGCGAACGTTATGAACGCCTGGGGGAACATTTCTGAGCCGGCAGGCCGGCGCTTTTCGATCTATGTAGATTCCGAGCCGGAACCGGGTGCCTCGGATGCGGATGCCAAAACTGCGAAGGAAGCTGCCGCATTGATGCTCGCCCTGCCGTGGGAATTGCTCCACGATGGCAATGGCTATTTGTTTCAAGGTGCAAAGCCTGTACGCGTGCGACGACGTTTACCGAATAGACGCGTGTTCGACGTGCCGGTCGTCTCTACGCCAGCTCGCATTCTACTTGTCACCGCGCGGCCAGAGGACGACGCGTGCGGCTACATCGATCATCGCACCAGTGCGCTGCCATTGGTGGAAGCAATGGAATCGTTACCGGGGCTCGTCAAGATCCACGTCCTCAGTCCACCGACGTTACCAGCCTTGCGCTTTGAACTGGAACGGGCTCGCACTGAGAAGAAACCTTATCACGTGGTCCATTTTGATGGTCATGGCATCTTCAGTCGCGAGGTCGGGCTGGGCGGGCTTTGCTTCGAGAAACCAGAGGACGTAGGGAAGCTGGAAAACCGTGGACATGTCACTGTATTTACTAGCGAGCTTGGGCCAGTGCTACATCATCATCGCATCCCACTCGTTTTCCTGGAAGCCTGTCAAACGGCACAGGCCGAGAAGGCTTCGGAGTCAGTCGCCTCTGAGTTGCTGAAAGTGGGTGTTGCGTCAGTCGTCGCAATGAGCCACAGCGTTCTGGTCGAGACCGCACGGCGCTTTGTTGAAGCTTTCTACGAAACACTCGCCGATGGTAAACGTGTGGGAGACGCAATGCTCGCGGGTCAACGGGCGCTCAAAGACGATACGTTCCGCGGAAGAATTTTCGGTGCAGGCGAGTTGCGACTCCAGGACTGGTTTGTGCCGGTGCTCTACCAGGAGAAGGACGATCCTCAACTCTTTAAGATCACGCCCGGGCAACAGACGCAGGAAGACTTCCAGATGGCGCTCGCCAGGCGTCTTGGCGATCTGCCGCCCGTGCCCGAGACGGGTTTCATCGGTCGCAGCCGCGAACTGCTAGCGCTTCAACGCCTGTTGCGCGAAGAACGCTTCGCAGTGGTGCGTGGTCAGGGCGGCGAAGGCAAGACCGCTCTCGCGGCGGAGTTCGCCCGCTGGATGGTTCGCTCACAACAGATACATCGGGCAGCGTTTGTCTCAGTGGAAACGCACAGCACCGAACGCTTAGTTGTAGACGCGCTTGGGAATCAGTTGGTCAACGCAAACTTCTCGGCGGCAGGCGATCTCGAGGAGGCAATTAACCAAGTCGAACGAGTACTTCGCGAGCAGCCAACAGTGCTCGTGATTGACAACATGGAGAGCGTCCTGTTGCCGCCGTTTATGGCGCAAGAGACACCGGAGGCGCTTTCAGAGGAAGCGCGCGAAGATCTGAAAGCGATCCTGGCGCTGTGTGAGCGGCTTCTGAAGGCAGGCGACACGCGTGTGGTCTTCACGAGCCGAGAGGCATTGCCTCCACCCTTTGATTTCGACCGGAACCGGCGCGAACTGCACCGACTCGATCGCGAAGACGCAATCAAGCTGGTTGAACGCGTGCTGAATGTTGCCGGTGATGTCGGCACGTCCAGCGATGCGGCGCGCGAAGAAATTGAGCAACTCGTTGATGCCGTCCACTGCCACGCTCGGACACTGGTGCTGCTGGCCCCCTCGTTGCGCAAGCACGGTGTTGAGGCCACCCGTGAATCACTCGTCGAGCTGATGTTTGAGATGGAGAAGAATTTCCCTGGCAGCCGGGAGAAATCTCTCTTCGCGAGCGTCGAACTCTCCCTCCGGCGTATGTCAGCGGCGAACCTCGATCGAGCACGCGTACTAGGTGTGTTTCATGGCGCCGTTGATCTGGACGTCATTCGCGTGATGATGGAGTGGGAAGAGGCCGAGGTAACGTCGTTGGCAGGTGAGTTGATTGATATTGGACTAGCGACGCCGGATCGCTATGGCCATCTCACGCTCACTCCAGCGCTCTGTCCTTACTTGCGTAGCCGGATGGATCCGGAGGAACGCGATGATCTTACGGCTCGTTGGATCGCAGCGATGCAGGCCTATGTAAAATTCCTTGAGCGACTGCTGAGCCAAAATGCTGAAATCGTGGCGACGCTTACGGTGCTTGAACTGCCGAATCTCTTTGCGGTACTCGACCTTGTTCAGCGCCACGGAGATGCAGAGGCGACGATTGATTTGGCGACTTCGCTGTACGCGTTGTTGCAATCGCTAGGCAAGCCACGATTGTTAGAGCGTGTGAGTCAAGTGCGCGATTACGCGGCGGCGACACTTGGCGATACCTGGAGTCACGCGCAGTTCTCCGCTGCGCGTACCCGTATCGAGCAGCAACTTGCCGGCGGCAGTTTGCGTGAAGCACTAACCAGCGCGCGACAATTGTGGGAACGCGCGCGGACGATGGGTGAGCAGGCCTATGCCAATGCGGATCTGGATATAGCGATGGCTGGTTTCACTCTGGCCCGCGTTCTGCAAGATGCTGGTGGAGCAGAACAGGCGCTACTGCTGTTGGATGAGGCGCAGCAACGATTTGAAACGATTGCCGTAGCACGACCAGATTCACAAGCAGAACAGATGGTGGATTGGTGTTTCGCAGAACGAGGCAATTGCCTGCTCCAATTGGGCCGGTTGGAAGAGGCGGTGGCGGCTTACCAGGAAACAATCAGTCGCGCCGAGAAACTCGGCGATGAGCGGATGATTGCCGTTACAAAAAGCCAACTGGGGACTGTTCGCCTACAGCAACGAAGCTATAAAGAAGCATTAGATCTGCTTTTGGAAGCACGTAAACGATTTACAAAACTGGACGAACCCGGGACGGTCGCGCGAGTCTGGCATCAGACAGGCTTGGTATATCAGCAGACAGGACAATTGGAAGCAGCAGAAGATGCGTATCGGCAATCGCTTGCCATCGAGGTGCGCCTTGGAAACGTTGCCGCGCAAGCAGCAACGCTTGGGCAATTAGGTAATTTGTATACCAATGCGGGTCGACTGGAAGAGGCGGTAGCGTTGTTTCACCAGGCTGCTGACATGTATTCTGAACAACGCGATGTAGTCGGTGAAGGACGAACGCGGATCAACCTTGCCGCAGCTTTCCGCAACCTGGGCCGACTCGATGAAGCGCGCCATGAACTCCAGCGCGCTATTGAATCTAAGGCACAATTCAGTCACGCAAGCTCTTTATGGAATGCCTGGGCCGTCCTCGCAAGCATTGAGGAGGAGGCTGGAAACTCTGCCGCTGCTGCGGACGCAAATCGGAAGGCGATCGAATCTTATCTTGCTTATCGTCGCGATGGCGGCGAAAACCATGACGCCGAAGGCCGCCTTAGTCTGGCTGTAACCGAGTCTCTACTCGCCGGCGACGAGGCTAGTGCCCAATCGCTTCTTCAGCAACTCGCTGAGACTCCCAATCTGCCCGGTAACGTCCACACATTCATCCGCGCCCTCCAAGCCATTATTGCGGGCAGCCGGGACCGTACTCTTGCTGACGCTCCGGATTTGCACTACGGCATGGCCGCTGAAATTCTCCTCTTGATCGAAACCTTAGAGAAGCCCCCAAAGGTCAAGGCGTCTGGTACAGCTCGGCGAGATAGTGAAAAAGTTTCCAGTAGCTAATTCAGTCAGAATAAACAGTCCGAAGGAGTGGACCTCGTCCAGGATAAGTTGGTTTAAAATTGCCTAAGACCTTCATCCTTAGAAAGCTGCCGCTGACGACCTCACTACTGAATGACCCGCTCCACCAGCAGCACGGGCTCAAACTCAGCACCAATTCGAACGTTGCCCATTTTAATCACGCAGAGCTCTAAGGCATCGCCCTTTTTCCAGTCGTGGGCCAAAAGGTCGTTGTGTACTGCAAGCCAGTACTTTTCATTGTCCTCGGTGAAGAGCAGTTCTGTTTGATAGGGCTTGGTGTAAAACTCCGGCATGCCTGCGAATTGATTCGCCCAACCGATGATAACGTTGCGCTTGTCGTCGAGGAGCGGTCTCGTCATCCCGCTGTAAACAACCTTCACGCGTGACGGAAACAGTTCACCATGCACGATCTGTTTCATATCTTTGTTGCCTTCTACTCCTCGCTCGGCGAGAGCAGCGCGGAACGTCTCAGGCAGCGCAGTGGTCAACTCCCGCAACATGCGTGGACGGTAATCAGCAACAGTCCGCGGCTTCTTCTCGCCCTGAGCGTAAGTAAGTGTCGCGCTGGTCATCGACAGCAACAGCAAGATTAAGTAAAGTCGAGTTTTCATAAGACACCTCGGACATATAATCCCTCATGATCGTGATTGACTACAACGGAACCGGAATCTGGAGCGCCGAGCAAATCCTGAATCGCTACGCCAATTACGTGAAGAAATATCAGATCGATGCGCCACGCGATCTCACGCCGCTCGTGTCCGACGAAGGTGAAAAACGTTGGATCTATCCGGTGATGGACCATGTGATTGAAGGAATTGAGGCTGGAGATTTGGCTTGCGCTGAGATTGGCATTGAATTCATCGAAGAAGATCAGTCGTTCACCTTCGGCCAGATTCTCAAGTCAAACACGGCGCGCGCCCTTCGCCGTATTTCGCTGACAGAAGAACAGAAAGAGCGAATCCGAAAACGTGTGGTTGCGATGTTGCTTGCCGGTTACTTGCCGCGTGAATACCGGCAGTATGCGAAGCTCGCACGAAAGATTGGACTAGGCCAGTGGTTCCATGAAATAAAGAAGCAAATGCCGGCGGAGAACCCGTGGGTAAATCGTTATTACCGGTACTTCGAGGAACACGCCAACCATTGAGACGTATGTCGAACGTTTAGTAACAGGAGAAAAAATCAGATGGCAGATAAGGCATGTATCGATGCTTGTACAGGTGCTTATGGCAGTTGCGTGGGACACTGTAATGACGTGCTGATCAAGTGTTTAGAAACGGCTGCGTCTCCGGAAGCAAAGCAGCAGTGCAAGGAGCGCTTTAAGATATGTATGGAAAGGTGTAAAGAGGCGAGAGAGACCTGCATCGAAACTTGTAACGATTAAGGATTCACCGTGGCTCAAGAGGATTGTCTTCGTTTTCGTCGGGTTTAGAAATCCGGGCAAGGTTCACCATCAGCAGGGCAATGATGATGTCAAGGATTACTACGAGGACTATCCACAGCACGCCCAGTACGAGCAATCGCGACCAGTTGCGCGCCGTAACGAATTTGATAAGAACCAGCGAGATGGCGGTGATCCCCGCCAACTGCGCATACATGAACCTCCTGGCCTGTATATCGATCCGCCAGTGACAGTTGTAACAGTAAAGATGGAAAGGCGTGAAGGCAAAGACCAGTCTCCAAAAAGAGAATGGAGCATTACAAGTTGGACAAAGGGCTTCGGTTTTCACTTTTTCTTAACCCAACGGCTCCAACTCACAGCGATTCCATACTCCCAACCGTAATTCGCTCCCGCACCAGAGTATTCAATACTCAGAAACAGATCGTCTCTTTGAAACTGTATGTAATAGCCTCCAAAATCGCTGCCCCAATCTTTCATCTGTTTCTCTGAGACAACGGTCCAACCATCTCGTAGTAGATGGTCAACATAAAAACGCCTCACATCCGTATACGAAGCATCTGAGCGATACTTCTTGTTGATCATAGCTTTCCCGCCGCCGGAGGTCGTCGAGCTATCAGTCTCCTGCAAGCCGGAATAGATTGGGAGTCGAGCCCAGATCGCTTTCACCTCTTCGAGTTTGGCTGCGTCCTGTTTTCCCGACGAGCAGCCTGTTGCGATCAAAGCGAGAAGGAGACAAGCCAGCCAAAATCGTGGCTCTCTGGCTGGCCCAATTGTGATAGTCTGCCGCCGGACGGTATGCATACTTAGACAGGATGTCTAACAAAACTGACATGAATCGTCTACTAATATTTATTACGAGCTTCCGTAGCTCATACTGAGAATCAATTATGAATAAGACGAATCCGAAGGTTGATGCATTTCTAAATAGACAGAAACGTTGGAAAGAAGAATTCGAGAAGCTGAGAGCGATCATTCTCACCACTGGGCTTACTGAAGAGTTGAAGTGGGGAGCTCCCTGCTACACGTTTGAGAACAGAAACGTAGTCCTCATGCATGGATTCAAAGAATACTGTGCGCTTCTGTTTTTCAAAGGTGCTTTGTTAAAGGATGCGAGTGGCATTCTCATCAAACAAACAGCGACTGTGCAGTCGGCGCGGCAGATCCGGTTCACCAGTGTTCGTGAGATCGTCAAGATGAAAACGATCTTGAAAGCCTATATTAACGAAGCCGCTGAAGTGGAGAAAGCGGGTTTGAAAGTAGATTTTAAGAAGACTTCAGAATTCGCCGTTGCCGAAGAGTTTCAAAGCAAATTAGATAAAATGCCGGCATTGAAAAAAGCTTTTCGTGCCTTGACGCCGGGACGGCAGAGAGCTTACCTGCTTTATTTCGCTGCCGCGAAACAATCCAAAACGCGAGAGTCAAGGGTCGAAAAATATATGCCGCAGATTCTCGCCGGGAAAGGGATGGATGATTAGTACGTGAACGGAAGAAGGTGTATGTATGCGTTCGATTCTGAATGAAAGCGACCGCACTGCATTACTCGGCAGGATGCACTCGTTGACTGCCTCGTCGACTGCGCGGTGGGGGAAGATGGACGTCGTCAGTATGCTGCGACATCTTCATCTCTCGGCGCGAATGGCCACAGGCGATCTTGCTGTTGCGTCGGTGAACAAGCGCCCGTTCCAGATGTTCCCACTCAAGCACTTGCTCCTGTACGTCGTCCCGTTCCCGAAGGGAGCGCCGACAGCGAAGGAGCTCTATCCCGATGAGGCTTCAGCTTTTGATGAGGAACGCGCAACACTGGTGAGTCTGTTGCAACAGATCGCCGCAGGCCCACAAGACGGCACTGGACCATCTCATCCACTCTTTGGTCCGCTGTCACGACGCGAGTGGGGTGTGGTGACGTACAAGCACGTCGATCACCACCTCAAGCAGTTTGGAGTGTAAATCTTGAGAATCCTGTCATCTTGTTCAACGACTACGTCAGTCATTAGACAGGATGACAGGATTCCCAGGATTCTTAAAACCCTATGCTTATTCGTGGACTGGCAGGCATCATAATCGGCGTAGCCTACGGATTTCTCGTTGGTTTCGTGGTGTTCCTGCTAACCAGCATTGGTCTCGAAGACAAGCCCAATGCCGGATTGATTCTTCTCGATGCGAGGGCGATGGCATGGTTCGGGACAATGCTGTCAGGAATTACCGCAGGGATATGTGCCGCTTTCGTTGGACTGATTGTAGGCGCGGCGGTCGTGGGCAGGCGTAAAGCTGCGATATTTGGTTTCGTGACCGGGCTCTTACCAATTGTCCTCGTGACTCTGGCGATGTGGTCCCTTCCCACTTCCGGGCGCGACTTTATCGAACTTTTGGTGATGATAGCGATACTACCCGTGGGCGTGGCATTGACGGGAATCCTCGTCTCAATCGTCGCTGAAAAACTGAAACAAGTTCTGTTATAAACATACTGCCTTGCACCGAACATGAATACAACTGTCGAAATCAACGTTATTTAATTTTCACTACTCCCTTATCGTAATGAACTACATGCCATCCCGGACTCAAGATGTCGCGCTCGTCATGTGTGCGCGCATACTCGCCTCCAAACCACGGTGAAGGTCCCACGACTTGTTTCTCCGGATGCTCGCCCAGAATCGCGGCCATCAAACTATAGCTCGAGTTGGAGACGATGAAATGCTTACAGCTTTTCATCAAGCGAAAGTCGTCAAGATAATCCAGGCCCTCTGAATACTCGACTCGATCGCCAAAAAGCTTCTTTGCCGCTTCAAGATCGTCGCTAAAAACAAGGAACTTCTGGCCCGAGCCAAACAGCGCCATGGCGGGCTCGTAGTACTTCATCGTCATGCGCGGATGAGCCGCGTTTCCTTTCGGTTTGTACTGCGTCGGCGCAGCGCCGTAATCTCCGGCCCGCCAATGAATCGCACAATAATCATTAAGCGGCGGCTCGTCTTTCATTCGAAAGTAATATTTGACTTCATCAATACAGTGGGAGAAGTAGCGTTCCGATTGGAGATAGCCGAGAAGAGAAACGCTGCGAGTCAAACGGATTTTTTTGTAACCGAAAGGAATGTTGTATTCAGGAAGACGTGGACCAGTATAAAGCGGCAACGGGTGTTCGAATCGCGCCTGGACGTCGAGATCGGGCTGTCCAAAGTTCAGTGCGGCATGGTTGCGCCATGGCCGGAAGGCGAAGTTAAAGCCATTGCGACGAGCGATTCCGATTGTGCCGCTAATCTGGAACAGTTGATTAGCGAACCGGCCATATCTGCCGAGACGTTCGAAGGTAACGAATTTTTGCATAACCCTGGGCTTGTAACGGAGAAGTACTCAGTAACCGAAATCCTGCGCATCTTCGTCACAACATCTTTGCGAGTTGATGACCTGATTTCCGCTTCCCGTTATTTCCTGTTAAAAGTTATACTGCAGATTCCCCTTCTATTGCCTTACAAAAGATTCCTGCGGAGATCGCTTGCCGCTCAAGCGATTGGCCGCGCATTGAACGTTCTTTCGCCCAGATCGTGCGCGCCGAATTGTGCGCATGTGGTTGAGGGTCTTTGATGAACAGAAGAGTTGATTTAAGAGAGTTCAAGGTAGTCGTTTTCTTCTGCGTCCTCACCGTGTTTCTGACTATCGGTGTGATTGGTCTATGGGAAATAGCCATTCGCCCGTCTTTCTTTGCCTGGGTCGACACGCGGTATCCCGGTGAGACCAACGCGCAACGCCGTTGGGACATAAAACAACGCGTCGAACACTTTGCGATTTCTTTCATGGTCGACGCGCTGGTGGTGACGCTACTGCTCCGCCTGGTGTACCGGAAACAGCGGCAACTACGTGCGAGTGAGGAGCGTTATCGCGCACTCTTCGAACAGGCAAAGGACGGCATCGGCGTGGTCCGCTTGTCAGATCACCGTTTGGTTGAGGCGAATAACAAAGTTTGTGAAATTCTGGGTGTCCCGCAATCGGGCTGTATTAACGAGGACATCGGCGAGCTTCTTCGTACGACTACGCCACACGCGAAAGCGCAGCTCATGATGTCGTCCGCTGGCCATTCTTCGGTGGAAAGCGAAATGATAATTCAAACTCCACAGGGCGAAGATCGTCCCGTCGCAGTGTCATTTACTCCGCTTTCAACGGATGGTGAAGAGGTGATGATCATGTCTATGCGTGATCTCTCCGCGCGCAAGAAACTCGAAGCCGAGCGGGAAGAGATGCAACAGCAGCTCTATCAATCTTCCAAGTTGGCGTCGATTGGAGAACTTTCCGCGGGCGTCGCTCACGAGATCAACAATCCGCTGAACGGTGTGATCAATTTCGCTCAGCTACTCAAGGATGAAGAGACGCCACGTTCTGAGTTCGAGCAGCAGATGATTGACGGCATCATTGATGAGGGTGAGCGCATCGCCAAGATCGTACGTGGCCTGCTGGCTTTTGCGCGCGCAGATACGCTTGAGCTCGGACAGGTACACTTCGCCGAGTCGATTAAAACGTCCATCGCGCTTTTCGGACGTCAGTTTGAAAAGGATGGCATTACGGTAGAGATTGATTTGCAGCCGGATCTGCCACTGGTCCGTGCCGACGCCTCACGTCTCAGGCAGGTCGTAGTTAACATGATCAGTAATGCGTATCACGCTCTCAAGGCGAAGACGGGCGATTCTCAGGAACCAAAACTATTCCGGATAACGGCGCGTCGTGCCGGGAAGAACGGCGAAATGGTGCGCGTGGAGTTTTACGACAACGGCGTCGGGATCAAACGCGAAGATCTCGGCAAGGTATTCGATCCCTTCTTCACGACGCGGCGCGAAACGGGAGGCACGGGCCTGGGGCTGAGTGTCAGCTTCGGCATCATTCGCGATTTCGGCGGCGCGATTCGAGTTGAAAGCGAGGAAGGAAAATACACACGATTCATCGTCGAGCTTTCCTCTGCGAACTCTGCGTCTCTGCGTGCTGTGCGTTGAAAATTTTCGACGGCTTATGTTTACGCAGAGGGCGCAGAGATCGCAGAAAAGATTTTGAATATGCCTAACGTGCTACTAGTCGATGACGAGCCCAGCATTCGCCTGACAATGGGCGAGTTTCTGAAGCGCGCCGGCTACTCCGTTCTACTGGCGGCGGACTATGACAGCGCCGTCACGCACAACGCCGAGGATCTCGACGTGGCCGTGATCGACATTAATCTGCCCGGCAAGAACGGCATCCAGTTGTTGCAGAAACTATGTAACCCGCCAAGATACATTCCCGTCATCATGATCACGGGTGAACCAAACTTATCGGTGATACCGGAAATCGTGCGTGCAGGCGCGTATGATTTCATCGCTAAACCGATCGTCAAAGATGTGCTGCTCAACGCCGTCGCACGCGCCGCAGAGAAGAAGCGCCTGACTGACGAGAAACGCAGGCTCGAGCAGGAGCTCAAACGATACGCAGAAGAGCTCGAGACACGCGTCGACGAGCGCACCGCCGAGCTCATCGAAACTCACAAACGACTCGTAACACAGGAACGCATCGCCGCCCTCGGACGCGCCGCCGCACAGGTTGCTCACGAGGTAAAGAACCCGCTCGCCGGATTGCTACTCTACTCACTCCATCTCAAAGAAAAATCGAGTAACTTTTCGGAGAGCCAAACTTATCTCGTAGATAAAATCGTCGACACTATCAAACATCTCAACAGCCGGGTTGAACAGATCCTCGGGTTCGCCCGGCCCGTTAATCTCACTTTACGTTCCGGGAACCTGAGCCAGATCGTTAACGACGTGCTGGAGCTACTGCGACCACAATTAACGGCAAACAAGGTCGAGGTGCGTCGCTCGATGGACCAGCAGGCAAACACAATGCTGGACCAATCCTCGATCCGTGGAGCTTTGATGAACTTGATGCTAAATGCGATCGAGGCGATGAGAGAAGGCGGCACGTTAAGCGTCGCCATCGATCGCACCGGCGAATCGCTGCGACTCGAAATCGCCGACACTGGTCCCGGAATCCCCGGGGAAGAAGCGAAAAAGATCTTCGAGCCTTTCTACACAACGAAGGCGCAGGGGCTCGGTCTCGGTATGCCGTACGCGAAAAAAATCATCGAGCAGCACGGCGGTACCGTGTCTCTTAACAGCCGGCCCGGAGAGGGCACTACGATCTCAATCGTGCTGCCGGCAGTGCACGGGGAGGTTGCCAATGCCGGCTAACCGCGTCCTTGTCATTGACGACGAAGTGAGCATCACTGATGCGCTGCGTTTAGTGTTGATTGACCTCGGCCATCACGTAGACACGGCGAAAAGCGGCGCCGAGGCAAAAGCGTTTCTCAACGGTTCCCCGTATGATCTCGTCTTCACGGATCTGCGTCTCCCTGATGCCAGCGGAATAGACTTACTCACACTTATCAAAGGCGACACTCCTAACACGCAGGTCATCGTGATGACCGCACACGGCTCACTCGACATCGCTATCGACGCGATCAAGCACGGTGCTTTCTACTACATTGAAAAGCCTTTCACGCCCGCTCAGGTCGCGACGCTGGTTAAACGCGCCCTCGAATTCGAGGCCATAAAACGCGAAAACCGCAGTCTCAAGAGCGCGCTGAGCGGAGATAGTGACGATTTCAAGATCATCGGTCGTGATCCGAAGATGCGGCAAATTCACGCCATCATCCGCACTGCCGCGCCGTCTGATGCTTCAGTATTAATAGAAGGCGAATCGGGGACAGGCAAAGAGTTGATTGCAGCGGCTTTTCACTTTCAGAGTCCGCGCGCTGAATTGCCTTTTACTCGTATCAACTGCGCCGCCATTCCGCAGGAGCTTATTGAATCCGAGTTGTTTGGCTATCGAAAAGGGGCATTCACCGGAGCCGATCGGGACAAACACGGGTTGATTGAAGCGACAGCGGGCGGCACGTTGCTCCTCGACGAGATCGCCGAGATGCCCATTCACCTTCAAACAAAGTTACTGCGGGTATTACAGGAGCGAAAGCTCCGTCGACTCGGCGACGACCAGGAACTCAGCGTTGATTTCCGCCTCGTCTCGTCGACCAATCGCGATACAGCACAGATGATTCAAGAAGGCACGCTGCGCAAAGATCTTTACTTTCGCATCAGCACGATCAAGGTCAAATCACCGCCTTTACGTGAACGACTCGACGATGTTCCGCTGCTCGCTAATCGCTTCCTCGAACAGTACACGGAAAAGTACAAGAAGCGAATTCGCGAGATTTCGACTCCTGCGTTCGCGTTATTGATGCGATATGACTGGCCGGGAAATGTGCGCGAGCTTGAAAGCGTGATCGAACACGCCGTACTGTTTGCGACTGGAGATAAGTTGATGCCGGAAGATTTACCGGAACAACTTCACACCACGCAGACACGTGAGTTTCGCTGTGTGATTCCACCGTATTTCACGATGGAAGAGATCGAGCGTGAAGCGATCGCGCAGACGCTCGAGCGAACGGGCGGAAACGTCAAAAGGACCGCAGAGATTCTTAACTACCACCGGCCCCGGCTGTACCGAAAGATGAAAACCTTTGGATTACGCGGCGGCGCCGACGACTCTTAATTGTGTTCCGTGGTGGAACAATCCGACCTCACGCCCATCCAACTTGGAACACGCTTCTTCATCGTGAAAATCCTGAAAATCTTGTAAGTCCTGTCTAAGTTGGACAGGATTATCAAGATTCTTACAGGATTTACATACAGGCACGCCCTTTGCTCAAGCGACTCACGCTACAGATGAACTTCCGATGAAGCCTCGTCACCTTGTTCGCTAGGTCCGCGCGGCGCGATCAAACTCAAACCCCACACTCCTGTGGGAATGATCCGTTTACCACGAGGTGAAAATTTTAGATGAATACTAGAAAAGCTCTACGGCCCTGGCAGTCGCTCTTTGCGTTCTGCTGCGCCGGAGTGGTTGCGCTACTCGCCGTGTCGAGCGCGCACGCTCAAACTACATGCGACCGGACCGTTAAGGCTGATGTGGTCGCACTGGACCAGGCCTTGATTTATAACCGTCTCGGCGCAATCAACCCCGCGGGTATGATCTACGCACTCAAGGCCGATGTGGTCGCTATTGACCCGAGCAAGGGATTGGTTGCCGGCAATGTGCAGTTGCGTCCCGGCAAGCGCCCGCGTCCGATCGCATTGCGCATGAACATCGGAGATTGTCTCCAAATCAACTTTACCAATTTACTAGCGCCCGATCCGGCTAACGTTAATTCATTTGCTGCCAACAACGCGCCCGCTACACGCACGGCCTCGGCGCACGTGATGGGACTGCAACTCGTCGGCACGATTCTTTCTGACGGCTCTAACGTCGGACAGAACCAGAGCAGTTTAGTTGCGCCCGGCGCTTCGGCCACCTACACGTACACCGCGCAGCGTGAAGGTAATCACCTGGTTTATTCGACCGCCGCAACCACGGGTGGTGAAGGCGATGGCGGCTCGCTCGCGATGGGCCTTTTCGGCTCCGTCAACGTCGAAGTGAAAACCGCAGAGTGGTATCGCTCGCAGTTAACTGCGGAAGAGATGGCGCTCGCAACCGCGAGGAACGCGGATGGTACGCCGCAGAAAACCGCGGGCGGACAGCCGATTCTTAACTACGACGCTGTTTATCCAGCAGGACACCCGCGCGCGGGTCAACCGATCGTGAAGATGCTCGATGCCAACAACAACATTGTGCACACCGATCTGAATGCTGTTATCACTGGTCCAAACAAAGGCCGTTTTCCAGCCGGCACTTACAAACCAAACGCGGTGGAGCCTGATCGCGATCAGCCTTTCCGCGAGTTCACCGTTGTCTATCACGACGAGATCAAAGCCATTCAGGCATTTCCGCAGTTTGAAGATCCGGTTCTTTCGCACACGCTCTACAGCGTGAAAGACGGCTTCGCTATCAACTACGGCACGGGCGGTATCGGCGCGGAAATTCTCGCCAACCGTCTTGGCGTTGGTCCAATGGCGAACTGCACTGAATGCAAGTATGAAGACTTCTTCCTGTCAGCGTGGGCTGTCGGTGACCCGGCGCAGATCGTCGATGTCCCGGCAAACACGACTGACGGCAGCGGTAACCTGATCAAAGGTGCGAAAGCAACGAAGGTGCTGTTCCCGGACGATCCGTCGAACGTGCACCACAGCTACATCAACGACCACGTGAAGATGCGCGTCGTTCACGCTGGTCCGAAAGAGCACCACATTCACCACTTGCACGCGCACCAGTGGTTGAACACTCCCGACAGCGACAATTCCAGTTATCTCGATAGTCAGGCTATGGGCCCTGGCTT
>DASTTS010000155.1:0-22680 GCA_035760085.1 Pyrinomonadaceae bacterium
CCGGAACGAGACAACTTGATCGCCCGAACGACCTGCTCGATCGCATGGTCCTGACCGAAAATCACGTCCTGTAGCTTGCCTTGCAGCTCTGCCAGACGAACCTTTTCTGAGCTCACTACCGTCTTGGCGGGGATTTTCGCCATGCGCGCCACGATGGTTTCGATGTCCCGCGTATCAACGACTTTCTTCTCAGCCGAGGTGGAATTCAACTTCAACGCCGCGCCCGCTTCATCAAGTACGTCGATGGCCTTATCCGGTAAGAACCGATCGTGCATGTACTTCGCAGACATCTCAGCAGCTACTCGTATCGCATCAGAGCTGTACTCCACGCCGTGATACTCCTCGTAGTAGCTCTTCAATCCATTCAGTATTTCAACCGTCTCTTCCACAGACGTTTCCGAGATTTCGATTTTTTGAAAGCGGCGTGCCAGTGCGCGATCTCTTTCGAATGATGCTTTGTACTCGCTGTAAGTGGTCGACCCGATGCAACGCAATTCTCCAGATGCGAGTGCCGGCTTGAGAATATTCGATGCATCCATCGAGCCACCGCTGACGGCTCCGGCTCCAACGATCGTGTGAATCTCGTCAATGAAAAGAATTGAACCGGGGATCTTCTTTAGGGCAGTGATCACGCCCTTGAATCTTTGTTCAAACTCACCGCGATATTTCGTGCCGGCCAGCACGGCTCCCATGTCCAACGCATATAAAGTCGCAGAGCGCAGCACCTCGGGAACTTCACCGAGATGAATCTTTAGTGCGAGTCCCTCAGCGATAGCTGTTTTGCCAACGCCCGGCTCGCCAACGTAAACCGGATTGTTTTTACGCCGCCGGCACAATATCTGAATCGTTCGTTGCAACTCTTCGTTGCGGCCGATGAGAGGATCGATTTGTCCTGCCGCGGCGCGCTCGATCAGGTTGACTGTAAAAGCCTGCAAAGGATCTCTGGACGGCCGTGCGTCTTCCTCTTCATCAGCGTTCACACCACCAGGAGCTTCGCCTTCACCTGCTGGAGAAATTCCGTGCGAGATGTAGTTGAGTACGGCGAGACGTGTGATTCCCTGCTTGTTCAAGAGGAACACCGCATGAGAATGCTTTGCGTGGAATAGCGCCGCGAGGACACTGCCTCCGTTCACTTCCTGTTGTTCGCTCGCTTGCGCCTGGAGCAATGCATATTGCAAAACCTGTTGGAACGCAATTGTTTGTTCGGGCAGCGTGTCCGGATCTGCACTGACCATCTCACCGTGTGAAGCAAAGAACTCCTCGATATCTTTCCTCAACGTATTGAGGTTTCCGCCGCAGGAATAGATAACGTCGCGCGCAGTGGGGTCGGCGAGCAACGCCAGCAGCAGATGTTCCAACGTTACGTACTCGTGCTGGCGCGTGGTCGCTTCCGCCACGGCCAGATTTAAAGTGTTTTCCAGTTCCTTTGTGATCATTGAAGCTGTTTTTACTCGGAGCCTGCGTCTTCTTCCATCGTGCACAAGAGCGGGAACTCATTAGCCTGCGCCAGGCTCGTGACTTTGTCGACCTTCATCTGCGCGATTTCAAAAGTATAGACACCAGCGAGACCGATACCTTTCCTGTGCACATCGAGCATGAGTCGAATCGCTGCCGTTTCGCCGTGATTGAATACAGTTTGCAGGACGAAGACGACGAATTCCATCGTCGTGAAATCGTCATTATGTAAAAGGACTCTGTAGAGCGGCGGCCGCTCCAGCTTTGTCTTACTCTCGGTCTTCTCTACGACGGCGTCACCGCGTTCAAACTCATCCATCGGCATACAGCAACATTTAACCGCATTTTGAGGGTATCTCAAAAGTCAACCACGAGTAGCGTTAGACACAATCGTATGTTGGACAGGATTACAGGATTTTCATGATTACTTTAGATTCATCACGTAAATCTCGTAGTTACCGTCGCGGTTGCTCTGGAAGGCGAGCTTTGTGCCGTCGGGGGAGATTGCCGGTTGGGTGTCAACTGTAGGTCCGGCGGTCAGGCGCTTTACGTTGCCGCTGCTCAAATCTACCTGCAAGATATTTGATCCAACGCCGTAATGATCAACGCCAAAGGCGATGCTGGCGCCATCAGCCGACCAACATGGGACGAACGTGCTTGATGGATCTTTCGTCACCATCCTAACGTTGCCGCCATCCGGATCCGCTACCCACACCTCGAGTGGATGATAGCTATAGAACAACTCCGGAATGGGACTGGTGAAAGCGATCTTGCTTCCGTCCGGTGACCAGGCAGGCGCTGTCGCTCCTATTGTTGTGAACCTGCTGACAGCGGCACCATCAGCATTCATCACATATATGTTTCGCTTGCCATCGCGGTTGCTGGTAAAGAAGATCCTTCCGTCGGGCGACCAGTTGGGAGACGTGTCATTTGCGGGGTCCGAGGTCAACCTGGTTTCACGGCTGCTATCAGCATTCACGAGGTAAATCTCAGCGTTTCCATCAATCGCGCGCACGAATGCGATCCGTTTGCCATCACGCGACCATGCGGGTTCATTATCGTTCGCGTTCGCGTTGGTGATTTGCGTTAACGAACTGCCATCAGCGTTCACAACGTAAATGTGATGCATGCCGTCGCGATTACTCGAAAACGCAAGCTTGCTTCCATCGGGAGACCAGTCTGGCTCGACATCTTCCGCCGGATCATCGGTGAGTTGGACCAACTCGCCGTCAACACTCATGATGGATATCTCAAAGTTGCCGTCGCGGTCCGTTTGAAACACGAGCTTCGAGCCGTCGGGCGACCACGCCGGCTGCCCATTATTTGACGCGTTGTTGGTCACACGTTTGAGATTGGTCCCATCAGAGTTCATAACAAAGACCTGGTCTTTGCCTTGAATGCTCCGCGTGAAGGCAATGTTCTTACCGTCAGGAGACCAGGCAGGTGAGCCGTCGTTTTTGTCGTAATCTGAAGTCAGGTTCCTCTGGTCCGTGCCGTCCACGTTCGCCTCGTACACATCAAAGTTCCCGTTTCTTCCGGTTACAAACACGATCTTCTTACCATCGGGCGACCACTTTGCGTCGGCATCAAACTCAGGATCATCAACGATTTTCCTGACATTCGAGCCATCAGCATTCATCAAGTAGATGTCAAAATTAAAGGGACTAGATTGATCGCGGTTACTGGCGAATGCTATCTGGCTACCGTCGGGAGACCACGAGGTACCACTATCAGCTGCATTGTTCCTGGTTAAGCGAGTCTGGTTGCCGCCGTCGGCATCCATTACATAAACCTCATAATTTCCGTCTCGCTCGCTATTGAATAGGATCTTGCTGCCGTCGGGAGACCACTTTGAACCAGAGTCGTCAGACAGATTGTTCGTGAGTCGTCTCACATTCGATCCATCAGTGTTCATCACATAGATCTCGCCCTTCCCGTCGCGATTGCTCGAGAAGGTTACCCGGCTGCCATCGGGCGACCACGATGGCCCTCCATCCACCGCGTTGTTATTGGTCAATCTGAGCAGGGTGATCTTCGCGCGCGACACTGGAGCCGAAGACGTTCCGCGGTGTTTCAGATAGAAAAACGTTTTCATGGAACCAACAAGTAATAGTGTCAGCACTGCTGAGCCGGTCAGGACAATTTTCACCGTTCGTGATGGTATCTTGCGCGGCGGGGTAAGTGTCGCCGCCGGAGAAACAGCGGCTGGGGCGATCTGACCGGTATCGGGCACAGATACCTTTAGCGGTGCGACAAACCGGTAACCTCGCTTTGGAATCGTTTCTATGTAGGACGGCTGAGAAGAGTCGTCGCCGAGTGCCTTCCTCAATTCGTGTATGTTGCGCGAAAGGCTGCCCTCTTCGACAAAGGTGTCCGGCCACACCTCCTTCAGTAACTGCTCCTTATCAACTACCTGCACTCCGTGCTGAATGAGGACAAGAAGAGTCTCAAGAGCCTTCGGGGTGAGACGAACCGTCACGCCATCCCTGAGCAATATGCGACTGCGCGCGTCAAGCACAAAGGGCCCGAATTCATATAAGTGATTGTCAGGCCAGAGCATAACGGCTGTAAGAATTCTGTAAGACTCGCGGTAAGAGCTTTATCAGCCCAACTTAAGAAAACCCAAAAGACTTTAAGAACACCCGGAACTAACGTCGGCGCGGTTGGCGAAAAGCTCGCCAATTATAGGGTCGGCTGGTAGCGACGGCAATAAACCGTCCTGCAGGAAAAGGTGGGAAAGAGCTATGAGAATCAGACCTGTTTTATTGATTGCGGTGCTCTTCGTTATGCCGTTTCGAAGTTCATTTGCCACGTCCCAGGTTGGAAACAACGAATTAAGAAACCAAACGAACCCGCGCGTCGACAGATACCTCGCGTCTTACACCGTTAAAAAGAAAGCCGACTGGAAATGGGAATCCAAAGAAGCAATCCAGTAATGCTCTCACAATCGTGGATCGACGGGTTCACTTTCCAGGGCTAGAACGCCGAAAACACATTCATGAACCCGGCGCAATGGCTCTCTTTGCACAAATCTCTCAAGACCCTCGATTCCGAGAGCAAACTCCCGCAATGCCAGGGAGCGCTTTGCCGACAACCCTCGCGACCTCAGTCGCTCGAGATTTTCGGGCGCGGTGTATTCAGGCCCATAAATGATCCGCAGGTACTCGCGTCCTCTACATTTCACTGCGGGCTGAACGAGTCCACGCGGTCCGCGGGCGATGAAATCAAAAGGCTTCACTACCATTCCCTCGCCGCCGCTACTCGTTAATTCTTCCCACCATTTAATACCAGCTTCCTGGCTTGCGGGCTCGGTTACATCAACGACGAGGTGCGATGTTGCCAACATTAATCCCGACCCGGCATCGCAGAGTCTCTTGAGCGTCTCCATGTGCCAGATGTGGTTTTTATCGGTGTGGACTTTTCCTTCTGTCGCTAACAGGTGGAAAGGAGCCAGCCGTAAATCCGCGATTGAATTAACAGGCCAACAATAGCGACGATATGCGTGCGTATATTTTTTCGCAGCTTGCTCGCGCGCTCGATACCGGTCCAGCAGTGGTCCAACATCATCGATTCTACCTGCCGCTTGCTTGAGCACCGTGACAGCCTCCGCCAGCGAGACGCGCGACGCGGCGCCCACAGCCGCATACTGTTGTCGCAGTAATTCCTGCGCTTTCGCTGACCATGGCATGAGCTCGCAATCAAGACAGAACCAGTCAGTCTTAAACTCCTCCCAAAGCCCTGCGCCGGAAATCGCCGTTTGAATCGTGCCGATAAACTCACTTTCCAGCTTCTTATCATCGAAGAAGCGCCGGCCAGTTCGCGTATAACATATACCTGGACCATCACCGACAACGCCGAATCGTTCGCGTGCAGAGTCTTCGTCGCGACAAACGATCACCACCGCACGCGAGCCCATGTGCTTCTCTTCGCAAACAATCTTTGCAACTCCCTGATGGAGATAGTAAGAAAACGCTTCAGCAGGATGCTCCAGCAAGTCAGGTAGTTGACTCGTCTCCGAGGGTGACATGGTTGGTGGCAGATAGATCAACCATTTCGGGTTTGCCGCAAAGCGACTCATAACTTCCAGCGCCGCGATACCGTTCTCTTCCCGGATCGTTACGGTGCGATGCAGTCGAGTCGAAACAATTCGTTTCCCAATAACATCCTCGATATCGAGAACGTCATCATATTTCTGTTGCGCCGTAAGCGCCGGCGCTTGCTCCTCCTCGGGAAGAAACGGTTTGGCAGGTTCATAGTAAGTTTGGAGAGCCGGAACAGACACCAATTCTTTTTCCGGATAACGAAGTGCGGTGAGCTTTCCGCCAAAGACGCAGCCGGTGTCTATGCAAATAGTTCGGTTCAGCCATTCCGGTTCTGGTACCGGCGTATGACCATAGACCACCATTGCCTTTCCGCGGTATTCGGCGGCCCAGTTATAGCGGACTGGTAATCCAAACTCATCAGTTTCCCCGGTGGTCTCTCCAAACAGCGCGAAATCGCGAACCTTACCCGATCCTCGACCCTGTAACTCTTCTTTTAATCCGGCATGCGCGACCACCAGTCGTCCATCGTCAAGCACATAGTGACTGACGAGCTTGTCGATGAACGTCGCGACCTGTTCCTTAAACTCGGGCGGCTCGCGCTCGAGTTGTTCGAGTGATTCGGCCAGACCATGGGTAATACGCACGTCCCTTCCCATAAGCTTCCGCATCAACTTCATATCGTGATTGCCCGGGACGCAGAGACCTTCGCCTCTTTCGACCATGCTCATAGCCACACGTAATACGTCCGGAATCCTTGGACCACGATCGACGAGATCGCCCAGTAAGATTACTTTGCGACCTTCCGGATGCCTGGTCTCGAAATGTCTTGAGCCATCTCCATTTACTTCCGTGATCTCGTATCCGAGTTTCCCGAGCAGCAGATGCAGCTCGTCAAAACAACCGTGGACGTCGCCGATGATGTCAAATGGGCCATGCTCGTGCTTGAGATTGTTCCAGAGCGGCTGCCGCTCGATGACAACTGCGTCGATCTCTTCTGGTGTTGAGAATTCAAAGACGTGACGAAACCCTTCACGTTTAAGGTTCCTAATCGAACGACGTAACTGCTGGCTTTGCTGCCGGATTACGTGTGGTCCAAAGTTGCGATCCGACCGGCTTCGATTTCGATCCTGACAAAGCCGATCGGGCAGATTGAAGACAATGGCTAC
The DNA here is from genome assembly GCA_035760085.1 of Pyrinomonadaceae bacterium. Taxonomy (GTDB): domain Bacteria; phylum Acidobacteriota; class Blastocatellia; order Pyrinomonadales; family Pyrinomonadaceae; genus PSRF01. The sequence continues at coordinate 6,665 of DASTTS010000155.1, forward strand.
GGGAATGACGTGATAATCACGTGCGAGCGCGACCAGCGGCTTGCGCGCCTCTGTCTGAACATTGGTCGCGTCGACTACGGTTAGTTTGCCGGCCTTGAGCCGCTTCGCAGCGATAAAGTGTAAAACTTCAAATGCTGCGGTTGTTGCGTTCTGATCATTCTCATCGTCAGAAACCAACCCGCGACAGAAATCCGACGACAGGACTTCGGTAGATTTAAAGTGCTTACGCGCAAACGTTGATTTTCCCGCTCCGGATGGACCAACGAGCACCACCAGAGCCAATTCCGGAATTGTTACCACGTTACTCAAACTAAACCCCTTACGTTGTTCGATTAAATACAGCCATCTGTGTGGGAGCGCCGAGCGATGGATGTTCTGTTCCGACCGGTAACAGTCTCAGCTCATAGCCGTACTGTCGGGCAATTCCCTCGGCCCACTTTTTGAATTGCTCTCGCGTCCACTCGAAACGGTGATCCTTGTGCCTGAGCTTGCCCGCCGGAAGATTTTCGAACTGCACGTTGTATTCGACATTAGGCGTCGTCAGCACTACGTGTGCGGGCTTCGCAAACTCGAATAGCACGCGTTCGAATGCGGTTAGGCGTGCCTCATCCAAATGCTCAATGACTTCAATAACGGTCGCGGCGTCGTAACCGGCCAGCCGGTTGTCCCTGTACATCAGTGAACCCTGGATCAACCGCAAACGTTCGCGCTGGCGCGTTGGCAATCGTTCGAGCTTGAGTCGCTCCTGCGCGATCTGAAGCGTACGATGAGAGACGTCCAATCCTACTATCTCATCGAACCCTCGATCCTCGAGCAACGCGCGTAGCAGTTTTCCTTCACCGCAACCAAGATCCACGACGCGTTTCGCTCCCGAGCTCCTGAGCGCCGCCACCACTGTGTTGATCCTCTGCTCGTTCAAATTCAAAGGCCGTTCAATAGCCTCTTCTTCGTTATTATGAACTGTCGCAGCGACATCAGGATCAGGCGACTCTTCATCAACCAGGCGCGATAGTGCTTCTTTCGCCAGATCGCGACGATATTTCAGATATCGTTTCGTAATCTCTTCCCTTTCCGGATGGCCCGCCAGCCAACCGCTGCCGTGTCGTAATAACTTTTCAACCTCATCATCTCCAACCCAGTAGTGCTTTTCATTATCGAGCACGGGAACAAGCACATAGATGTGCGTGAGCAAATCCCGTAAGCGGACATTTCCCTGGAGCTCGACTGTGTAGTATGGACCTTCACCCCATTCAGGAAAGTCGTCATCAAGCTCGTGACGGCTAACTGTTACTTGATAACCCAGGGGCTCGAACAGTCGCCGCACAAATTTTTCACCACTGCGCGATGGAAGAACCGAGATCTTCGCCGTCAGTGGCATCGCGATCTCGGTAAGTTCGGGTCTACCTTTGCTTCGGCCGGCGAGTGCGCTTCCCAACACACGCGCAATCGCGACACTAAGGAATGAAGACGCCACGTATGGCCGATCGTTGACGTACTGATCGAGCGTCCCGCCTTCACCAGCGGGTCCGCGACGGTTGCGAACAAGCCCAACCGGATCCACATCCAGGAGTAACGCAGCGGTACAACGTTCACTGGTTGCTTCCGGATAGAAGAGATGCGCTTGTCCGAAAGAAAGCGGAAAGGATTGCAGTCGAGCCGGGTTTTTGTGAAGCAAGTAACCCAGGTCGGTGGCCGGCACGGTGGTACTGGTGATCGTCAATAGCATCTTGTTAATTAAAAATTAGATGAATGCCTGAGTCCTCAGTATGAACCATCGTTGGCTCGACTCCGAAGACGTGTTCGATCTGCCTAGTCGTGAGTACCTCGGCGGGTGTGCCGCTGCCGGCAACGCGTCCGCCATTTAGCATCAGTATCTGATCTGCAAACCGGGCTGCGAGATTGAGATCGTGCACGACACCTACAGCAACCAGCGCGATTACTCGCTTCATAAGAGTTCATTAAACCGCACCTTCTTCAGGCGACCTTTTTTCAAACCAATACTACTTGGTTACCAGATGGGCTTTGCACAAAAACTCCGGAATCCCACCCACGGCAGTGGGTGGATTGTTTCAAATTCTTTCTAAAGAGAGAGCCCGAACCGAAACATAATCCCACCCACGGCAGTGGGTGGATACTTCAAATACTTTCTTAGAAAGGACTTGAACAATCCACCCACTGCCGTGGGTGGATTCCATGGCAACTATTTAGATTTTGGTTAGAAAGCATCTGAACCAATCCACCCACTGCCGTGGGTGGGATTTCAGACTTTTTGTGCAAAGCCTACCAGATGGTCAAACTTAACTCCCAGGCAAAGACGTGTTTATTACAAGTAATCAAAGCTATTTACTACCTTGTCCACGGGTAACCAGCCATAGTTAGCAGGAGATTTTCGCTTCCCATCTTAATTAACACGTCATTGACTAAAAAACGACGTCGTTGTTAAAGAAATTTGACCTCGTAAGTGCCAGTCAATTAAAATGATCGCCATGCATTCAGAGGTGAATTCAGCCACAAACCCGAACCGGGAGTTGGAGTATTTATTGAAAGCCCTTCTGTCCCGGAAGGAAAGAGTGTTGGCCGAACTTAATCAACTGAACAACCTGATTGCGACTTATCAGAATGCGCCGTCAACAGCGGATTTGAAAGCGACGCCGCAACTGAAGCTGCAAATCAAACCAAACCAACCGCGCGTGAGAGGTGTCCTCGCTGTTGCTCGAAAGGCCATTAACCAGCTACCGGATCCCTTTGACAAAAATCAATTGCTCACAAAGCTGGTTGAAATTGACGAAGAATTCGCCCACAAGAGAATAACCGGGGCGAGCATCAGAAACGCTTTGCGAAAGCTGGTGCAGGATAAAGTAATCGAAGTCGAGAGCAAGGCCACGGCTACCACCTGCGCCAAATATGTTAGGTGCAAGAGCACTATTGAGATGAGCAATAGTGCCGATGCTACTTAGCCCTTACAACCATCACTAAACCTTTGGCCAGTGGCAGCTGGCTGATAGGAGATCGATTCGCAGAGTTTACTCAGGCGGAGTTAAAACCCGGCCCTATCTAAGGCCAGTACGCATCGAGATCCTCGGAAATTAGTCGAGGTGACGTGTGGCGACGTGTCGTTTCTATCGATACGACCCCACATCGATCCTCATTCAAGTTCGGAGGTTAGGCCAATGCTGTCCACCCTCTTGGACCATGCTCCACAGGGCGCTTATGCCATTCTTCTTGGGCTGCTCTTGAGATTCCTTTATGTGCGGATCCGGCCCTGGATCAAAACAAGGAAAGAAATGGCCCAGGATAAGGCCAAGGTAAGGCGTCAAACCGCAAAATATTTCTCTGCATTTGTATTGGCCTGTGCAGTAGTGTTTGCTCTCTTGCTCTTGCTGGCCGTCGCCTTGCCACAAACGTCGCCACGAACTCCAATCGTCCTGCTTCTCGCCGGTGCCGCCGGGGGACTCGGTGTAGTGGGAGCGTTGCTCATGGTATTTGGTCTACCGACATACAATGACGTGGTCGATTTGAATGAGCGCTGGCAAAATCTCGAAGACCGATGTCTGAGGCTGGATCGTCGCAATCAGTTTCTCGAAACCCGATGCCGTAGTCTCGAAGACCGCTGCCAGAAACTTGAAGAAAGACTGGCAACGATTGAATTACAAGGTCAGGGACAAAATGGGCTGGAAAAGCAAATTCCCCAACAGCGAAACTTCGCCTTCATGGAGATTTGGCCCGTCTACAAATGGGATCACGACGCCGCTAAATCCGATGTCGGACGGCGTGCTGGTTCACAAAGGTGAGAAGACAGAAAGGACCGTGACGCTGATTTACCGGCTTTTACCGCGCAGCACTTCACTCTGAAACTGCGATTGGTCCTGGTGTCTAAAATGGAAGCCGTCATCTTCATCGGTATTCAGGGGACCGGAAAATCCTCGTTCTACCACGAACGGTTTTTCCACACACACGTGCGCGTCAATTCGGACATGCTCAAGACGAAACACCGGCTCGCAGTGCTTTTCAATGCTTGTCTCGAGGCGCGCCAACCAGTCGTTCTCGACAACACAAACGTCACGAGAGAGACCCGCGCGCAGTTTATCGCGCAATCAAAGGCCGCCGGCTTTCGGGTTGTCGGTTACTACTTTCGTTCAGATATCGCTTCTGCACTCGCCCGCAATAGTGAACGCGTTGATGCGGCGCGCATTCCGGACCGCGGTGTTTTGGGAACTTACAAGAAGCTCGAAATACCGCAGCGCGACGAAGGATTCGACGCCTTGTACTATGTTCAGATTGATCCGGCGGGAAAGTTTCTGGTTGAGGAGTGGGCTGATGAAGTTTGATGAGTTGGATGCCAAGATGCGGGTCTTTGAAACCGCACACGACCGATCGGTATTGCCCGGAATGTTTCTTGTGGCGCGTATTGACGGTCGCAATTTCACTCGACTGACGAAGGAAGTTCACAAGTTCGAAGCGCCCTACGATGTGCGTTTTCGCGACATGATGATCGAAACCACGGCCCACTTAATGAACTCCGGCTTCAAAGCAATTTATGGCTACACGCAATCCGATGAGATCTCGCTACTGTTTCACCCGGCTATCACCACGTTCGATCGCAAGATACGAAAATACAACTCGGTTCTCGCCGGGGAGGCCAGCGCGAAGTTCTCGCTGTTACTTCAGGACCTCGCGTGTTTCGACTGCCGCATTTCCGAGCTGCCGAATGTTGATTTGGTCGTCGACTACTTTCGCTGGCGCAACGAAGACGCACACCGAAACGCGCTCAATGCTCATTGCTACTGGCTTCTCAGGAAGGAAGGTCAGTCAGTCCAACAAGCCACCTCCGCACTCAACCGGCTCTCGGTTCCCGACAAGAACGAACTCCTCTGGCAGCGAGGAATCAACTTCAACGACCTCCCACTGTGGCAACGCCGCGGCACCGGCCTCTACTGGCAGCCTTATCAAAAGACTGGCACCAACCCGTTGACACAGGAAATCGTCTCCACCACGCGCAGGCAGTTGACGACAAACCTCGAGCTACCCATGCGAGACGAGTACGGCGCCCTGGTGCGGAGATTGGTCGATGAGGCTCTGTCAGAAACTGCGTGACTTTAAGAACGGAATGTGGCGGGACCGATAGCGGCATCTTCGTCATGTATCACCAAGTACTTCCTCCAAGCCGTAAAGGATAGCGGCACGCGCGTTTTCAGGTTGCAGGGTTCGGTCCTGGGGTATTCGCACCGCGTCGCGAATCACATCTGTTACGTTTCGAAATAGTTCCATCCCAGTCACAATTGCTCGTTTCGCGGTCTTGGGTGGTATCTTAGGTCGCAAGTCATTCTCCCAAATCTTTCGTAGCTCTTCGAGAGATGCCCCGAATAACTCCAACGTATCGTGAATGTACAATGTATCCTGCGCCTGCTTTTCTCGATCGCGGTATTTTTGAATCAAGAGCTTCTGAATAATAAAGCTGACTGGATTCGGCACGGTCAGATCTACAGAGCGGTCCACAGGAACTTTATTATCCGCGGCAACCTGAACTTTCCACGCAGCCTCCAGGAGAAGTTCGAGATGGCGCAGCTTTTGGGCAGTGATTCCAGCTCTTGAAACAGTCAAATCGGATTTGCCATCGCGCCTTAGACCATCTCCCTTTTTGACTGTCAAAAACTCAGCAAAGAATCCGCCATCTTCCTCGCCAAGTCGATAATGGACGACGGGCGGAGTTTGTTCTCCCAAGAATTCTTCTTCGAATCCAGCCTTAATGAGTGCTTGCCTAAGATCACCTTCTAACGGCGCAGTGAGCGAAAATGCAAGGTCAACATCGCGCGTCCGAAGCGGTTGATATTCTTGATCGCTCGCGAGCGGATGAAACCGGTAACATCGGTGCGCCCAACCGCCGACTATGACGATATGAATGAGCCAGGGACGAATGGCTTCGATAAGTCGAGCGAAGTTTGCAAGATCTTCCACTAATTTTTCCTGTCGATCACTTTTCCAAGCACGCGCTGACGAACAAGATCGGCCTGTTCACGCCCACGTGACGGATGCGAAGAAACGTCCACCCACACTTGTAAGACATCGCATGACGCCACACCGTCAGGCCTGACCATGCCACGAAATATCGATTGCGGGGCTGGGGCTTGACGAAGAATAAGGTCCGGAGGTTCGCCAAGTTCGCAGTGCCTCAGGTTCTTCCACGCCTTAAGACTTGCAGGCCCGATTCGTTCGACGTAAACATACGGTGGCACTCCTTCTACGAATCCGAGCTTAAGCGCGTCGGCCGCGGCGAATAGAGCCAGACAAGCGCGACCGCTGTTAAGCATTCTGCGAAGCTGCGCGTGGCGATCTCCCTTTAATACAAATCTCATCGGTGCCTCCTTTACCGATCGAACAGCGGAGGCTTGCCATCGCCGAAAGAGCTCGTCCCGTCTTACAACCTTCAAGTATGGACCAGACTCCGACAGAAATCCCTCGTTTTGGAGTTGCTGCACAAAGCGAAACGCACTCATAACCGAAACTTTAGCTGCACGAGCAAGTTGGGATGCGTTTCGATATTGCCCACGTGGCGCCGAAAGTAAGTGTTCCGGAATTTCAGGCGCCAACAGTACTTTCAGCATCCACTGATTCAGATCGGAAAACAAATGTCCCGAGACTCTGGGTGATCTTGGGCCAATTGGCGACTTGCGAGGAGGCTCAGCGTTGAGTACTTCGAGATTCGGTCCGCGAAATACCCGAAGTCCATCGAAATCAATGATACCAACCGCCGCGTCAGCAGCGTACTGATCTGCAAACTTCAAGATCTGATTTGCAGCACCTTCGCTGATTTTCGGAGCCGCAACAACAGCAAGCGGCGCCGCATTCTGGCCTGCACTATGTAATGATTGCAGGACAGCTTGTGCGAAAAGAGGCACTAAACGATCAGCGCGGCCTTCCGCGGCAGCTTTGACTTCAACCGCATATCCAACACCCTCCGGGTGCCGGACAATGAAATCGAGATTGGCTCTCCGCCGTTTCGATTGGCGCTCAACACGCCAACCCGCCTGCTCGAAAACGTCCGCAAGTAAGGACTCCGCACGACGTTCTCGCTCAATGGCTGGAGACTCCTTGGGTTTTTCCGAATTCTTCATGGCTTTTACATGACCGCCAACCTCGTTTAATATCGCGGCCGTGTTAATTATCACGGCCCTGTTAATTACCTTGGCCATGTTAGCACAATACCGCTTATTGCAGACACATGAATCCGGCAGCGCTTGTTCCGTTGGCCTATCGCGGGCGACTTAGTCTGAGTCACTTTGTCGAAAGCACCAAAATGCCGGAAAATGGGGACATTGCAATGGATCATCGTCGCTCTCAACTGGGTGTTGGGGTCTACCCTGCGACAGTTGTTGAAGATTAATGCAAACCTACACAGCCAGAATCATCGAGAAAGTAGGCCAGGGTCCGGGATATTGGGAGACTCTTCGAGTCGGCGTCTTTAAATCAGACGGTAACCATGAAGAACAAGTGGGTGAATACAGTCGAGACTATCCGAACCTCCTCAATACTTTCTTCCACTGTACCTACGGTGGGAAGGATTATGCGCTCTACTCACCACAGTACACTGTCACACGCATCATGGAGCTCCCGTCATGCCGGGATCTTGGGGGAGAAGAACCTCACAGCGCGGGTTTTTGTCCGGTCGATTTCTACGTACCTCGTTATATCGACCGCGAGTACACAAACCCCGAAGGCGAAACGGTGCGATATCGTGTGAACGACCCCGGTCCCGAGTATTTGGAGTCAAGAGTGAAGAAACTTTACCGGCGCGACGAAAAAACCGGGCAAGGAAAATTTGTCGAGACACCGGATGAGCCGATTGGCCCACTGCTTTATTATCCATTCGGCTTCGTCGCCGGGTGCATCTGGGGCGACGACAGCTCCTGGAAGATTCAATTCCTTGATCTGTCGCAGATTCAAAATGGTGTGATCAAGGGAGACGCTCGTTTCGGCTACATTGAAATGCCTGATGGGATGCGATTAAAAGAAGCGATCAATATGGGTGATTTTCGATACGACCTCACTGACGAAATCAGCTACATCAAAATCGTCACCCAGCGACGATTCGACTTAATGAGCGGCAAAGTTATTGACGAGGATATTTCCTGAGCACCGTATCATTAGTGCCCCCGCAGGGATTCGAACCCCGAACCAACAGATTATGAGTCTGCTGCTCTAACCGTTGAGCTACAGGGGCACACGACTGAGTACGGCGGGTGGATAGCGGATACCGAAGCCACGCGCGGCGTTTTGCCTCAAGCACATCAGAACGGAATGAGTGTACACGCAATTATTTGGAAGCGGCAATCGGAGCTTAAACGCCGTTGATAACACGGCCATTCTCGCTGTTTTACCTTGACACCGCCTCCCATTTAGCATAGAAGCATCCTATTCGCTCGCAGCCTACCAACAACAGCTAGACTGGTTGGGAAATGCATCGCCACTTGGTTCCATAACAAATCGGGATACAAATTGCCACGGCTGTAACTGATCGAGTAAGAAGCGCAACCCCCGTCGCCGACTAAACCCAGTATGTCGAAGGCGGACTGACTGTCGAGGCTCCCAGGCCACTGCGCGGCAACCGTGTTTCCCACATATCCCGCAAAGGAGATACGACAATGCCTGCAACACGTAAATTGAAAGAATGGACCGTGATGTTCTATCTAGCGTCCGATAACCCGCTTGCGCCCGGCGTCGTTTCACACCTCAAAGCGATGAAGAGTGCCGGCTACCATCCCGAAGTCAACGTACTCGCTCAGTTTGATCCGCATGGCACAACCATGCCAACTCACATCTTTGATGTAAACCGCACCGAAAAACTCCTGAACCCGAATAGGGTGAATATCGGCTTCGGCCCCAGGGATTCCTTCGTTCGAAACCTCATAATGGATAAGCTCTGGAACGGCAAGGGCTATAAAAGGATGAAAATGAGGTTGAAGGACAGGATCCGCTACACCGCTCCCGTTCCCTCGGCAAAGATGGGACGTGACAACGATCCCAAAACATCTCTGGATCTCTTCCTCCAATTCTGTGCCAGAAAGTATCCGGCTCGCCATTACATGCTTTTCGTTCTCGGGCACGGTCTGGTGGTCGCGGGCGATGTGTTTCTGTTTGACGAACACGGCGCAGCGCCAAAGAACGGCAAGTCCGGACCACGATCGCTCGCGCTGAAGGACCTGGGCGACGTCCTGGGTAACTTCAACAAAAAGATAAAAGGTGACGGCGAGCTGGAACTCCTCGGGTTTCATTCGTGCTCGATGAGCGGCGCCGAAGTCGCTTTCGAACTCCAGGACAAAGCCAACTACATGCTCGCCGCGCAGGGGCCCGCGTACGTCGGCATTTGGCCATACCGGCAGATCCTGATTCGCCTGTTCAATGATCTGGGCCGCTCGGTTTTCTCCAGAGACGACCTGGAAGACAATGGCCTGATCGACAAATTGATAAGCGAACGGGGACCGACCTACGATTACCTGCGCGAACAACTCGTGGCCAACGGAACAAAGGAACTCTTGAGCGCGCATGTTGTCGGCCAACGACCAGAAGAGACACTCGTGACGCAAGTGGCTGAGAAGCTCGATTACGTACTAACCAACCCGCAACTGATCAACGAATTTCAGCCAACGCGACCGTTGGAGAGGATCGGCAAACTGATCCAAAAAGAGCAGAAGAACCGGATGAACGTGGAGTATCTGAAGTGGTTGAACCGGCAATGGCTCATGGGTGGACTAACGGTGAAGGCACAAACAGCTTACACCAAAGCAAACATCAAGAACCTGCTGATCTCGATCTTCAACTACTGCTACTTCAACGGCGTCGACTTTCAAATGGCGGGTTACAGCTCTGACTTGACGCTGTGTAACTTACGTAAGATCGATACGCTGCGGGAGCCGGTGCAGAAGCTTGTCACAGCTCTGAATAAAGGCCTTGAAGCCACCGCGAACACTGAGAATTCCCGGATCCGTGATTTGCTGGTTTTGGCTCACTGGCAGTCGCAAAGCTTCTACGAGGAGAAATACACGGACCTGTACGACTTCTGCTTTTGCCTGAACAGAAAATGTGGAGAACTCGACCCGTCAGACAAACTGGCACGATACATTAACAACATCAAGACCGCGTGTGGCGAGGTCATGGACATACTAAAGCGGGGCACGAACTCGGGCGATGATGGCGTGATCGTGCGCAGCGAATACTGTGGTCCATTGTATCAGTATGCTCACGGTCTTTCCGTTTACTTCCCCTGGTCTGAACCGATCAACAATCAAACGTGGAAGAGAGAGTATAAAAAGTTCAAATTCAACCATGCGACAAACTGGCGCGATTTTCTCAAGCTCTATTTTGAGGAAACGCTGCGCGAAACGCATGGCGACGAGCTGGATGAGCGGGATAGCTGTCCGTTGCTCATCGATGAAACTATGCTCAACTTCCTCGAGGACATTAGCTCTGCAACTATGTTCAACGATCACGGGCAACTGAAGATTGGATCGAAAGATCCGACGGGCTCGCCGGGCATGAGTGGCAGCCTCGATCCTTCAAGCAGTGACTGCGATTGTGGTTCAATCAAGAATCACCCGGTAATCTCGCACCGGCGGAGTGGAAAACGATTTAAAGCTTGCCGATTGGTCGTTAATATGGCTGAAAGCCTCGACAAGTCTTTTCCGGTAGGAGGTAAGCGAAAACCTTAATTCGCTCTTCAAATTATGAGGCGAATCAATCCGCTGCGCCGTCTGTTTTCTCTGGTTGTCGTCTTGTGTCTTGCGCTCGCAGCCCATGCACAAACGACCAATCCGGTAGACACGGCGCAGCAACTTGCCTCAACTGCGAACGACAACGCCACCACGTTGCTGGAGCGACAAGATGCTCTTCAGAAACTGCAAGAAGCGGCGCGTTTGTTTATTAGTGCAGGGGAAAAAATCGAGGCGGCCCGCGTACTCAACCGTGTAGGCCGTCTGCACCTACTTCTCAGCTCGCCGCAGGATTCGATCGACGCCCACAACCAGGCGTTGTCTCTGCTGAAAGGCACAACCGCGGTGGCAGTGGAAGTTGACAACCTTAACGGCCTTGCAACCGCTTACCTCTCCAAACTGGATACGAGCGCCGTGGAGCCCACTGTCAACCGCGCGATTTGGTTGAGCGAGCAAGCAGGATACACACGTGGAAAAGCACAAGCGCTGCTCACCCTCAGTAGTCTTCAGAACCGCAACAATCACATCGTCGGGTTGAAAACAGCTCTGGAGTCACTGGCTCTCTGGACCGAAGTCGGCGACAAGCCGGCCATCGCACGCACCTACGAGCAACTTGGCGATTACTATCAGGCGCAACACATACTCACTGAAGCCACTCAAAGTTACGAACAAGCGTTACAAATCTGGCGTGACTTGAAAGACCAATCGGGGCAAGCCTCCGTGCTCATCAACCTCGGTTTAATTTACCTTCGCCGGGCGGAGTGGGAGAACGCCTTGTCGCATTTCAGCCAGGCGCAGGAGTTGATGGATGCGAAGGCTGAACCACAGAAGATGGGCCAGATTTCGTGTGGAATGGCTGAGCTTTACAACGCACACGGGATGCCCGAACAAGGTTTTACATACTACGAGCGGGCGCTCGAATATTTCCGGCAGTCAAAACACTCTTTTTCAATCTGGTATGCGACGTGGGGACTAGGATGGACTTTATACTTGCAACAGAAATATCCGGAAGCACTCGATAAGTTGCAGCAGTCTCTAATGATCCTCAACGATGAGGAAGCGGGAAAAGCGATCACCCGGGAGTATATGGGTCGCGTGTACCTGGAAACGGGTGAATACCCGGCCGCGCTCGCATCGCTTCAACTTGCCCTGGACGGTTACGCGCGCGCCGGCAATCCGATGGAAACAGCCCAGGCGCAAGCATTGATGGGAAGCGTTTTAGAGCGCCAGCAACAACTCGGCCGCGCGCGTCAAAAGTATTTGCAGGCTTTAGAAATTGCAGAGCGCGTTTCTGATCCGGTTACTGCTGCGACAATTAATCACGCGCTCGGCCGTGTCGAGTTGAAGAGTGGCAACCAGGAAAAGGCTGAGGCTTACTTGTTAAACTCGATCGAGATCACAGAAAAGCTTAATCGCATTTCCACGAGTCGCGAGCTTCGCACAGCGTTCTACGGATCCATCCATGATCGATATCAAACCTATATCGAGCTGCTGATGGCGAAAGCGCGAACAGCGCCAGGCGGTGGCTTCGACGTTCAGGCATTTGAAAAAAGTGAATCAGCTCGAGCACGTTCGCTGGCGGAGTTCTTTCGAGCGACTCAAGTGAGTCTGGCGCCGGGCATCGATCCGGATTTGGCGCGAAAAGAAAAAACTCTGCGTCAGCTCGTGGAACAGAAGAGTGAATATCGTTCCCAGCTACTCAGCGATAATGTAACTCCGGGAATCAAGGAAGAGCTTGGCCTACTCAATGCTGACTTGTCGCGCCTGGAGACGGAATACAACGAGCTCCTCGTTACCATAAACGGTCGCTATCCTGCATATCAGCAAATTACGAATCCCACGGCTTGGAGTCTCCAGCGAATTCAGGATGAAGTAATCCAAAACGATCAAACGCTCTTGCTTGAATATAGCCTCGGGTTGGAGAAGAGCTACGCGTGGGCCGTCACGCGCAATAGCATCAAGGTGTTTGAGCTGCCGGGTAGAGCAGAAATAAACGAGGCAGCAAAAAAACTCTCCGGCTTGCTCGTGCTTCCGCCAACCGGCAATGAAGGCAAACTGGACCAGGCTGCCCAGGATTTAAGCCGGATAATTCTGGCGCCGCTCGCGGCGGAGTTAAACAAGCAGGTGATTATCGTTGTGGCTGACGGCGGACTGAACTACGTACCTTTTCAAATACTGCCGCAGCCTGCGAACAACGAACCGCTGGTTGCGAATTTCGAAATCATCAACACGCCATCAGCTTCGATCCTCGGAGACTTGCGACGCGAGGCCGCGCAACGCCGGCCGGCAACTCGACTGCTGGCCGCGTTTGGAGATCCGGTCTTCAACCTGAAGCAAATAGCGCGGAACTCAACACAGCAAGCCGTCGGCGTGGTGCGCTGGCGCTCTGCGATGCGTGATATCAGACCAGATAAACATACATTCGATTCGTCGACGATTCCGCAGTTGTTCTATGCGGCGCGCGAGCTTGCGAATTTGCGAGACCTCGCCGGCAGCGATGCGTTGGTTTTGAGTGATGTCGCTGCCACGCGCGACAGTTTGCTGAAAACTGATCTCGCACAGTATGCGATGTTGCATCTCGCAACGCATGGCATCTTCGATCCCGACCGGCCCGAAGACTCCGGACTGTTACTGTCGACAACCAATCGAGAAGGACAACAGATCAACGGTTTTCTCCGACTCCAGGATATTTACGAGCTGAAAGCGCCCGTTGAATTGGTGGTTTTGAGTGCGTGTGAAACGGCGCTTGGCAGAGACGTGCAGGGCGAAGGTCTTGTCGGTGTGACTCGCGGGTTTATGTATGCAGGCGCGTCGAGTGTGCTTGCAACCCTCTGGAAAGTTGACGACGCGGCCACCGCCGAGTTGATGAAACTTTTCTACACCAACATGCTTCAACGCGGGATGGCGCCGGGCGAGGCGCTGCGCGCTGCACAAAACACCATTCGCCAGGATCCAAACTGGCGCTCTCCTTATTACTGGGCCTCATTCACGTTGCAAGGTGAGTACAGGCAAGTGATCAAGCCCATGGCGACGCCGAAAGCGGTATTTGTGAGATACGGATTGATGATTGGAAGCGGTCTGCTCTTAGTGATGCTGTTTGGCTTCGCGTTGTATCGCTACCACCGTAGCACCATATAAGACTTTCACTGGGTGGAGAAGTAATAGCTGCCGGGGATTTGTTGTTCTGTTCCGTTCGCTTTGACCTCATAAATGACCAAAGCATAAGAGCCCGCCGGAACGTGCCGCACTGGAATCACTACTGAAACGGAATTCGCATCTTGTCCAGACGGCTCAAAAGTTGTTTTCTCTCGACGATTGTCTAAAACGATCCGGTAACGAGTACCGGGTGCGGCAGGTTGAGGAAGTGCGAGCGAAACTCTTAATTCGTTCGCGTCAGGAGGTATCGTAATCGTCTGGGATTGGCTGTCGTTGCCATTCGAACGCGTGACTGTACTACTCGTGAGAGTGGCCGCAACAAATCCTGTCTGCTGCTGAGAAGTCTTCACCCAAATGATCGCTACGATTAGAACAACCGCTAGTCCCGTAATAGGAACTGCAAACTGTGGCTTTCGAAAAAACGCCGACACTCGCTCGAGGAAACCAACCGGTTGCGGCTGATGACGCTGCTCCAGAGTGTCGATCGCGACTGCAAACATTTGCAGCTGTCGTCCTTCCGATGACGACAGAAAACCATGCTCAAACGACTGCCGCTCTTTTCCAGTTAACTCGCCCTCACGATACTCCTCGATGAGCTCTCCTTTTAAGATCTCCAACTCCTCGAAGAGGGCGTCTTCAACCATCAATCGTTCTTCGATCTTTTCCCGCTCGTCGTCGCTGAGTTTATCCAGCAGATAAGCCCTTATTCTGGCTTGGTCGTTTTCATTAAGTGCCATTATTTAGAACTGCTTTCCGGCCGTCGGGAGAGACCTTTCAATTAGTATGGTCTCAGGCGCCAAAGCGTTTCACTGCTCCAGTAAGTGTTGCAAACACTGCTCGATACAAGGCCTTAACCGGGCATGGATATGATGCACCCTTATTCTAAGGGCGTTCAAAGTGATTCCCAATTCAATTGCAATCTGCTTTCGCAGGCGGATCTTTTCCTGCTTTTCCTTCTCGTGATAGCGAAGCACCAGCTGGCGGTCCGCCACCGGCAGTTGTTGTTTTAGACACTCTTCAAGACAGCCACACTGTTGTTCAACCTGCGTGACGTCCGGAGGAGGCGGAGGTACCGGCGGAGGTTTTTTCTTAAATTCTTCGTGATAAATGTTTTTTGCCACGCCATAGAAAAACAGCGCGGGATCGCCTTTGTAGGTTTCGGCGAGGGAATCAACTTTCGCGGCAACGACGTTGATGGTCGCGTCGGCGAGATCCTCAACGTTCGCGCAGCCGCGGCAAGTGAAGATTCTGATCAAGCGGAGCCGGATCTTTTCGTACTTCTCGCCGGCCCTGTCGCGGTCAGGATCCAGCCAGCGCAGTAACTTCTCAAAATCTTCCTTACTGAATCCTCCTTTAGGCATTTGTGTCAGGGCATTCGAGTGGACTTTGAAACGATCAAACAGGCAGTTGCCGCTGCTGGTAAAGATTCAGTTAGACCGTTTGGATCAATCGGTTAGCGATGGCAGCCGCAGAGTAATGACTTCAATGGGGTTATGTCAAATGAGAAAAAACGCAAGTGGTGCCTTAAATTGAGCGATTTTCTCTGCGTCCTCGGCGTATCTCAGTGTTCTGTGGCGTTAAACGGCAACTCAAACGCAGAGGGCGCAGAGATACGCCGAGAACCGCAGAGAAGATTTTCAAATTAAGACATCACCCCCATAACGCACGGTGACTGGGCCTGGCCCTGCCCTTCCCTAGCCCGCCCGAAATGCCTTATAGTCCCACCGCTCGTTTTAACTCCCAAGCGACGGCAGCCCAACCTCTCGAAGTTCTACCAAAAGAATTAACACTATGTACCCCCAAAAACCGCTGTACAGGAAATCCCTGAAGACAATTAGCCTCCTGATCCTCCTAACCTTGGGCATTGCGGCCATTTTTGCCCCACATTCGACCGGAATTTCAGTCGAGTGGCCCAAAATTCCTCAAAACCGTCCCGATCCGAAAACCAAGGCTTCGGGCGACGCGTTCGGGCAACTGCCGCTGAGCTTCGAGCTCAATCAGGGACAAACTGACTCAAGCGTCAAATTTATTGCGCGCGGTCAGGGGTACGGAATTTTTCTAACTGACGGCGGAGCAGCGTTCACTTTCAGTGATTCCACGCCGCTGCACCTGCGGCTGAAAGATGCCGCCACATCGCCGCGGATCACGGGCGTCGAC
>DASTTS010000156.1:0-5955 GCA_035760085.1 Pyrinomonadaceae bacterium
ACCAGCACAGCTACCGTAGACGATGATCGTACCCTGCGATCCGGGCTCGTTCTGGAGTTGGATAGCGTAGTTGTCGAGTCTGGCCTTCTCATCGTTGAAGCGGATGTTGCCATACTCGTCAAACTTGCGAGCCGGCGGCGGCGCCACCTTCACACTGGTCGTGCAAGACTGGCTTGTGCCGGTGCAACTCGGATCCGCACCGCCGATGTTGACGGTTGCGGTTACGCTCTGACCACCCAGACCGTTGGTGTCAACGGTGATTGTTGATGTTCCCTGACCACTCGAAATGGTTCCAGCGGAGACTGACCAGTTATAGGTATAGGTCGCTCCTGGCGCTCCACTCGAGATGCTGGCCGTGAACGTGATCGGTGCATTTGGTTCAACGTCGCTCGGACAGCTCACCGAGACGACCGGGCATGGCGGCGGCGGCGGTACACAGCCTGGGCAGTCTGCAACCGTCACGGTTGTGGAACCGCTGGCAGTGTGCTGATTGCCGTCGTTGACTTCAACAGTCGCTGTGTAGCTGCCATTTGTCACACCACTCAGATCCCATGTTACCTGACGGCCTTCCCCACTCAGGCGGCCACCACTAACTGACCACGTGTAGAGCAACTGGTCGTTATCCGGATCTGATGCATTCGCCACGAGCGTGACTTCGCTTCCGGTCGGCGTACAACTCGTTGACGAGGTTGGCGGCGGACAGGGACGAAGAATCGAAGCGATTGACGGGCTCACCGACGCGACCACCGGCGGCTGATTGATTATGGGTGCGATACGCGCGTTGCGACGTCCCGCCCAGAACTGGACGATAAAACCATTCGGCTCTTCCGAGGGGATGAAACCTATCGGGAAGCCCGACGAGGTCACCGGTCTCGTAGTGCCCGGAACGACAACAACTCCACGTCCAATCACGTTCACGTTGGTGATCTGCTGAATCGGAATGTTGAAGTCTACCGGGTTGAAATGGTCCAGATCCTGTTGGTTCAGGTGACGGCGATAAGCAAGGCCGATACCGAACCAGCGACGCGGATAAATCTTGATACCACCAAGCACATCCACCGGATTATTGTTGAATGCATTTGGCGTGTGGCCACCTACGTAAGTGGTCGAACGAACTTCAGCGATAGGCTGGAAGTGCTCGTTGATCGGGAAGTCGAAGCCGACACCCGCGAGCAGTTCATCCGGGCGATCCAACAACACGAAGTCGCCACCGGCGCCCTTCGGATTGCTGTTCAGGATGTAGCCGCCGTTGGCTGACACGTTCACGTGCTTGCCGAGACGACCATCAACGACACCGACGAGACCGAAGTCACCGATATCGCCACCCGGGCCGGCACCGCGCTGCATCTGGTTGAAGCCGGAGAAATCATCGGCTTTATCCAACCACCAGCGATAGAACGGGATGAGCGCAACACCCAGCGGATTGTTCGGACCCGTGAAACGAATCTTGGCGCCAAACACGAGGCTGTTGAAGTTGCTCTCGCCATAGAGGCGGTTCACAAACGGTGCATCCGGCAGATAAGTCGGCGCCACGGTGAACGTGAGCGGAACGGTGATCGGCAGCGTCAAGGCCGTTGCCGGCAGCGTTGTCGTCGCCAGCACTATGCCCGGCAGGATGCCACCCACCGGCGAGCCGATTCCCGGGAAATTGTCAGCCGGACCAAAGTTACCACTGTTCGGCTGGACCACTGCCGGTCCAAGCTGTGCGTTGAAGCCCGGGAAGCCAAACTGCTGGCCAATCTGTCCCGCCGTCAATCCAAACGTTCCGGCAGACCCGCCTGAGAACGGAAACTGCACGAACGGCTGGTTGTTCAACGGACGAAAGACCGCGGTGCCTGCGAGCGTGCCTACGTTTGGTCCAGACGGAGCCAGCACGATGGCCGCCCCACTGCACAACGCCGCGCCACAGAACAGTTGCGAGTTTGGCAAATAGAAGCTGGAAAGATTTTGCGGATTATTGACCTTGATCCCGCGATAGCCGTTTGTCTTGAAGAAGAGTTCGATGTGATCGTTGATACCGACGTTGAAGCTCAACGGCACATCAACGATGTCAACGTTGCCGGGGTCACGATCGAAGTTGCTGTAAGCAATACTGAAAGTGAACTCACCACGACGCAGCGTTGAACCGTCGTAAATAGTGAAAAGACCGGTTGGTCCACCCTCTGGACCACCGGTACCTACTGAAGGAGACTGATTGCGCGGGTCATTTGGCGACCGCAAAGTCTGTGCTGATACTGCGGCACACAGCACCAACGAAACGAGCGCAGCTATAAGCGCCCTATGTGCGAGTCTCATCGCATTCCTCCTGCGAAATGAGTAGTAAGAATTCGTAAATAGTGCCGCCGTAACGGAACAAGTACCAAACACCCTTCTCCCGCGGAGGCCCCAACTACAGTTTTCAATTCGGCTATACCGCTTGGACCAGCATGGCCCAGCGGCGACCCTCGGACCGTGGTGTAGACAGGATACTTCGGCCTTTCTGAGAGTACCCTACTTGCTCCAAATTGCTATTCCCGAGTGGCGCCCGAACCGTGTTCATTTCTTATAGAAAATGAACACCCCCTTGTCAACGATTTCGTCCCTTAAACCATTGCGTAATTATTGAGAAATCTTAACGCTGGTCCGAGGCGTAAACCATGCCAGACCATACTCTACCTTAAATGGGAAATCAAGCCTTTTTCACTACTTAGCGGCTTTGTGTTTATGTTTTTTCCGTCACGCATAGATGCCTCTCATGCGGGTGTCATAGGCCACGCGGTCTATCGCCAACATGTACGCCGCGGTCCTGGTATCAACGTTGTGCGCATCGGCATAACGACACAGATCGTTGAAGCTCGCGACCATCTTGTCCTGTAGCCTTTCGTTCACCACATCCTCGCGCCAGAAGTACCCCATGCGATCCTGGACCCACTCGAAATACGAGACCGTTACGCCACCGGCGTTCGCGAGAATATCCGGCACGACGAAGATTCCTTTTTGGTGAAGAATCTCATCAGCCGCAGCCGTCGTCGGTCCATTCGCACCCTCGGCGAGGACTTTGCACTTGATCTGATCCGCGTTTTGAGAGTTGATCTGGTTCTCAGTCGCGGCCGGCACCAGCACATCACACTCGAGCTCAAGCAACTCCTGGTTGTTGACAAACTCCACACCTTCGTAGCCTTCGAACGACCGCGTGTTCTTCAGGTACGACAGCGCTTTCGGAATATCGATACCCCTCGGGTTATAAATCCCTCCGTGGATGTCCGATATTGCTACAACTTTGTAACCGGTCTCGTGGAGTAGCTGAGCACCAATTCCGCCAACGTTTCCCGAGCCCTGCACCACTACACGGGTCTCGGCCGGAGTCATCTTGAACCGTTTGATGGCTTCGTTGACAACAAAGAGTATGCCGCGCCCGGTGGCTTCTCGCCTGCCCGCTGAACCGCCGAGATCGATCGGCTTGCCCGTCACGACGGCGTTAACAGTGTGGCGTGCGTGCATCGAGTAGGTGTCCATAATCCACGCCATCGTTTGCTCGTTAGTATTCATGTCCGGCGCGGGCACGTCTTTCTCCGGTCCGATGAAGTCGAGCAGTTCAGCCGCGTAACGGCGCGTCATGCGTTCGAGCTCGCCCATCGACATCTGCTGCGGATCGCAGATGATGCCGCCTTTGGCGCCACCGAAAGGCACGTTGACCACGGCACATTTCCACGTCATCCACGCGGCGAGCGCGCGCACTTCGTCGATATTGACGTCGGGCGCGTAGCGGATGCCGCCCTTGGCTGGACCACGCGCGAAGTTGTGCTGGACGCGAAAGCCTTCGAAGACCTGAATGCGCCCTGAATCCATCTTCGTCGGGATATAGACCTTCAACTCGCGGTTGGGAACTCTCAACACCGCATACAGGTCCGGATCGAGATCGAGCAACTGTGCGGCGCGGTCGAACCGCGACATCATCGACTCGAACGGGTTCTCTTCTTTTATTTCGCGAATGTCATCGACGTATGTAGAGCTGTACATGCTAACCATTGGAGTTCTCCATCTTGTTAATCCTGCTCAATCTTGAAATCTTGTACAAGTCTTCGACAGGATTACAAGATTCGACCAGGATTAACAGGACTAATCTAAAACCTCATTCATCGATCCACTTCTAAATCCCTCGAGATCGAGCGTCACATATTTAAATCCCAACTCACGAAATCGTTTCGCAAGCTCCTGAAACATATTCCTATCCATCACCCGATCCATCTCCGCCGGCGCGATCTCAATGCGCACGAGCTGATCGTGATGGCGCACACGGAACGTCCTAAACCCGAACTCGCGCAAAATCTCTTCACCACGATCCACCTTGCCCAGTCTCTCGATCGTCACCGTGGTTCCATACGCGATGCGCGACGACAAACACGGGCTCGCCGGCTTGTCCCACGTCGGCAATGTCGCGCGCCGGCTGAGCTCACGAACCTCAGTCTTGGTTAGACCAGCTTCAATCAGAGGACTGCGCACCGCATGTTGCGACGCGGCTTTTCTTCCCGGACGGTAATCGCCGAGATCGTCGACAGTCGATCCATCCACAATGCTCGCAATCCCGCGCGTGCGCGCGACCGACTCGAGCTTTGTGTACAACTCGTCTTTGCAAAAGAAACAACGATCGGGATTGTTCGCGCGGTAGGCAGGATTTTCCAGCTCTTCGGTTTGAATGATCTCGTGTTGAAAACCAAACCGCTTCACCACGTCATCGATCTCCGCGCGTTGATACTCGGGCAGGCTTGCAGACTGTCCGGTGATGCAAACTGCGCGTGGTCCGAGCTCTGCGTTTGCGACGTAAGCGACGTAGCTGCTATCGACGCCGCCTGAGTAAGCGACGATCACGGAGTCAAGCTCACGAAAGATCTCTCGAAGTCTTTCTTCCTTGGCAATTAAGTTCATGTGGAGGTCCGCATGTTAGCTTATGCATCAATTGCTACGCAACCAGCATCTCACCCGCGTAATCTGTGGATAAAGAATCGGATATGCTAACATCGAAGCCTCCCCGGATCGATCGTCAATGTCTGAATTAAGCGCCTCATTCCGGAAGAGAGTTCTACTCGTCGCTGCCTGCTTAGCGCTGGTGTTCGTCTGCTCGAATGTTTCTGCACAAACTGTTGATACATTCGGCGACGATGCCGCAGATCCGGTGCGACTGTTCGAACGCGGACAAAGCGCACATGCCCGCGGCGAGCTCGAAAAAGCGCTCGGGTTTTACGAGCAGGCACTGAAGGTGCGGCCGGAGTTTCCGGAAGCGGAGTTTCAACGCGGCAACGCGCTCGCCTCGCTCGGACGCCTCGCGGAAGCAGACGCCGCATTCCGTCGTGCGATCTCGTACAAAAAGAACTGGTCGCTTCCCTACACCGCGCTGGGGATCGTCCTGGTACGACAAAACCGTGACAAAGAAGCTGAACAGTTTTTCAACCAGGCGTTAACGGTGGACAACAAGGATAGCGGGGCATTGCGCATGATGTCCGACCTGCGACTACGCGCTGGTGATCCAAAGTCGGCACTCGATTTCGCCAAACGAGCGACTACAAATTCGGAAGCGCCCGCTTCAGCGTGGGTCACGCTCGCCCTCGCGGAAAAAGCAAACGGCAACATCGCCGGAGCGAAAGCAGCGCTCGATCACATACTCGCGAATGAGCCTGAAAACGTTGCGGCACTGCTCGAACGTGCAGATCTTTTTACAGATGAGAAGAACTTCGACCTCGCGATCGCAGATCTAAAAGCGGCGGCGAAGTTGAAGCCAACCGACAAGGCAGTGCTATCGCGTCTCGCCTACGCGCTTCAGCAGGCAGGCAAAACAGAAGAAGCACAGGCGGTTGCTAAAGCTGCGGGAATCGAAACACAACCGCCGGCAGGCACAACGGGCGTCACCGGCACACCAGAGGAGATCGAAGCCGCTAACAGCACCGATCCGGTCGTCGCTCGTAAAGCGCTTGAAAAACT
>DASTTS010000157.1:0-7800 GCA_035760085.1 Pyrinomonadaceae bacterium
CCGAAAAAAGGCACAAAAAGCACAAACTGCCTTGTGCCTTTTGTGCTTTCTTTGCGGCAAAATAAGACATCTCGGTAGGAGGTGTGAAAATGAAAGTACATTGGTTGACAGATGCTGACGCCGCCCTCGCGGAAGCCAAAACGCAAAAGAAGCCTGTGCTCATCGACTTTAGCGCCGCCCCGGCGTGAGGCGCATGTGCTCGGCTGGAAGCCGAGTCGTACAGCGATGACGAGACTGCCGCGTTTATTGACGACAACTTTGTGCCACTCGAGGCACACATCAAAGAACACCCCGCTTATTTCCATCGCTTCGACGCGTTGTGGACGCCGTCGATAATCATTCTCGATTCAAACGGCAAAGAAAGATTTCGTATCGAAGGCTACTTGCCGAAAGACGAGTTTCGCGCGCAGTTGGAACTCGCGCTCGCCCGAGTCGCGTTCATGAGTAAGCAGTGGACTGACGCGGAACGGCGGTACGCGGAAGTGCTCGAGCGTTATCCGGATTCGAAGTCGGCGCCTGAAGCGCTCTACTGGAAAGGCGTGAGTCACTACAAGACGACGAACGATCACACGGTGCTCGGTGAGCTGCCCGGAATGTTTGAGGAAAAATATCCGGATGACCTGTGGGCACTGAAGACCGCAGCCTGGGCCCATTAGTAAAGCGTGGAGAAGGAGCATTGCGATGAAGGCGCAAATCAAACTCGGCCGCATTTTTGGCGTCGAGATCGGACTGCACTACAGTTGGTTCATCATTGCACTGCTGATCACCTTCTCCCTGGTTGGACACTTTGAAGCGAATAATCCGACGTGGAGTGAAGGTTTGCGATGGACCATCGCGATCGTCACCTCCATTCTGTTCTTTGCGTCAATCGTGATCCACGAGCTCTCGCACGCTATGGTCGCGAAGCTGCGCGGTCTGCCGGTGCGTTCTATCACGCTCTTCGCGCTTGGCGGCGTCGCGCAGATCGAGAAAGAAGCTGCCGACGCGAAGACGGAGTTTTGGATGGGCATCATCGGTCCGATCACGAGCTTCGTGATCGGCACTGTCTGTCTCCTGATTACGATGGCGCTTGGTTGGACGCCGCCACAGCCTCCGCAAACACCACTACCTGCGATGTTGATGTGGCTTGGTGTGATCAACATCGGACTCGCAATCTTCAACATGATTCCGGGATTTCCGCTCGATGGCGGGCGTGTGTTGCGCGGTATCGTGTGGTGGATCACGGGCGATGCAAAACGTGCGACTACGATCGCTGCGCGCGTCGGCCAGGTGATCGCGTTCCTGATGATCCTTTACGGTGTGGCGCAGTTCTTCCGTGGCACTGGTTTCAATGGACTTTGGATCGCGTTCATTGGCTGGTTTCTGCTCAGTGCGTCACGCGAGAGTTATGCGCAGATGGTCATCAGTGAAGGACTGCGCGGGCTGCGTGTTGCGGATGTGATGTCGCGTGACTTTCCTATCGTTGACGCGTATTCCAATCTCCAGACATTCGCCGAGGAAAACTTAACTCGCACCGGGCGGCGGTTCTGGGTAGTGACGCGAAACGGCCAGCCCGAGGGCATCATCACGCCTACCGAAATCAGTACGGTGCCGCGCAATCGTTGGCCGTACACGACTGTGGCCGATGTGATGCGGCCGTTGGACGCGACGCGCACAGTTAATCCCGACACGCCGGTAACCGAAGCGCTCGAAGTGATGGCGAGTCAGGATCTAAATCAGTTGCCAGTTGTGAACGAAAAAGGCCTGGCCGGATTGATTTCGCGAGCACACATCTTGCAATTGATTCAAACCCGCGCTGAACTGCATCTCTGATGTATTTATTGGGGGGCCACGGAGGGCCACCCCTACAGTTGTTGTTCACGGTTCGCGGTGCGGGAACCGCGCCAGAGACTGATGGCGGCTACGAGACAGGCGAGTGGGCAGAGCAACATCGAGTAGCGCATGTTGAGTGGAGTGGTGCTCGCGCCGAGCCAATCGTTGAGCTGGCCGATAATGAGCGAGCCGATGCCGTAGGCCATGATGACGGCGAAGAAGTAAACACCGATACCCAAACCACGCAGCTCGGGACCCGCAATGTCGTGCACGTCTGCCGCTGCCGGCCCGAGCCACACGAGCGAGAGTGCGAGCAGAACAAGGTTCGCGATCAGCAGTAACAGCAAATTTCCCGAGAAAATAAACAACAACCAGAACGGCACTGCGATCAGCGCGGCAATGGCGCCAAACAACATGCGACCACCGCGTCCGAAACGTCGAAATTTGTCCGCGAAATAGCCGCCGAGAATCGTACCCGGTACACCCGCGATCAACGTCAACACACCGCCATAAAAACCGATCGTCAAGAGATCGAGTTTGTAAACGCGCGTGATGAACGTTGCGCCCCAAAACGAAAGATTGTTGGCGGCGAGTCCAAAACAGCCGTAGCCGAGATAATGATAACGCAGCGGCACGGAGTTGAAGAGAATTCGCCAATCGCGCGCGGTGTATTTCGTGGTTGCGACTTCAGTCGTACCGCGCGGTTGCTCGCGAAGCAAATAGACCAGGACGGCAATCACGAGCCCCGGAAAACCCAACGCGTAAAACGCGACGCGCCAACCGTAGTACTGGCCCAACCAGCCACCGAGAAAGAAAGCCAGCCCCGCACCGATCGCGATGCCTGAAGAGTAGATAGCCTGCACGGTCGCGCGCACGCGCGGCGGGAAGTAGTCACTGAGCAACGAGAGCGCTGCTGGTCCAAGTGTCGCTTCACCGACACCGACCATCACACGACAAAGCAGTAACGACCAGAAGCCATTCGCAAAACCCGTCAAACCCGAAAATAGACTCCAGACGGCCAGTCCCCCCGCAATCATGTTCTTGCGCACGGCACGATCCGCGAGACGGCCAAACGGAATTCCGAGTACCGTGAAGAAGATGACAAACGACATGCTGCCAAGCAACGCGAGCTGCAAGTCAGTAAACGCCATCTCTTTCTTGATGAGTGGCAGCAGAATGTAAATGATTGTGCGATCGAGATAATTGAAGACGTAGACGAGCGTGAGTAGCCACAGCGCATACCATGAATACCCCCTCACGCTTGTTTCTTCTCTAACGAGTGTATCCGTCTTCATCTGCGTTTATCCGCGTTTCAAAACCGTCGCTTCACCACGGATGACGACTTCATCACGCTGGTTCACACATACAGTCTCGAGTTTCATGATCGGCTTGTCTTCGCGGATTTGTTTCACTGTGACTCGCGCCGTGATCTCATCACCTGGAAACACAGGCGCAACAAACTGAAGCGTCTGCCCGAGATACACACTTCCCTCACCCGGCAACTTGTTCGCAAGCACCGCGGAGATGAGCGACGCCGTCAACATCCCATGCGCGATCCGCTTTCCGAAGCGCGTCGTCTTCGCAAACTCCTCGTCGACGTGAACCGGATTGTGATCGCCAGTTACATCCGCGAATGCGTCAATATCAGCTTGTTCGATTGTCTTTGTGATTTCAGCGCTATCGCCAACTTTGAACGTCATTGCGCATTCCCGGTGAGAAACTTCAGCAGCGCCGCATTGAACTCTCCCGGTTTCTCGGTGTTCGGCACGTGTCCACACTCTTCGATCACGATCAGCTTCGAACCCGGGATGTCTTTGTTGAAACGCTCGCCGTCAGCGAGCGGCACAAGCCCGTCCTGGCGGCCCCAGACGATCAGCGTCGGCCGCTTGATTGTTTTGACAACGTCGTCGAGAAAATCTTCACCACGGATAATCGACTCGCTGATGCTGTTGATCGTGTAGCCGTCGCCTGCCGCTATACGCGCTGTAATAGCCTGATCGATCGCGGCGTCAGTCTGAAATGCTTTGTTAAAGAAAACTTTGGCGACGAGTAGCTTCATTCCCGCTCGCGTGGTCGGATTCAGGGCAAACAACGCGCGCATGTCGAAATCCTTCGGCGGCGCATAGCCCGCCGAATCTACAAGCACGAGTTTGTCGACGCGATCAGGAAATGCAGCGGTAAACATAGCGGCGATCCAACCGCCCATCGAATTGCCAACGAGCGTCGCGCGCTCGATCTTCAGTTGTTTGCAAAACTGATCGAGGAAGTCGACGTAAGTGCGAATGCGGTAGTTGACGAACGGCTTGTCAGACTTGCCGAATCCGATCTGATCGGGAACAACGACGTGATACTTCTCAGCGAGTGCGCCGATATTGAACCCCCACACCTGCGTCGAACCGCCAAGCCCGTGCAAAAGAATCACAGTTGGCCCAGACCCCGCCTCCACGTAGTTGATCTTCTGACCAAACACGAGCACCTCTTTCGGAGTCTGCGCGCTCGCTATCCCCGCAACCCAAAACGTAAGGACTATCAGCAATGAGATCCGTGTTTTCATCTGTGTTCATCCGTGGCTAAATAAAGCTCATCAATCACATTCCTAAAACGATTCACAATCACATCGCGCTTCAGTTTCCCGGTGGGCGTGATCTCGTCCCGCGCGATTTCGAAATCACGCTCCAAAATCGCAAACCGCTTGATCGACTCAGTCGACGAAACGCGGCGATTAACGCTTTCGATAATTCCCTGAACAGTTTCCCACGCCACCGCCGAGTTCAAGGTGATTAGCGCGACAAGGTAGCTTCGCCCTTCACCGTAAACCATCGCCTGGCTGATCACGTGATGCTCCTTCAACATGTTTTCCAGCAACGCCGGCGCGACTTTCTTTCCAGTCGAAGTAACAATTAGCTCCTTCTTGCGCCCGATGATCTTTAGAAACCCGTCTTGATCAACCTCGCCGAGATCGCCGGTCAGCAACCAACCATCAGCAAACATCTTCGCGGTCTCTTCCGGCGCTTTGTAGTAACCACTGAACATCATCTCGCTACGAACGAGGATCTCTTTGTCATCCGCGATGCGAACTTCACAGCCCGGCATCGGTGGTCCAACAGTGCCGAACTTGTATTTGTCAGGTCGATTAAATGCAACACAGACATTCTCCGTGAGTCCATACGCCTGCAAGATCGGTAACCCGGCCGCTGCGAAGAATTCGGCGACTTCCAGCGGCAACGGTGCGCCGCCTGAAGTAAGGAGTCTAACGCGGCCGCCAAAATAGTCTTTAACTCTAGTGGATCCGTCCGCAACGATGCGCGCGTGAATCTTTTCGAAGAAGCGCGGCAAGCTCGCGAACACAGTCGGCTTAACTTCCATCATGTACTCGCCGAGCCGCGTCAGATCGTCGACAAAGTAAGCGGAAGCGCCGGCGTAGAGGCGGTTGTAAAGCCCGGAAATCCTTTCGGCCACGTGACAGAACGGCAGGTACGAGAACGAAACGTCAGTGTCGTAAATCGGAATCGTTTGCCGCAACGACTCGACGCTGTTGATGATGTAGCGATGACTCAGGCATGCGCCCTTGGGCGCGCCGGTCGTACCTGATGTGTAGACCATGATCGCGACGTCGTCAGGCTGTGCACCTTCGGCACGTTCTTTCAACAACGGCGCTAGTCGCGCGCGTTCGGCGCGGCCACGCGCGACGAAGTCGCGATAACTGAGCACATCGTTCGAACCGTCAGTATCGAGAGCGATGATTTGGCGGACCGTCGTAAGCTGATCGCGGATGCTGAGAAGTTTTTGAAGCTGCTCGCGCGTGTCTACGAGGACGAACTCAGCATCGGAATGATTGATGATGTAAGCGATCTGTTCCGCGGAACTCGTGGGATAAAGACCGACGCCGACACCACCCGCCATGATCGTGCCGATATCGCTGATAGGCCACTCCGGCACGTTTCCCATCAGAATGCAGATCGATCCACCACGCTTTAAGTCGAACGACAACAGTGCTGTCGCGAAGTCGTAAGTCTCCTGCTCGAAGCGCCGCCACGAGATCCCCTGCCACCGCTCGTTGGAACGAAAGTAAAAAACATCCTTTGGCTCAGCATTCTCCGCCGCATATTTGCGGACGCGATCGGCGAACAAGGAATAAACCGTCGGATACTCCATTTTGTGCTTTTTTGTGGCTACCATTTGAAAGCAACGCACGCCATGTTGAGACCGCCACCGGACGCACACATGATTACATTGTCACCGCGATTCAGTTTGCCGGCGCT
Source organism: Pyrinomonadaceae bacterium (assembly GCA_035760085.1). Lineage (GTDB taxonomy): Bacteria > Acidobacteriota > Blastocatellia > Pyrinomonadales > Pyrinomonadaceae > PSRF01. The sequence continues at coordinate 6,075 of DASTTS010000157.1, forward strand.
GACCGCATCGTGCAGCACCATCGGTATGCACGCCGAACCCGTGTAGCCCCACTTCTGCATGATCGTGTGCGTACGCTCCATCGGCAGCTCGAGCTTCGCCATTACTTCCTTGATCGTGCTCAGGTTTACCTGCGTGAACAGAAACAGCTTGACGTCGTCAAGCGACAGCTGCGATTTAGCCAGCACGTCTTTAACAATTGCCGGCCAGCCTTCAGTATTCACTTCCGCCGGATACTTCTTCGCGAAACGCACCTTGGTCCACATGCCTTCATCGATGACGTGGTTCGTGATCGGCAGGTGAGTTCCACCAGCGTAGATTCCCATGTGATCGTGAAAGCTGCCGTCTGCGCGCAACTTGCCACCAAGAAATCCCGGCCGATCGTCTCTTGCTTGCAGAACAACAGCGCCCGCACCATCGGCAAAAATCGTGGCTGTCTTCTTGTCGTGCCAATCGAGATACTTGCTGATCGCGTACGCACCAACTACGAGCACGTTTCGATAAGCCGGATCAGCAATGATGAACTTCGACGCGGTATCGAGCGCGGTGACGAATCCCGCACACGCACAATTCACATCAAACGTTCCCGCGTTCACAGCACCGAGTCGATGCTGCACAACGACGGAGGTGGCCGGCGAAAGCTGCTCGGGCGTGTCGGTCGCAAGAATGATCAGGTCCAACTCGGCGGCATCGAGCCCGCCCGCTTCGAGCGCCTGCCGGCTAGCGTGCGTCGCAAGATCAGCAGTACTTTCATTCTCCGCACACACATGTCTTTCCTGAATGCCAAGAACATTGGTAACAAACTCATTGATGTCCTCACCAAGTATGCGACTGAGATCATCGTTCGTGACGATCTTTTCAGGTACGTAAATCCCCGTGCTAACAATATCCGCGAACATCGTTTTAATTATCCGTATGATCCGTGGCCAAAAACTGCGTAACGATTCGATTAAACTCACCGGCTTGCTCGATAAAAAACGTGTGACTTCCGCCTTCGACGATCTGAAGCCTCGCGCCCGGAATCTTTGCTGCAAGGTTTCGCGAGTTCTGTACAGGAACGATTATGTCGGCATCGCCACTCAACACGAGCGTCGAACTCTTGATCTCCTCCAGCCTCGACTCGAGATTGAAACTCATCGCCGCCTGCAACTGGCTCAGGTAAATGTGCTCGGGCACCTCATTCGTCGCGCGCAGGTGAACAATGTGATCGACTTCATCAACCTGCGTCCGCACGTACTCCGGCGTGAATGCCATCAGCAGGTTCGTACGCATTCGTTCCTGGGTGTTGAGTCCCTTCGTTGAAGCCAGTGCCTGCAAGGTCTCCGGCGCCGGCACAACGTGATTTGGACCACCGAAGCTCGTGCAGCAAAGTACGAGTTTGCGCGTCATCGCTGGATACTTGAGCGCAAACTCCTGCGCCACAAAACCACCAAACGAAGCACCAACGATATGCGCACTCTCGATTCCGATCGTCTTCAGGAGATGTGCGATATCGTCAGCCAGTAGTGTGATTGTCTGTGGCCCTTCCGGCTTGTCCGAAGCCGAAATCCCCCGCGGATCGAAGATGATGACGCGGAAATTGCGCGACAAATCGGCAGTTTGCTTGAACCAGATCCAACGACCGGCAGCAAACCCCGGAATCAGCACAACCGGCTCGCCATCACCTTCGATCTCGTAATAAAGCTTTAATCCGTTGACTGCTGCTTTGGGCACGTAGTCGTCTCACAG
>DASTTS010000158.1:0-3041 GCA_035760085.1 Pyrinomonadaceae bacterium
CCCGTTATCATTCTGCCAGAACCGTTGCTGCGCGAAGGCAACGTCGATTTACTGACGTCTGCCATTGGCCATGAGTTCATTCATGTAAAACGACACGATTACCTGCTCAACTTAATTTACGAACTACTCTTCGTTCCCATCTCATTTCATCCGGCCGCGGCTTTATTAAGGCGGCGGGTCAGGCAAACCCGCGAGCTCTGCTGTGATGAGCTGGTGGCGGAGCGCATTCTGAATGCGGAAGTTTATGCCCGCTCTCTCGTCAGACTGGCCAGCTCCGCTCCACCTCTGCGTCGTCTCTCCGTTACTACAACCGTAGGCATCGCCGATGCTGACATCCTGGAGGCCCGTATCATGTCGTTGTTAAAGAAACCCAATTTTCACACACGCTGGAAGAAGTCGTTGCTGGTCGTAGTTTCATTACTGCTGCTCGTGCCGTGCGCCGCTGCTGCTGCATTCGCTATGCGTTTCGATGTCGAAACGCAGGAGCCGCAGGAGAAGGCCCTGACGCAACAGGATAAAGAAAAGCTGGAAACGATGCAGCGCAAAGAGCGGTCCATGGAAGCGAGGAAAGAGCGCATGGAGAGTGACCCTCGGATTCGCGAAGAGATCATGCGTAAGCAGGAAGTGGAAATGGAGATGCGCGCGGTGCGACAAGCCGCACTCGTTCGTCTCGCGAAGATCAACATGGACCAGGCGATTCAGATCGCGACCAGCCAGCAACCTGGGAAGGTTCTACTTTGCAGTCTCGAAGCCAAGGGCTGGGAAGAGCCCGGTAAACTGGCGAAGGACGGAGTTGTTTTTTATCACGTCGTCATTGCCGATGAAACAACTGAGGGTGCCGCCGCCCACATCTGGGTCAACGCCATCGACGGCACCATCATCAAGACCGAGAAAGAACTGCCACGCAAGCGCGCTCCCGAAGGCCAATAAATCTAAGCCGCGGATCTACGCGGAAAGGCGTAGATCTGCGGCTCTAAACTTTCCATCAACTCCTGAAATCCCGGTAAATCGAGCGACTGTGGGCCATCCGAGAGCGCCCGCTCCGGACATGGATGCACCTCAATCAACAACCCGTCCGCACCGGCCGCAACCGCTGCTTTCGACATCGGCGTTATCAAACTCCGCATCCCGGTTCCATGTGACGGATCGGCCAGCACAGGCAAGTGCGACAACTCTTTCACGAGCGCCACGGCCGCGAGATCGAGTGTATTGCGTGTTGCAGTTTCGAAAGTCTTGATACCTCGCTCACACAACACCACGTTCGCATTGCCGCCCGCGAGCAGGTACTCAGCCGCGAGTAGCCACTCTTTCACTGTTGCCGATGGACCACGTTTCAACAGCACCGGCTTTGAAACACACGCGAGTTTTCTTAACAACGAAAAATTCTGCATGTTGCGCGCGCCAACCTGCATCACGTCCGCATACTCCTCAACGATCTCGACGTCTGCTTCGCTCATGACTTCAGTCACGATCGGCAAACCAGTCTCTTTGCTCGCTTTTTCGAGTAGTCGCAGAGCTTCGACACCGAGTCCCTGAAAGTCGTACGGCGAAGTGCGCGGTTTGTAAGCACCGCCGCGCAGCATGTTTGCGCCCGAGGCTTTCACCGAGTGTGCCGTTTCCATCAATTGCTCTTCCGACTCGACCGAGCATGGTCCCGCGATAACGACGAGATTACCGCCGCCGATCTTCGTGCCGCGCACGTCGACGACTGTGCGCGTTTGCCGCAATTGACGGCTCACTAACTTGAACGGGTGTGAGATCTGGATCACTTCGGCAACGCCCGGCGCGGCGCGCAGCGCTTCGATTTCCGAGCGTCGCCCGCTGCTGCCGATAGCCCCGATGATGGTACGTTCCGCACCCTGGACTACGTGCGCTTGAAAACCACATTCCTTGATGCGGTCGATGATGTGATTGATTTCGTCGGGGGTTGCGTTATTTTGCATGTTGACGATCATGATGAGTGTTCCTTTACTAGCAGAATAAATCGAGTGTAGTTCTCCGAATGGTCCTGAATGTTTTTGCGAAGGATGGTGGCGTCGTAGAGATCGGCAGCGCGTTGACCGGCAATGGCTGCACGCTTTGTATCGCCGCAGCGAATCACTTCAGCGACGCTGCCGGCAGTGTCGTCGGCGACGACGCGTTTGAGTTGGGGATGTGATTCAAAGAAACGGCTGCACTGCGCGAGTGCGGTCGGGTGTGATTGAACGGTTTCGATCGTGTCGAAGCTCGCATCGCGACAACCGATCAGGTGTTGCTCGATCTTGATCTGAATTTCGTCGAGCACGTTGAGCGACTTTGTATTCAGTAGATCGACTGAAGCGTGTACGACACCGGCGATGCTGTTTTCGACCGGCGCGAGCACGTAGTCCGCGGCGCCGTTGTCGAGACTGTCGTAGAGATCCGCGAAAGTTCTGCGCGGCACGAGCTCGATATCGTGGCCGAGTAGTTTCAGCGCGGCTTCCTCGCTGAAGGCGCCGCGTTCACCCTGGAACGCCACTCGTGGTTTTTTGGCCGTTGTCGTCATTGACTGATAGCTACCTGGACGCGTCTCGATTCGTGGATAATTCGTCGAAAAACTTTGCTGACGGCGCGTTCGTCGAGTGGGCCGTCGTTGATGTTTTGTAGTCGTTGCAATACGTTGCGTTCGCGCTCGGGGTCGCAGCAGGGAAGGTCTGCCGCTTGTTTGAGTGCGCCGACTTTGAGTGCGAGGCGCGCGCGCATGTTCAGCAGTCGCAGCAGTTCGGCGTCGATGTCGTCAATCTCTCTTCGCCAGTGTTCTATGTCCATGATTCCAGCTCCGGGCAATAAAAAAACCAGCCGCGACTTTTAGGATCGCGGCTGGCTCGTTGAAGGTGTTGTGCTATTTATCAGGTCGTCAGCACATCGTTTTCAAACTTCGCCGGTCCGCTCTCCTTCGAAAAGAAGTAGCGGTAGGTAAAGGCGAAATAGAAAAATGTACGAGTGCTCATCATGACCTCGGCTACTATAGGCAGGACGCAAAATTCCTGTCAAGGATTTTCCTGTCAATCCTGAAAATCCCG
>DASTTS010000159.1:0-14781 GCA_035760085.1 Pyrinomonadaceae bacterium
ACGGCATTTACTTCGGTCTTGCAGAAGGCGCCGAGAAGGCGCTCGTGGCAGATCTCGTGCGTCCCGAGCAACGCGGAACCGCTTACGGCCTGTACAATCTGGCTTTTGGTGTGACGGTGTTTCCTGCATCGCTGCTGATGGGTATGATTTGGGACTGGAAGGGACCGACAGTCGCATTTCTCGTCAGCGCCGTGATGGGCGCGACGGCCGCGATGCTGCTGCTGATTTTTGTTAGATCGCCCTCTGCGTAACCTCAGCGTCCTCTGCGTCTCTGTGGTAGATGAAACCGCGGAGCCGCAGAGGACGCTGAGCTTACGCAGAGAAGAAAGGGTAATGAAATGAGACGCCGAGTGTTAACCCCACATCCGGGCCTCGCAACAGGAATCGGTTACTACCTCAGCGGAATGGAGGAAGTGCGCGCTCAGGTTGTCACGGCGGTGAAGACTATTCCCGACGACTTGATTGGCAAGCCGGCGTTTCTCGGCGCGCACTCCATCGGCGGACTCGTGCTACACATCGGCGAAGCGGAGTGGTTCTGGATGCAGATGGTGGTCAGCGGCCACAAGCTAACGGAAGAAGACAAGCAGGCTGCGTACTGGGATGTGCTCGATGATGTCGATGGCGTGGCCCACAATGGTTACACGACTGAGTTTTGTCTCAAAGAGATTGAACTGATTCGCAACCAAACGCGCGACGTGCTCTTCTCATACAACGACAAGGATCTCGAGCGCATCATCACGTTTGAGCGAAATGGTGAGACGACGGAATACAACCTGCGCTGGATCCTGCACCGTTTGATCGATCACGAAGCCCAACACAAAGGGCAGATTTTCATGTTGAAGCGACTAATGGCAATCTAGATTTGATGAACTACCAGCTGATCAAGAACTCCGATGAGCTTCGGAAAGCAATCGAAATCCTCGCAACGCAACCGGTGGTTGGTCTCGACACCGAAACCACCGATCTTGATCCGTACAACTCTCGCTTACGACTGATCCAACTCGCAACCTCCGATCGCGTTTACATCGTCGACTTCGATCACTTCGCCAACGGCAATGCAAATGAAGCACTTGCGCCCTTGCGTCGTCTGCTCGAAGCGCCACGACCAATCAAGATCGCACACAACGCGAAGTTTGACGCGAAATTCATCAAGCACAATCTCGGCGTCGATCTCGGTGGGTTGTTTGACACGCTGCTGGCGAGTCAACTCGTCGGCGCGGGCGATATCGAAGAGCGTCACGGTCTCGAGACGGTTGCGAGTCGTTATTTGAACGAAGCAGTCGATAAATCCGAGCGGTTGAGCAACTGGAATTTCGAGTTATCAGAAGCGCAGCTCGAATACGCCGCGCGCGACGCCGCGGTCTTGCTGCCGTTGCGTGAGAAGTTGATCGAGCGTTTGAAGTCTGAATCGTTAATTAAAGTCGCGCAACTGGAATTTGAGTGTGTGATGCCGGTGGTTGACATCGAGCTCGCGGGTTTTTACATGCACAAGGAGCGCTGGCTCGAGCAGCTAAGCATTGTCGAGAAGCGCCGGGTCGAGCTGGCGGAGCAGTTACAGCAAGTTCTCGCCGAGGAGTCGTTTCAGGGAAACCTGTTTGGTGGTCCACAGCGTGAGGACATCAATCTCGATTCGCAACAGCAGTTAACGAAAGCGTTAACTCGTCTCGGCATTCCGCTTCCCGAATCGACGCGCAACTGGAAACTACAGCCGCTCGCCGCGGAGTATCCCATCATCGGCACGTTGCTCGAATATCGCACGGTGCAGAAAGCGTTGACGAGTTACGGTGAAAACATGATCGAGATGATCAATCCCGTGACGAGACGTTTGCACGCAGATTTCCGGCAGATCGGCGCGCCGACCGGGCGCTTCGCGTGCACAAATCCGAACATTCAGCAGGTGCCGCACTCGGTTGAGTATCGAAGATGTTTCAGTGGTTATCCGGAAGGCAGGAAGCTGATCATCGCGGACTATTCGCAGATCGAGTTGCGAATTCTGGCGGAGTTTTCGGGTGATCGCGGGTTTATCGAGGCGTTCAATTCGGGCGCAGATCTGCATCGCGTGACGGCGGCGCAGGTTTTCAACGCTTCGCTTGATCAAGTGACGAAAGAGCAGCGTGATTTTGCGAAGCGATTAAATTTCGGCGTGGTTTACGGGATCGGCGCGCAGCGTTTCGCGTTGATGACGGGGTTGAGTGTGCCCGACGCGGAGAATGTTTTGCGTCGCTACTTCGGTACGTATCGTCAGCTCGATACCTACTTGCGCGAGGCGGCAGATCGGGCCGTTCGTGACCGGCAAGCGCGGACGGCGTCCGGGCGGCTGGTGCGCTTTCGTTATGATGAGAATGACAGGCAACAGATCTCGATGACGCAGCGCAACGGGAAGAACACGCCGATCCAGGGCACCAGCGCTGACATTCTCAAACGCGCTTTAAAACTGCTGCGGGACGAGCTGCGCGAAACGAACGCGAAGGTCGTCAACATTATTCACGACGAGGTCGTTGTCGAGGCTGATGCTGACGAGGCGCAGGACGTCGCCGAGAAGGTTGAACGTGTAATGCGTGTTGCGGGTGAAGAGTATTTGAAGACGGTACCGGTTAAAGTCGAAACCGAGATCGCCGAGGAGTGGATCAAGTAGTTAGACAGGATTTACAAGATTTTTCATGATTTACATGTTCATTCTGAAAAATCCTGTGAATCCTGTCTAAATTTACCTCGCCAAATAAAGTAGATCGGTATACCTGTAAACACTAACAAATACCCGATTCCCGACGTGGATGGCGCGAGTATCGCCAGGTCGATGATGAACAATCCCGCAATCACAATATAAATCAACGGCACGAGCGGATACCCGAACGTCCGGTACGGCCGCTCAATCTCCGGCGCCTTGCGCCGCATCACGATCACCGCTCCAACCATCAACACATAAAAGATCAGATCCGCTGACACGATGTATTCCAGCAGTTGCGTGTAAACATTTCCGAACGTGTGCGCGCCCGTCTGCTGATTAACCGTCACCGTCCGCGGCAACACCAGAAACGCCGCCCACAATCCCTGCGCGATCAATGCTACAGCCGGCACGTGAAACTCATTCACACTATCCACACGTTTAAAGAACAACCCGTCACGCGCCATCGCGTAATAAACACGCGCACCCGCCAGTATCAATCCGTTGTTACAGCCAAACGTCGATATCATGATCGCGAGCGCCATGATCACGGTGCCACGTGGTCCAAGCACAGCTTGCATCACCGCCGTCGCCACACGGTTCTGCGGCGCAGTCTGAATTCCTGCGAGCGGCAACGTCACCACATACGCGAGATTCGCGAGCAGGTATAACGTCACCACGAGCCCGCATCCAAGCAACAACGCACGCGGCAAGTTCTTTCCCGGATCGCGCACTTCGCCCGCCGTGAACGTAACGTTGTTCCACGCAGACTGCGCGAAGAGTGGTCCAACCATTGCCCGGCCGAGCATCATCACCAATGCCAACACGAGCAAACCCTCGCCCGCAGGCTCAAACCACACCTGCGACGCTGAAGGCTTCCAACCGTTTTCCCACGGCGTCCACCACGAAGACGTGTATGCCGCGCTGCTGCTATTCCAACCGATTATCAGTCCAATCAAAATCAGTCCAAGCAATGCAGCAGTTTTCGTGAACGTGAACGCGTTTTGAATGGTCTTCCCGATTTGGAGCCCGCGCGTGTTAATGAACGTGAGAAACAGAATCATCACGACCGCCAGCAGTTGCTGGCTCGACAAACTCAACGCATAACCGTTGAACGACAGTTGATTAATCGTGAACGGCTTGAGCAACACGATCGGCGCGATGAGGTAATGATCGCCGGAGATGCGATCGGTGAGTACGCCCGTGAAGTTTGCGAACGCGACAGCGACAGCCGCGATCGTTCCTGTCTGAATGATCAGAAACAGTCCCCAGCCGAACAGAAACCCGATCGATGGTCCATAGGCTTCGCGCAGGAAAACGTATTGGCCACCGGCACGCGGCCACATGGCCGCCAGCTCCGCGCAACAGAGCGCGCCCGTGATGGTAAGCACACCGGCGAGTGCCCAGGCCATGAGGAGCCAGCCAGGCGAGCCGACGAGTCGAGACGATTCAGCGGAAGTAATGAAGATTCCCGATCCGATCATCGAGCCCACGACGATCATCGTCGCGTCGAGCAGGCTCAGACCACGGACGAGTTTTGCAGGGGATCGTTCGGCCATCAGGTCCGACGTATAGTGCCACAGATCAGCGCGGATGAATACGGATTCCTATCTATGTTATCTTCCGTTCGGAGTTTCGCCACCATATGAAAAATGACCTGATTTCATTAATAACAAACAAAAAAGCTCACGTTGGCGTCATTGGCCTCGGCTACGTCGGCCTGCCGTTGCTCGTCGAGTTTACCTCCAAAGGTTTTCAGGGCACGGGCTTCGAAGTTGACGAGGCAAAAGCAGAACAGATCAACGCCGGCACGTCTTACATCGGCGACGTGTCGTCGCGCAAAGTGAAGGAAGTGGTTGACGCGAAGCGACTGCGCGCGACGACGGATTTCAGTCATCTGAGCGAGTGTGATGCGATCATCATTTGCGTGCCGACGCCGCTGCGCAAGACAAAAGAACCTGACGTCTCTTACATCCTCGCTGCCGCCGAACAGATCGCGCAGCGACTGCGTCGCGGTCATCTGATCATTCTCGAATCGACAACTTATCCCGGCACCACTGATGAAGTGTTGTTGCCGATGTTTGAAGAAAAAGGACTCAAGCTCGACGAAGATTTTCTGCTCGCGTTCTCGCCGGAACGTGTCGATCCGGGCAATCCGCAGTTTCAAACGCATAACATTCCGAAGGTCGTCGGCGGTGTGACTGATGATTCGACATTGGTTGCGGCGCACTTGTATTCACAAATCGTGAACGACGTACATGCCGTAAGCTCGGCGCGCGTTGCCGAAGCAGCGAAGCTTCTCGAAAACACGTTTCGCGCAGTCAACATCGGCATGGCAAACGAGATGGCGCGGCTTTGTTACGCACTGAACATCGACACGTGGGAAGTGATCCGTGCAGCGGCGACGAAGCCGTTCGGTTTCATGCCTTTTTATCCGGGCCCAGGTATCGGTGGTCACTGCATTCCGCTCGATCCGCACTATCTTTCGTGGAAAGCGCGCCAGCATGGTTTCGATTCGCGGTTCATCAGTCTCGCGGAGGAAGTAAATTCGCGTATGCCGGAACACGTGGTCCAGCTTGTTGCCGACGGGTTGAACGATGAGCGCAAGGCGATGAACGGGTCGAACGTGTTGTTGCTCGGTGTCGCGTATAAGAAAGACATAAACGACGTGCGTGAAAGTCCGGCGCTCTCGATCATCGATCGGCTGCGTGCTAAGGGCGCGAACGTGCGTTATCACGATCCGTTTGTCGCGGAGGTGCGTTTTGACGACGCGCACACAGATGCGGGCGGCGAGCCGCTGAATTCCGTGCCGCTGACAAACGAAGAACTGCAATCCGCCGACTGCGTGATCATCGTCACGGACCATAGCGACATCGACTACAAGCGCGTCTGCTCGCTCGTGCCGCTGATCGTCGACACACGCAACGCACTCAACGGCGAAATCAGACGCGAAAGCAGCGCACGGATTATCAGGCTCTAAAGATCTAATGTTGAAAGTCATAAACGTTGTCGGTGCGCGGCCCAACTTCATGAAAGTGGCGCCGATCGTGGCCGCGATGAAAAAGCGTCCCGACACGTTCCAGCCGCTCGTCGTCCACACCGGCCAACATTACGACGCAGCCATGTCTGACTCATTCTTTCACGATCTCGACCTGCCGCAACCTGACACTCATCTCGGCGTCGGCTCAGGCTCACACGCAGCACAGACAGCCGCCGTGATGGAGCGCTTCGAACCGGTCGTGTTGAGAGAAAACCCTGACTGGGTATTGGTCGTTGGCGACGTAAACTCGACCATCGCGTGCGCGCTTGTGTGCGTAAAGCTTGGAGTGAAAGTGGCGCACGTAGAAGCCGGATTACGCAGCCGCGATCGCACGATGCCGGAAGAGATCAATCGTCTGCTCACCGATCAGATTGCGGATTTGTTGTTCACGCCTTCACAAGACGCGGATGAAAACTTGATCGCTGAAGGTATTCCACGCGAACGAATCCGTTTCGTTGGCAACGTGATGATCGACTCGCTGCAAAGGAATCTCGAAGTCGCACGTGGGCTGCCAACGCAGGAGCAACTCGGTCTTAAAGGCATCGATTACGCATTACTCACGTTGCATCGTCCGTCGAATGTCGATCTGCGTGAATCGTTTGAACGGATTCTTGCAGCGCTGGAAGCCATCGCATCGAAGGTGCCAATCGTCTTTCCGGTCCATCCACGAACAAGAAAAACCATCGCCGAACTCGGATTGGGCCAACGTGTGGACTCGATAAGAAATCTGCGACTGATCGAGCCGCTCGGCTATCTCGACTTCCTCAATCTCACGAGTAGCGCGCGACTCGTGCTGACAGACTCCGGCGGCATTCAGGAAGAAACAACGGCGCTCGGCATTCCGTGTCTCACGCTGCGCGAGAACACCGAGCGTCCGATCACGGTCGAGATGGGCACGAACGTCGTCGTCGGCACTGACACGACGAAGATCATCGCCGCCGCGAATGCGACCCTGAACGGCTCCCCTAAGAAAGCTGTTGCCGCGCCGCCACTCTGGGACGGCCACACTTCCGAGCGGATCCTCGACGCCCTCGCAGGGCATTCCCGCTGATGGCTGTTCTCGACAAAATAAAACGTGCTCTTCGCGGAGAAGTAGAGCTCTCGACTGCCGCGCGTGAGGCGTGGCGTCGTAGTTTCGTTTCACTCGAGCAGCGCAAAGAACGTGCGAAGATTGCGAACTACACGAAGCGGCCCGCGGACGTTTGGCAACGATTGCCCGCAGCAGACTGGTTGCGCCACTTTCAAAGCGATCGCGACGTAAAATTCTTCGCGGGCTTCACTGATCGCGCGAGCGCTGATTTCTATCGCGCGCAGTTTCCAAAACAAGCCGCGGAGATGATCGCTTCCGCCGATCGAATTGTTGACGAGCATCGCTGGCCGCTGCTCGGCTTTGGTGAAAGAGATTTCGGCAAACAGATTGAGTGGACGCGCGATCCGCTTTCAGGTTACGTGTGGCCGCTGGATTATCACGCCGACATCAACCTGATGCGCGACGATGGCTCGGATGCGCGCGTGCTTTGGGAGTTGAACCGGCTCGGCCACACTGTCACTCTCGCGCGTGCATATTTCATCACGCAGGATGAGCGCTACACGGCAGAGTTCTTTTCGCAGTTACGAAGCTGGGACGAGCAGAACCCTTACGGACGCGGCGCGAATTGGACCTGCGCGATGGAAGTCGCATTGCGCGTGATGAATCTGATCGCTGCGTTTCACGTGTTTCGTCACTCACCGCGATTTGACTACGACTCACTCGAGTTCCTGTTGCGACTGTTTCAGGAGCACGGCAATTACATTTGCGATCATCTCGAGTTCTCACACATCGCTACGAGCAATCATTTCCTTTCGGATGTTGCCGGCCTGGTCTGGCTTGGTGAGTACCTGCCTGAGTTTCGCGATTGCGAATACTGGAGCAACCTCGGCTTCGTAGACATGCTCGAGGAGATGGACAAACAGGTGCTTGCTGACGGCGCCGACTACGAAGCATCCACTGGATATCACCGCTTCGTGCTCGAACTCTTTCTTTATTCGTTCGTACTTTGCCGGCTCAATGAAAACGAGATCGAGCAGAAGTCCTGGGACAAGCTTCACCAGATGCTGGTCTATGTTCGTTCCTATTTGCGGCCCGATGGGTTTGCGCCGTTGATTGGTGACACTGATAGTGGTCAGGTGCTGCCGGTGCAGCAGCGTCGTGCGGATGATCACGCGTACGTGCTGGCGATCGGCGCGGTTGTTTTCAAGGATCCCGGGTTGAAGCTGGCGGGAGTGGAGCCGCCCGAAGAGTTGTTTTGGATTCTTGGTGAAGAGGGTGTGAGGACGTTTCAGGAGATGAGCTCGTCGGATCGGTATGCCGGTTCGACTGCGTTTCCGAATGCCGGCACTTACATCATGCGCAATCGCGATCTGTACCTGTGCTTCAACGCGAGCGGCGCGGGGATCAATGGGCGCGGATCGCATGGGCACAACGATGTGTTGAGTATTGAAGTGTCGGCGGGCGGCCGCGCGTTCATCGTTGATCCGGGCACATATGTTTATTCTGCGGATCTCGCAAAGCGGCATGAGTTTCGATCCACTGCGTATCATTCGACAGTGCAGATCGATGGTCTCGAGCAGAACACGATCGCGGTTCAAACGCCGTTCGTGATTGGGAATGAAGCGAACCCGCGCGTGCTGGAGTGGCAGACGGGAGATGATTTTGACAAGGTTGTTGGCGAACATCATGGATATCCTGTGACACACAGGCGTACGGTTACGTTCGACAAGCGACAGCGTTGCTGGTTGATCGATGATGAGTTTATTGGTGAGGGTGAACACGTTTTTGAGGCGCGGTTTCATTTCGCGCCGGGGTTGGATGTGGGCGTGAATGGGGCGACAGTAGAAGCTGGTGATTTGGTTGTGACTTTGTTGAATTCGGATATTCAGCCTGTATTGGAAAGTAAATCCCTGTCGCACGATTATGGACAGATTAGCGATTCAATCTCTGCCTGTTGGAGGGTCTCGGGAAGGGTGAGCAGGCTTAGCTGGAAGATAAGCTTCACAGGATTACAGGATTTACAAGATTAACAGGATATGTGCGGGATTTGCGGAGTTTGGGAATACGGTGCGAGTGAAGGCTCGATTGAGTCGTCGCTATTGACGCGCATGCGCGATGAGATGACGCATCGTGGACCGGATGACGCAGGCGATTTGATCTTTGATGATCGTCGCGGTGGCTTCGGCTTTCGTCGACTCTCGATCATCGATCTATCGCCTGCCGGTCACCAGCCGATGCACGGTTGCGATCAACGTACGTGGCTGGCCTTCAACGGCGAGATCTACAACCACGCACTCATTCGCGCCGACCTCGAAAAACGCGGCCACAAGTATTCATCACGCACCGACTCCGAAACGATTCTCCATCTTTACGAAGAGCGTGGCCTCGACTTCATCCACGAGATCGAAGGCGATTACGGCATCGCTATCTGGGACGCTAACAAAGAGCGCCTCGTACTCGTGCGCGATCGCATCGGCGTCAAACCGCTCTACTTCTATCACAAAGACGGTCGCTTCATTTTCGCTTCTGAGATCAAGGCGATCCTGCAACATCCGGCAGTGACGCCCGACATCGACGAGCAGGCGCTTTATCACTACCTGACTTTCCTCACGACGCCCGCGCCGACGACGCTCTTCAAAGACATTCACAAGCTTCCAGCCGGTCACGTTCTAACACTCACGCGCGACGGGAGGCTCAACATCCAGCAGTACTGGGACGCGCTGCCGCCCAAACAAAAAATTTCCGGCAGTGAAGACGAGCAGCGCGCGGAGATCCTGCGCCTGCTGCGCGAGTCGATCGCTAAGCGAATGATGTCAGACGTGCCGTTTGGAGTGTTTCTGTCGGGTGGCGTCGATTCGTCAGCGAATGTCGCGTTGATGTCCGAACAGATGTCGCGTCCGGTTGAGACGTTCACGGTTGGGTTTAGTGACGCTGAGTATCTGAACGAGCTCGAGCCGGCGCGTCGCATCGCCAAACAGTTCGGGACCAACCATCACGAGGTGATCATCTCCGAAAAAGAGATGCACGAGTTTTTACCGGGCATGGTCTTTCACCAGGACGAGCCGATCGCTGATCCGGTTTGCGTGCCGCTTTATTACGTTTCGAAGCTCGCGCGCGATTCGGGGACCATCGTGGTCCAGGTCGGCGAAGGCTCGGATGAGATCTTCAGTGGTTACGAAAACTATGTGCGGCACCTGCGCATTTACGAAAATTTCTGGCGACATGCGGAGGCGCTGCCGCTCTCGTTGCGTCGCGCTATCTCGAATCTTTCGCGACCGGCGCTCGAAGCAACGGGACGCAAGCGTGCCGCGATCGAATTGATACGGCGCCTGGGCGCAGATGAGCCGTTATTCTGGGGCGGCGTGGTGGTTTACGACGAGACGTTCAAGCCGCGTGTGCTATCGCGGCAGGTGCGCGAACGCTTAAACGGTCTATCGTCGTTGCGTGTGGTTGAGCAGTACTTGAAGCATATCGAGCAGGAGCGGCCTGACGCGGATTTCCTCGCGCGCATGACGTATCTCGAGTTGAAGTTGCGGTTGCCCGAGTTGTTGTTGATGCGTGTCGATAAGATCACGATGGCGACGAGTGTTGAGGCGCGCGTGCCGTTTTTGGACCATCATCTGGTTGAATATGCGCTCGGGTTGCCGCGTGCGTTGAAAGTCGAGGGAACAAGCGGCAAGCACATTTTGAAGCGTTCGCTCGAGGCGATCTTGCCGCGTGATTTGCTTTATGAAAGGAAACGAGGGTTTGGTGCGCCGGTGCGAGAGTGGTTCCGCGAGGGGTTGGGTGGATGGTTTGATGAACATTTGCTGAATGGGACCATGCGGAAGCGGGATTTGTTGGATTACGGATTTGTGAGCCGGATGCTGGAGGAGCATCGTGCGAAGACACGCGACTGGGGATTCCATCTGTGGGCGTTGCTGAATTTGAGTTTGTGGTACGAGAGGTGGATCGATACTTAAAGAGGATTTCGCACGCGGCGGCGCGACGGCGCAGCGAGTATTCAACAACGTTGCGCCGTTGCGCCGCTGCGTGAGAAAACTTCTTCAAACCTATGACCTTCTCATCCCAGGTTGGGTGGACGTTTGCGACACGGCTGTTGATGATCTTCAACAGTGTCGTCGCGGGCGTCATCGTCGCCCGGTGGCTCGGCGCAGAGGGCGTTGGTCAACTCGCAGTCATCAACGTCGCCGTCGCAACGATCGTCCAACTGGGCAGCTTCGGTCTGCCCTCATCAAACGCATACTTCATCGCGCAGGACCGGTCACAGTTCCGCGCGGCCGCCATCAATTCCCTGATCTTCGCACTCGGCACCGGCGCTCTTCTCGCGCTCGCCCTCTCCGCGATCGCCTCAATCAAACCCGACTGGTTTGGCTTCGTTTCCCTTGATCTGATCCGTATCGCAGCCTTGTCGATCCCGTTTCAACTAATTACGCTGATCGGTCTCAACATCCTGCTAGCCATCGGCAAAGTACGCGAGTTCAACCTGCTCGATCTCGCCGGCCAATCATTCGTACTGATCAACGCGATCCTGGTTTTATTACTTCTCAAACACGGTCTCCTGACACTCGTAACTTTCAACACACTGGCCAGCATCCTCGTCGCGATCGTAATTGCTGTACTGCTCATCATCTCGGCAAAGACGCTCGTTCACTCGCAATGGCGCGCCGACATCGCACTGCTCCGGCGGATGATTGTTTACGGCCTGAAGTTTCACGTCTCGATCCTGGCAGGCGCGATCATCATCCGTGCTGACCTGCTGGTCGTAAATCACTTTCGCGGTGCCGCTGAAGCTGGCGTATACAGCGTCGCTTCACAGTTCGCATTGTTGCTGATGCTGTTGCCGGGCGTGATCGCGACGTTGCTTTTTCCACGTGTGGCGACTGAGCAGGACGTGCGCGGCGAGACGACCTGTCTCGTGAGTCGCTACACGACGCTGATCATGTTCGTCTGTTGCCTCGGCGCAGTTCCGTTTAGCCTCTTGTTGCCTGCTATCTATGGCGCGGACTTCGGCGATGCGACGAGGCTGCTTCTGATCCTGCTGCCTGGCGTGTATCTAATGGGTCTGGAATCAGTGCTGGTCCAGCACTTCAACGCGCTCGGCGTTCCGCGTGCGATTCCGCTCTACTGGGTCGGCACTTTGATATTGAACCTCGCGCTTGTATTCGCGCTTGTGCCTCGCTACGGCGCGCAAGGCGCTGCGATCGCTTCGTCGATCAGCTACGCCGTGATCTTCGCGCTCGTTGCACTTCACTTTCACACCAGCACCGGACGATCCTTTACTGAAGTATTTGTGCTCGGGAGCCTGCGCGGATGAAAGTCGTGCTCCTCGCGCTCAGCGGCGACCTCGCTCGCTGGCAAAACAAACTGGCTCAACTCTATCCCGACTGCTCCATCGAGCTGATCTCACGCGCCGAATTCGAAACCGGCAGCCACCTCAAACGACTCAAAGCATTGCGCGCACTGCGTCCGGATGTCCTCGCGATCGCGACTGAACGACTGCCCTGGCAACGCGGACAAAATCTTTTCATGGTGTTCGGCGCGCTCGCAGGCGCGCGCGAAGTGCTCATGCTCGACGCGCACGGCGAGATGATTCGTAAGTCGCGCTCGAACGTTCTGCTTGGCGCGCCCGCGAGACTTAGCCGCGAAACACTGACAGGCGCCAGCGACATCGCCCAATCACGTCGTGAATTACAACAACTCGAAGAAACAACACTGCGATTCGCAGACATGCCGCGGAAGATCACACCGCGCTCGCCCGTTCGGGTTGTTTATCTTCGCGCGACTCCTGGACCAGGCACACAGGCGGGCGGCGCAGCGAGTCATATCAAAGGTGTGGTTGACGGACTCGAAGCGCTCGGTGTCGAAGTGCAGATCATCAGCAACGATCTGATCGCCGGCATGAATGTCCCTGACGATCGCTTCACCGTGATTCCACCGCAACCCGGCGGCAACACGCGCGCCCTCTTCGACATTCATAACAATCTCGTCTTCACGCGTGGCGCTGTGCCTCTAATCGAGCAAGCCGATCCCGATTTTATTTATCAACGATATGCGCGGTTTAGCTGGGCCGGTGTCGTGGCTGCGAACCGCACGAAACGGCCGTTGTTTCTCGAGTACAACGGCTCGGAAGTCTGGGTGGGACGGCATTGGGATCGCGTGGGAAGTCTCGACTTGTTGGAACGATATGAGCGATTGAACCTTGACGCCGCGGCGCGTATCTTTGTCGTGTCAGAGGTTGAGCGGAAGAACTTGGAAGCGCGCGGAGTCGCGGGCAATAAGATCATCGTCAACCCGAATGGCGTCGATGTCGAACGCTTTCGGCCCGGTGCGGGAGGCGCAGACGCGCAACGCGAGCTGGGGCTTAAGGACGATGAGGTGATAGTGGGTTTTGTTGGAACGTTTGGTCCATGGCACGGTGTTGAAAAACTGGCTGAGGCAATCAAATCGATCCCGGCGAGTGTGCCGGTGCGGTTTCTACTGGTTGGAAGCGGGAGTTTGCATGCGGAAGTCGAAAAGCGCCTCGAGACGGAGAGGGATGCGGGTCGAGTGATCTTCACCGGATCTGTGGGCCATGATCGAGTACCGGCGTTGCTCGATGCTTGTGACATACTCGTTGCGCCTCATGTGCCACTGGCAGACGGGAGTGAGTTCTTTGGTTCACCAACGAAAATTTTTGAATACATGGCCATGGGGAAGGCAATCGTGGCCAGCCGCCTGGGACAGATTGGTGACGTGCTCGCGGATGAGGAGACGGCATTGCTGGTTCAACCGGGAAATGTTGGAGAACTGGCAGCGGCGCTATTGAAATTAATTCAATCGGATGAGTTGAGGAAGAGTCTCGGTGCTCGCGCACGTGAGATTGCGGAGAGGGAGCATACGTGGAAACACAATGCCCAACGCATACTTGATGCATATAACGGTTTCACAGGATTACAGGATTAAACAAGATTGACAGGATTGGCTGAAGAAAAAATTCGGGCACGCGAGCAGTGGGGGCAGGACCCATGCGGCTCCAACCATGATCGCGAACACGAGTTCGGCAGTTGCGAGTTTTTCGATCAGGTAGAGCAACATCGTTACTCGGAATACGCGCCGTGGATGCCTCGGCTGATGGAATTTCAAAACTTTCGCGACGCGCGACTGCTCGAGGTTGGCTGCGGAATGGGTACTGACCTGTTGCAGTTTGCGCGCGGCGGTGCGCGTTGTGTTGGCATCGATCTAACGCCGCGTTCGATTGAGATCACTCGACATCGTTTCAGGCTATACGGCGCTGAGGGCGACTTCATGATCTCGGATGGCGAGCATCTACCATTCCATGACGCGAGTTTCGACGTGGTCTATTCCAACGGCGTCTTGCACCATACGCCGGATACCGCAGGAGCAATACGCGAGATACATCGCGTGCTCCGGCCCGGTGGCGTAGCGAAAGTGATGCTTTACCACCGGAACTCATTGAACTTCTGGGGTGAAGTTGTTTTGCGGCACGGAGTGTTGGGGGCGGAGTTTTTGCGCGGTAAATCGACCCGGGAAATAATGAGCCGCGTGATTGAATACAGCGAGCACGGAGGGCGGCCGCTGGTGAAAGTTTACAGCCGCCGGCAAGCGCGAGAGCTTTTCAAACTGTTCAAGGATGTGACGGTTAAAGTCGAACAGCTTAGGCGCGCTGAACTGAGATTCCTGGCGCCACTCGTTTCCGAGTCAATGCTCGAGCGGCTGCGCAAACTAATCGGTTGGAATGTGATCGTCACGGCTGTTAAGTGACGAGGATTACATGATTTGACAGGATTTGCGGATCAATCGCAAACAACTTCCGACAATCTTCACGTTATTGCTAATCGCGATTAGCGTGCGCGTCCTCACGCTGCAATTCATGCGTGCGCATCTCAACGATCCTGCGTGGTTCCAGGTTGGCTCGTATGCAAAGTTCGATCGCCCGGCGCGCGATATCCTGGACAAACGGCAACGACTCTTCTGGATTGACGATCCAACACGCACCGACCTGGTCCAGTATCCGCCCGCGTTTCCCGCGCTCGTTGCCCTCAT
>DASTTS010000160.1:0-3869 GCA_035760085.1 Pyrinomonadaceae bacterium
TTTGAAAATTCCCCCAAGGAGGGAACGATGTTTTCTCAGTCTCGAGTCGAATCAGCCATCAAAAGGACCACGCTCGTCCTGTTGCTTGTCTGCCTTGCGGCAGCAGGCGTGTTGGCGCAGAACCCCGTCCAGCAGACTTCGTCAGCGGCGCCGGTGCCCACGCCTCCTGTAGGCATGTCGCGCTCGACTGACAAACAGTCGGACCAGGGACGACAGTACGGTCAGCCGGGATTCATCGGTGAGCCGATCAATCTGAACGTCGTCAATGCTGACATTCGCGACATCCTGAACTACATCACCGAGCAGTATGGCGTGAACTTCGTCATCGACGCTTCAGTCGGTGCTGTGCCGGTAACGGTGAACGTGCAGGATGTGCCGTGGAACGTTGCGCTCGACGCAGTGCTCAAAGCCAACCGGCTTGGCATTGAAGTCAACGGCAACATCCTCCGCGTGGCGACGACCGACGTGCTGGCGAAGGAAGCGGAAACTCAGAAGGTGATCAACGACTCGCGTCTGGATGCTTCGCCGCTCGTTACCGAATTTATTCGACTCAACTACGCGCGCGCTTCGGGCACGTTGGCCCAGGCAGCCGGCTCGACTGGCGCGTTTTCCGGTGGTTCTACCAACTTGAGTTTTAGTGGTGGCGCCGGCGGCGACGCGACTGGTGGCGGTGGCGATCAGGGTCTGCTTCCGATCATCTCGCGCAGACTTTCGCGACGTGGCTCGATCGAAGTCGATGGTCGCAGCAACACGCTGATCATCACGGACGTGAAAGAGAACATCGACGCGGTTCGCCAGCTAGTCGCGATCCTGGACCAGCCGGAGCCGCAAGTGGAAATTGAAACACGTATCGTCATTGCGCAGCGCAACTTCAGTCGCGATCTCGGTGCGCAGCTTTCGCTGGGCATTGCGAATCTTGGTCGTGGTGGTCTGGCTAATATCTCGACATTGCCGTCCAGCAACGCTCAAAGTGGTTCTGGCAGCGGCAGTGGCAGTGGTTCTGGATCGGGTTCCGGTTCGGGATCCGGTTCTGGCTCAGGAAGCGGAAACGCTTCTGGTCCAACATCTGGTCCAAATCCCTTCGGCGTCTTCGGAGGCTTGGCCGGCACGCCTGTGCCAACCAATAACCTCGCCGCCGCTGCGGCCAGCACGGTTATCGGTTTGACTACCGGATTGTTTGGCACTGCGCAGATCAGTGCGCTTATCACACTCGCTGAGTCACGCGGACAAGCGAAGACAGTTGCGACTCCGCGCGTGACTGCTCTTAACAATCGCCCGGCGCAGATCGAAAGTGGTTCACAGATTCCTGTGCAAACAACGCAGGCCGCAAGTGGCACTGCTGTGGTAACAACAACGTTCGTGTCAGTACCGCTGCGTCTTTCAATCACGCCGCAGATCACGGATGCGGGAACAGTTGTGTTGCGCGTCACGATTGAGAACAACACGCTCAACACCGGTATCGCTGTTGCCGGCGTTCCGGGTATCGACACACAGCGCATGCAGTCGGAAGTGCTGGTTCCAGATGGCGGAACGACCGTCATGGGCGGCGTGCTTGCTGATACCGAAGGCGAAGCTCAACAACGCACACCTGGTCTCGCTTCGATTCCGGTTGTAGGAAATCTCTTCAAGAGAAAACTGACGACACGACAGAATAGCGAAATCCTCTTCTTCATCACGCCACACATTTACCGTCCTGATTACCAGGGCCGGCCGACGGCGGGAACCGTGAGCAACGGTCAACGCTCGATCTCGATTCCGCAGCCGGTGCCGCTTGGCAATCCGCCGAGCAACACGCCGACCCCGACCCAGTTGCAACAGCCTCAGTCGCAACAACCGACGACCACTCCTGCTACTCAGCCGCAGTTGTTGAATGCTCCGCTGCCGAATAGTCCGGCGGGTACGAACACTGCGCGTCCGGGAACTTTGAGCGGTCAACGTCCTTAATTGGAGTGATTGGAGGGCCACATGTTCAAGGAAATGCTTGACTCCATTATCGAACGCACCGAGGGCAGCCTCGGTGCGCTCATAATGGGAACAGACGGCATCGCCGTTGAGAAAGTTCTCGGCGAAGCAGGCATGGATGCGAATCTTGATGTCGCCGCGGCTGAGTTTACTTCGCTCGTGCGTAGTGCTCAGCGAGCCGGAAACGATACGGGTCTTGGCGGGCTGCGCGAGCTGGTGGTTTCACTCGAAGGCGCGGTGATGGTGATGCGATTGTTGAGTCGTGATTACTACGTTGTGCTCGCGTTGAACTCGCAGGGAAACCTTGGTCGCGCACGTTTTGAGCTACGCAAAGCCGAGTTGAAACTGGCGAAAGAGTTCGCAGTTTAATGTTACAGAGAGGCTCAAGAAGCGCAAAGAAATTGCGGAGGCATTTGGTGCCTTTCGTGATTCTTTGTGCTTTTTTGTGTACCGCTGACGTCAACGCAGCTTCGCTGTTTGGTAAAGTGATTGAAGTTAACAGCGGCGACGTCATCACGATCTTCAATCTCAATCGACCGGTTCGCGTCAGGTTGCTGGGCGTCGATGCGCCTGAGATGGACCAGACGTTTGGCGATGTCGCGAAGAAGCATCTTGCTGATCTTGTTTACGACAAGTCAGTGCTGGTCGAATACGCGGGTATTTCCGGTGATCATAGTTTGAATGGACGAGTGTTGCTCGACGGCGCGGATGTGGGCGCGCAGATGATTCGCGACGGCGCGGCCTGGGTCGATCCGAGTAACGAGCATCGTTTGAGTGTGACGGACCGCGAGGTGTATCAGCAGTCTGAACTCGCCGCGCGCAATGAGCGTCGTGGGTTGTGGCAACAGGAGAATCCGCTTGCGCCCTGGGAGTTTGTGAAGGCGATCGCGATGAAGCGAAATCCCGTTGCGGCTCTCAATTCACTTGCTCTTGCTCGACAACCTGCGCCTGACAGACCGACTCCCGAGCTCACAAGCTTACTGCTGATGGCTTCGCGTGTTGCCGCGGCTTCGTCATCAGCGAGCGTTAATCCTTCGAATTTTACCGACATTCTTCAGCCGGTTAACGGTGGCACGTGGCGAGTGTTGCGACGTGAACGGTTTTCCGCACTCGTGCCTGAAGAAGGTGACGAGCAGACGCTACCTATTAATGCTGGCGATCGCACGGTTCCCGGCCATCTTTACAGAGGGCGCGATGGCCGAGCGGCATTCATAGTTTCGTGGCTGAGTGGTGCGACATACGGCGAGGCAGACGATGTCGCGATCCGGTCCACCATGAGTAATTTTCTGAGAGGCTTTGGAAGTACTTTCGACACCGTTAAGCCGGGCCAGCATTTCTCGTGCGAGTTGCAGAACGAAAAAGAAGTTTCGATGCGCGACTTCACCGGCCTCGAGTTTGACCTCACCTCGTGCACGATTCGCGCCCGCGCCCGCGTGTTCACCAGGGTCATCAACGGCGAGCGCGAACTATATCTCGCCACCGTCTTCTACATGGAACAAGACCCCAACATCTCCCGCTTCATCAACTCCTTCACGATTACTTCGCCTTCCAAAGCCAAATCTTCCAAAAAGTAAGCGGCTTAATTAAGGCAGTTTCATGTAGGGCATGCTGCGGAGGATGATGCGCTGGCGACGGGCGACGCGGCGTGGGTTGGTTTGTGGGTTGAAGACTGTGCGCGGGTTGGGGATCATTGCGGAGAGGAAGGCTGCTTCGTTCGTTGATAAGGACGATGCGGGTTTGTGAAAGTAGTATTGGGCGGCAGCTTCAGCTCCGTAAATTCCATCGCCCCACTCGATAACGTTCAAATAGATCTCGAGTATGCGTCGCTTCGTTAACGTGCGTTCGAGCATGATCGTCAACGCCGCTTCCTGGCCCTTTCGCAAAAACGATCGCTGCGATGAGAGATA
>DASTTS010000161.1:0-3042 GCA_035760085.1 Pyrinomonadaceae bacterium
TTAGACGGCAGAGATTTTGGTAACCAGTGCGGTTGCGCACGAGGACGGGGACAGCGCAGACGCCTTCATGCCCCGGTTTCTGAACGCTGATCTCGGCGCCGATGTGTGCCTTGAGTCCGTTCTTCTTCGCGCAGAGGTGAAATCGCGGCGCACCATACACGCCGTCGCGATCGAGCAGGGCCATCGCGGGCATGTCCAGCGCGATTCCGGCCGAGATCAACTCTTCAGGCACGGACGCGCCTTCGAGAAAGCTGAACGCCGACCGCGCATGTAATTCAACATACGAAGACATTGCCGAAAATTAGTTAGACAGGATTACAAGATGTAATCCTGTCTAATCGTAATTCCCCTCCACGAACCAGTTCTCAGTTTTGAGCTCGCGATAAACGCGATAGTGCGTGTGAAGTCCGAGTCGCTCGAGCGTCACATCCCACTCGTCGCGCGCCCAACCATCGTCGCGCCACCAATCACCCGTAGTTCTCCACGGTCCAGCCAGCTCGACGACTTTCCCGTAAACACTCCGTTGCTTGCTCCACGCACTGATCTGCGTGGGCCAACCCTGATGCGCTTCCACGATCGCTCTCAGCGGCGGTCGATACCTGCGAAAGCCAAGACATTGTCGCGTCCTGATCGGCGGCTGCTTTTTCTTACGACGGCGGCGATCAGAATCAGTTTGCAGCGTGAAGCGTTTCATGCTGAACGCATCAGGACGATGCGTGTCGAGCAAGGCCGGCGAACCGATGTTTTCCTCGCCGACGAGTTTGGCGAGACGCGCTAGTGTCAACTCGAGTTTGTCCGGCGCGGGCGCGAGCGGCACAAACAACCCGCTCTGCAACACGCGCGGCTTCACCGGCTCACACGTAATCGCAACGGACGTCACTGCCGCCTGCGGTGGATGCATTTCCGCGTCGAGGAGAAGTAATTTCAGAAACACTTTGTGATCGCACATCGGGTGAGGCAAAGATAGCTTACGCTCGTGCGTGGTCTGATCTTCGAGTTGCATCGTCACGCGCAACTCGTTTGTCGCGAGCGCATACGCGTTCAAAGCGGCGCAGAGCTGGTGCAGGAGTCTGCCGAAGATGAATGAGAGTGGCTCGAGCTCGCTGATGGCGTGTTCGAGCTCGAATGAGTTTGAAAATACAGGTTCGGGCTGTTTGACGTGCAGGTGTCGCTCAGTTTTGCCGGCAGCGAGTTGTTGAAGTTTGATTCCCGCTTGTCCCAAACGCTCGGAAACGCCGGCGACCGGAAGTGCGGCAAAGTCAGCAAACGTGCGCACGCCCCAGAGTCTCAGCGTCTCCAGGATCTCAGCGGCAACTGCCTTTTCGACGCTGACGAGTGAATGATCCAAACGCTCGATGGGGAAGTCTCCCAGACACGTCAACTCCTCGCCCGCAGAAACGAAAGTGATCCCTTTCAGGTGCGTCGCGGCATGAATGGCTGCATCCGGATTTGCAGCCACGGCCACGCTGATCGTGGTTTCCAGTCCACCCTCTGCTTGTGACTTCTGCGCTCGTCGCGCCATTTCATCCGCGAGCTGGTAAGCAGAGCCAAATAACAACTCACAGCCTTCCACATCGATGACTACGGTTCCGGCCCTGACTTCTTCTACGACTGGTGAGAAGCCGTAGGCAAAGTCGGTTAAAGAGAGGGCGGCCGGTAACTTCCAAACGTGAATGCAAGCAAACATGGCGGCTGAACAATTAGCGAAAATTTGCGAAAATCCGGCCTCGGATTAAACGGATAAAGCCATAGCTCTGTATTGACCCTCACTGAGCCAGGCAGCCACCGGACGCTGGCGATTTGCGCGGATTGCGTTATGGCGGAGGAGAGTGCCGGTTCCTCGCTTAACACTCGTGCGCGACCATTCCGCCGCTCCGTTCAGCCCGAGAGCTAACGCAGCGCACGAGCGTGTGCACGCCTCTTCCGAAATCACTGTCAGGCAGGTGGGCCTGTCTTCGACCGTGCGTCGAAAGCGATACCACCAGGACGAGATGATCTGCCGCGCTTCTTTTCCCGGCACGTCGCCCAGATCGAGCACTACCAAACCAAAGCCACCCGCATGTAACAACAGGTCCGCAGCCTTGAACGCGTGCTCGAGATTGCCGCCACAACGAACCCACAACAAACGATCGAAATTCATGCCGGCGGCAATTGCGGCAGTCGGCGCAAACACGTCGCTTGTATCTATGAGAGCGCATGTCTCTTCATGAGTGGTGGCGTAAGTAAGCAGCGAATACATGAGGCTGGTCCGGCCTGACGATGCCGGCCCAAAGATTTCACTGATCGCTCCGCGCGGCAGGCCGCCTGTTAAGCCATCAATCTCAGCCACACCGGTCGACAGTGTTTCGACAACGGCCTTTTCCTGGATCCGGAAGGCATCGCCAAAACGACTGGCAATCTCGGCTTCGAGCTCTGCTTTTGTTAATACTGCTTTCATGATTAACGTGAGATTCTCTCCGCGCAATTGCAATATAAGTCCTATATGACCTATAGGACCTATTGCTGCAATGCCCAAAAAACCCTTCAAAAGCGCCGCAGAAGACCTAATCCCACCGCGGCCCACGCTCTCAAAGCTCAAAAGCGCCGCCGCCGGCTGCCAGGCCTGCGACCTCTGGAAAACCGGGACGCAGACCGTCTTTGGCGAGGGGGCACGACGCGTAAAAGTTATGTTTATTGGCGAGCAGCCTGGCAACGAAGAAGATCTCTCGGGCAGACCTTTCGTTGGTCCAGCAGGTCGACTGCTGGACGACGCACTCGACACCGCCGGCATCGATCGCAAACAGACTTACGTCACCAATGTTGTCAAACACTTCAAATGGGAACCACGCGGCAAACGCCGCATCCACAAGAAACCGAACTCGCTGGAGATCGCCGCCTGCCGCCCCTGGCTTCAAGCAGAGATCGCCCTCATCAAACCCGAGGTGATCGTCGCGCTCGGCGCTACCGCGGCCCAGGCCCTGCTCGGACCACAATTTCGCGTCACCAAACAGCGCGGCGAGTTTATTCCGTCAACTCTTGCACCCTACGTCATGGCGACCGTCC
>DASTTS010000162.1:0-10749 GCA_035760085.1 Pyrinomonadaceae bacterium
ATCTCGAGCAGGTGCCGGACCATCTCGGTCGTGTCTTCCGAATCGTCCACAACAAGCACCGACATTCCTTCGAGAGATCCGATACCGAGGTCCTCGGCTGCTGAAGAATGCGATTTAGAGTTTCCACTGCGCGGCAAACGAATTGTAAACGTCGCACCTTTCCCCGCGCCCGCGGAATACGCGCTCACCGATCCACCGTGCAACTCAACTAGCTGTTGGACCACCGCGAGCCCAATGCCCATGCCCTGCTGTGAGCGACTCGTCCCTGGATCGGCCTGTCGGAAGATCTCGAAGATGTGTGGCAGGAACGACGAGTCAATTCCCTGCCCGTTGTCACTGACAGTCAAAACGATCTCGTCATTATCTTCTTCGAGTCGAACAGTAATGAGCCCGCCACGCGGCGTGAACTTCACCGAGTTGTTCAGCAAGTTCCAGATGATCTGTTCGAGTCTCACCGGATCGGCGCGAACAAACAGCAGCTCGTCCGGCGCTTCGACTTTGATGTCGACGCTCTTGCCTTCCGCGTCCATTCGCACTGTTTCGATCGCGTTTTCGATCGAGGCGACGGGTGAAACAGTTTCGCGGTTCAATTCGAGCTTGCCGCTACGCAGCCGCGACAGATCCAGCAGATCGCGGATCAGCTTTGACTGCGCCACTGCATTGCGTTTCACGGCATCAGCCATGCGATGCAGGTGAGACGCTGATTTGATCTCATCCATCCGCAGCAGCAACTCCGCGTAACCGAGAATCACGTTCAGCGGGTTGCGCAGCTCGTGCGACATGATCGCCAGAAACTCATCCTTCAAACGATTTGCTTCTTCGGCAGTTTGTCGCAGCTCGTGCTCACGCGCGAGCAACTGTTCGCGCTCTCCTTCAACTCGCTTGCGTTCGAGATAATCAGCAGTTTGTCGCGCCAGCAGGTCCATCAACCGCAACTCCTGCTCGCTGGGTCGATGTGCATTACTGAAATGCGTCGAGATGATTCCCAAAGCTTTGCCTGCGCTGCTGATCAAAGGCACTGACTCAACGGCGAGCACATCTGCGTGGCGCATCGCTTCGAGCGAAGGTTTGCCGGCATAGATCTCGCTTTGATTAATATTCTCGACGACGACACGCTGCTTCGATTGCAACGCGACACCGCACGCTGAGTCTCCATTGTTACTGCACTCAAACAATTCCAAGGGCTCCTCAAAACCGATCTGTGTCATGAGGATGAGCGCATCCGAATCCTGGCTGAGCAACTGAATGTTGCCTTTGTCGGCACCCGTAATCTCGATCGCTACGCTGAGAATCTCTTCAAGACAACTCTTAACGTCGTCTCCATCCTTCGCACAGCGAGCGCCAATCTCATTCAACCGCCGCATCGCCTTGAGGTCAGCCGCACTGTGTTCGAGAATTCCGAACAGCCGTGCTTCGCTCTGGCGCAGTTCTTTGGTGCGCTCGGCCACCTGTTCTTCAAGACCATCCTTGGCGTGTCGCAATTTTTCTTCAAGCCTTTTTTGCGCCGTTAGATCGGTGACGACGATGCTGATCGTGTTTGTTTGTGGCTGAAGCTTGGCAAACGACAGAAGCACGGGAACTACCTTGCCGTCTTGTTGAAAGAGCGTATATTCGCGTCGAATTGCTCGTTCGTGTGCTTGTTGCAAGTCTTTCAGAAACTGATCGCGAAGGTGAGGTACGACAAAATCACCAAACGGAACTCCATTCGCCTTGCTTTCAGTTAGGCCAAGAATGCTCGCGAAGTTGCGATTGCTGTAGAGAATGTACGAGTCGGGTGAAACGCTCACTGCGCCTTCATTCATCTCGTCGATCATCAGCCGGTAAGGATAGTCAGCACTGGTAAGCGTGTAGATTACTTCGCCCTTCGGGCTGTCGATCACGAGTGCGTCGACTTCACCTTCCCGGATAGCTCGCAGCGTCTCTTCTGCTTCCTCAAGACGACGCTGTAACTCAACTGTATCGTTAGCGTCTAATGGCTTGTCTTTTCCTCTTCGCATATCGTTTATGTAATCTTTGAGCTCTGGCGCTTGTAAATATCCAATCCGAGTAAAATCTTCTCCGTGTTCGACAGATCTCCCACAAACTTTCTAATTGGGAGCGGCAATTTTTTCACCAGCGTGGGCGCGGCAATAACCTGCGCTTCACGTGCAGCAGCCGGATCCTTGTAAATATCTATCACTTCCAGGTCGTAATCGTCCGACAGGTGCTCTTCACACAATTTCTTCAAGTTGTGGACTGCTCTCAGCGACCGGCCGGTCGAACCTGTGACATAAAGTCGCAGAATGTATTTCGCCCGTTTGAGCGTTGCGTTTTTAAGTGCGTCCTCAAAAACTCCTGTTGCATCGCGCAGTTTGGTTTTTAATCGACGTTTGCCCTTGGGGTTCGTCTCGTCTTTTTTTGGCTTTGCCATCAATACACACTTTCATACTTAACATGCTTAACGGGGTTGGATATCCAGGCCAACCAAAACGCGCTCGGTGTTGGAGAGATCGCCGATGATCTTTCTGATCGGCTGCGGCAACTTGCGCACGAGCGTCGGGATCGCGAGGATCTGATCGCCGCGCGCGAGAGTCGGATTCTCCATCAAATCAATCACTTCAATGTGATACTGCCCTTTCAGATACTCTTCGCAAATGTCCTTGAGGTTTTTGAAAGCCGTCATCGATCGTGGAGTTTGACCTGCTACGTAAAGACGCAGGTTCCAGCGATTCGCCTCATCGCTTGCCGCCTGCGGCGGACGCCCGTTGCCTGATTTTTGTCGCTTCTTCTTCGTGGGGGCTTGTTTCATCCAGCAACTCCTTTCCGTGCCTTTCTGGCACCGTTTTCATCAATTTGCACTCCATCATCGGCTTTACGCAGCCTCGCGATCTCACTTCGTTGATCGGCAGCTACGCGGAGCCGGTTTTGTTCTTCATCCAATTCCATGAGAATTGCATCACGCTCACTTTCGTACTGCCCTCTCAAAGCTTGTAACTGTGCCTCGTAAAGCTCCTGCTTGCGTCGCAGCTCACGCTGTTTGCGTGCGGTTGTCTGCTGGCGTTCGAGTTCAGCGGCTTTCTCGCGCGCTACCTGCACCGAGCGCGCCGAGCCCATTAAAACTCCCTCGGATCCGATATAGGCATCGATAAGCGAGACACCGCGATCGGTCAGCAGAAACTCGCGCACCTGATTGGAGTGTGCGATCCCGCGCGCCTTCAGAATGAAAAGACCACGATTTCGTTCTCCATTCGATTCGATCGTCTTCACGAGTAACCACACATCCATCAACGAGGAAACACCAACTACCGAATCTTCAATCTCATTTTGCGCCGATGTCAGGCTGGTGAACATGCCAGTGATCTGTCGAATCTTGAGGAGATCGATGAGCCGCGTGAGCATCTGCTTGGTTTCAATCGAATCGCCAATGGCGAGGAAGTTAGTTATCGGATCTACAACGACAACCGTGGGGTTGAATTCAGTTATTGCCTTGTGGACGAGCGCAAGGTGTACTTCCAATCCCCACGTCGAAGGCCTGGCATTTTGAAACTTCAATAAGCCCTTCTTGACGAATTTTTCGAGCTCGATGCCAACCGAACGCATATTGCGAATGATCTGATCCTGCGACTCTTCAAACGCGAAGAAAAGTGCGCGCTCGCCACGCTGGCAAGCTGCTTCGGTAAAATGCGCTGCAATCGTGCTCTTTCCTGTTCCTGCGGTTCCCGAAATGAGGATCGAACTGCCGCGGTAAAAGCCGCGACCGTTGAGCATTGTGTCGAGACGCTTAATACCCGTCGAAACAAATTCAGTCGGAGCTTTATGCGTCAAACCGAGTGAAGTGATCGGAAGCACTGAAAAGCCTTTTTCGTCGATGAAAAATGGATACTCGTTTGTGCCGTGCGATGTGCCACGATACTTGACGATGCGCAGGCGGCGCGTAGAGATCTGGTTTTGGACGCGGTGATCGAGAAGTATGACGCAGTCAGCAACGTACTCTTCGAGACCGTAACGCGTGAGTTTGCCGTCGCCGCGCTCGCAGGTAATGACTGCTGTCACACCTTTCTCTTTCAACCAGCGGAAAAGACGTCGCAACTCGGCACGGACAATGGCTTCGCTGGGCAGCGCGGAGAAGAGCGCTTCAAGCGTGTCGAGCACGACGCGCTTCGCGCCGATGGAGTCAATCGCGTGTCCGAGCCGGAGAAAGAGTGCTTCGAGATCGTATTCACCTGTCTCTTCGATCTCTGAGCGTTCTATGAAGACGTATTCGAGTGACAGTTTCTTGTCGGCCACTAGCTGATTCAGATCGAAGCCGAGCGAGGCGACGTTGGTGGCCAGTTCTTCGTCCGACTCTTCGAACGACATGAACACGCCCGGTTCGTTGAACATAGTGGCGCCGCGGACGAGAAACTCCATTGCAAAAAGGGTCTTTCCGGCACCCGCGCTGCCGCAGACGAGCGTGGGCCGGCCGGTCGGCAAGCCGCCGCGGGTGATTTCGTCGAAGCCGGGAATGCCGGTTTGTTCTTTCTGTAAACCTTTGAAGGGCTGGGAATTACGACGGATTTGTCTCGACACTCATTTCCTCCACACAAATAAAGAGTTCGGGGAATGGGTGAATCGGTACGATAGGGGACAAAGGGGAAGGAATTTATACCATAAATGCTATTTTTTGGGGTAGATGCTTGTTGGAACAGTAGGCTTAGACAGGATTTACAGAATTGACATGATTCTTATCTTGCTAATGCTGTAAATCCTGACATCCTGTCTCTATAAAGCGATCCCCCAGGGCCCGTCGCCAGCTTTCACAATCGCCACCACCTTATTCGTGCTCGTATCGACGACACTGACATCATTCGACAAGCCATTCGCCGTGTACAACTTGCGTCCATCCGGCGTGAGCGCGATGCCCCACGGACGCTGTCCAACAGGAATCAACGTAATCAACGTTAACTGCTCACCATCAATCACCGCAACGCTGTTTCCTCGCCCGGTCGCAACATAAACGCGCTTTCCGTCCGCAGAAACCACAACGCCTTTCGGTTTGAGTTGCGCAGAACCGTCACCGCGCGGCAGTGTGATCGTTTTGCTGACCGTGTGATCGCGCGTGTCGACTACAGACACGACGTTGCCGTTCTCCGCCGTCACATAAGCCCGCGAGCTATCAGCAGTAAAGACCGCTTCGCGTGGCCGCGCGCCGACCAGAAACTGCTTCACGACCGTTCCCGTTTGCGTGTCGATCACGCTGACACTGCTGCTCGACTCTGACGTGATGTACACCCAGCGTCCATCCGGACTCATTGCTGCGCCTTCCGGTTCGAGTCCGACGGCCATGCTGGCAATGACGCGATTTGCTTTGACGTCTGTGATCGATGCAGTTCCGGCGTCTTCGTTAGCGATGTAGAGGCGTGTGGCGTGATTGTCGACCACGAAGTTCTCGGGATCGGTGCCTGCTTCGTACTTCGCGATGACGTTGCCCTTGAGATCGAGTTCGGCGATCTTGTCTTCGCCCTGGGATTGATTGGTTGGATAGCTGATCGCAACCCAGATGCGTGTGCGATCAGGATTGAGGCGGATGCCACGCAGACGCCCACCGACTTTGATAGTTGAGTAAACGCGATCGGTGCCGGTGTCGATTACGGTGATCGTTCCGTCGCGTTCGTTGGTGACGAAGGCTAGAGGCCCAACCGGTTTCGAAGTACAACTTGCAAGCGTGAAGAGACACAAAAAGATACTCACGCAAAGACGCAAAGGCGCAAAGCCTGCCGGACTCCAAGCAGCTTTCTTTGCGGCTTCCTTTGCGCCTTTGCGCCTTTGGGTGAGAAAACTTCTTCCATTCATGTCGGGTACTGCTCCTCCGCCAGCTCCAGACGTTCTCGCCGCGTTGCGCGCAGGTCCGCTTCACGCAGCCAACCGGCAAACAGCGCGAGTCCGGCGATCACGTAAACGAGGCCTGCGGGGATCCACATGATCAAACCGCCGAGTTGCTGATCTTCGAGCGGCGTCAGGCCCCATGATGCAGTGAGCCCGGTATAAGACGGATACCAGACAGATCCCGCGAGAGTGATGAGCGCGCCGAGCGCACCGCTGTGAACGGAAGTCGTGAAGAGATAGAGCACGGCCGCACCGTAGCCCATCGCGCCCTGTGGTCCATGAATGAGTGCCCACCAGAACAGCAGCGCGGATAGTAAGAATGAGAGATGTTGCAGCGTGTGAACTGTTTCGCTGTGCAGCGTTGCGTCGAAGAGGGCTGGAATGTGCCAGATCCACAACGCGATCGCATGGACCGCCCACGCCACGAGTGGAATCGTGAGCGCGTGCCAGAGACGGTTAATCCAGGTGATCTTGCCGAGGTTGCCGAGACGTCGCGACCAGTGCATCGGCAGCGCCCATAGAAACGCGATCAATGGTCGACCGAGTACAAGCAGCGGCGCGGCGACAAGCATCAGGATCTCGTGTTGCGACATGTGCGCTGAGAACAGGACGCGTCCCCACGCATGCACCGGTGAAACGAGCGCGATGAAAAGTGCGAGCCAGCCGCCGGCGAAACAGAGTGCTTCCCACGTGCGAATCGAGCGACGCTTGAGGCGGCGCAGGCCGATGATGAATAAGAGTGCGGTGATAGTGAGTGAGATGATTACGAGAGGCTCGAAGCTCCACGCGCGCACGAGGTCGTGCCAGTTGTGTGGCTGGCCGCCGTGAAAAATAAGGATTGGGCTCACGCAGCGGCGCAACGACGCGGCGAAAACCTTGCGTCTTTCGCTGCGCCGCTGCGCCTTTGCGTGAGAAATCTTCTTCATAACTGACACGGATCGAAATTAACTGTCGCAATCCCCTGCGCCACGATGACCAGAAACGACATCGCACTACTCAACAATCCCAACACACTAATAAACCGGATCCGGTTCGCCAGGTCGGTAGCCTCCGTGGGCCACGCAGCACCAGTTCGTCTCCAAATCGAAACCGCGATCATCGCCGACACGATCGTCAACACCATCGCGACGATCACAACCGTATACAACGCCACGTTCCGCTGCATCGAACACGCCTGCCGCACCAGCACGAAATTAGCCTGCTGCTCCGCCGCCACGATCGCCGGCCCCACGATCACCAGCAACCATAATCCTCTCGGCGTTGTCGCCTGCTCCTCGTTCGCCATCGCCTTCCTCAACCAAGTCGCGGTGTGTAATAAATGATCGCGTACAGCAATACCCACATCACCGTAACCCAATACCAGTAAACCCCGACCGTGACGATATCCACGCGGTGCTTCATGTCGAACTCGCGCGTGAAGATCCAGATCGCAAGCAACACCGATTCAGTCGTCAGCACGAGCAGGTGCAGCATGTGCATGCCGAGCATGAACCACACGATCGACCCGTAAGCATTGCTGTCCCAGCGAAAGTAAACAGCCGAGAACTCGAAACCGCGCAACACCACCGCGCCTAATCCGCAAAGCACACAGATCACGAGACCGAACTGACAAACACCGCGGTTTCCACGACGCGCCGCAATGTCAGTCAGGATCATCGGGCCACAACTCAGTACTAACAACAGCGTGTTCAAGGTGCCGTAAGTGAGCTGCGGCAGTGGTCTGAGCGTCGCCGTGAGCTGGGCCACCGGTGGCGGCCAGAGAGCGAAATTCTGTCGCAGGTAGAAATACGTCGCGATCAGGATCGCGAACATCGACGTCTCGATCGCGAGCAGCAAATTGTTGCCCCACCACACGGGATCGTACGTGTCGAATTCGTGGTGCGGCAGCTCGGAGATATCGATGACGGCTCGTGTGCTCATACTTCTTTCGGCTGCAACTCCGCGCGAGGCGGTGAAACTTTTTCCGAGCGCTCGCCCGTCTCGCGCGCAGTCTTGTTTTCATAATTCGGATCACCGAAGAACCAGCACGTCAGCGTGATGCCGGCGAGAATCGCGCCCACCAGAAACGCCCACGGCGTGAATATCCCAACAATGAAAGTTACTCCGGTTGCGAGTGCGACCAGCGACGGCCAGATCGATGGACCAGGAATATCGAAGCGCAATTCCGGTTGTGCATCTAACACACTCGTGACGAGCGTCTCGCGTTTCACAGTGCTGAGTCCGCGCACGACCGGCGCATCCGCAGTCGCCTGCCAGATCGGATAACGCCCCTGGACCACCGGAATGTTATGGAAGTTGTAATTCGGCGGCGGCGACGAGACACTCCATTCCAGCGAATCCGCGCCCCACGGATTGTCACCGGCAACAACGCCGGCGCGCAGCGCCCAAACTGCATTGACGATAAACACGAGGACACCCGCTGCCAGCACAAACGCGCCGATCGACGCGATTAAATTCAGCGTTCCCCAGCCGGTTTCGGGCAGGTACGTGTAAACGCGTCGCGGCATACCGTTGAGCCCGAGCTGGTGCATCGGAAAGAAGACGAGATTGAAGCCGATGAACATCAACGCGAAATTCCAACGACCCGCAGTCTCGCTCAACATGCGTCCGGTCCACTTCGGAAACCAGTAATAAAACGCGGCAAAGAGTGGAAACACCGAACCGCCAATCAGCACGTAATGAAGATGCGCAACGACGAAGAACGTGTCGTGTATCTGCAAATCGAGGGGCACCGACGCCAGCATCAGACCCGTTAGACCACCAAGCACGAAGATCGCGAAGAAACCGAGCACGAACAGCAAAGGCGTCTTGATGTTGAGCTTGCTGCCCCAGAGTGTCGCGATCCAGCAGAAGATCTGAACACCGCTCGGAATCGCGATCATCATGCTGGCAGCAGTGAAAAAGCTCTGGCCCATCTGAGGTATGGGCGTCGCAAACATGTGGTGCACCCAAAGGCCGAAGCCGATAAATGCTGTTGAAATCAGCGAGAGTACGAGTGCGACGTAGCCAAAAATCTTCCGGCGCGCGAACGTAATGATGATCGGTGAGATGAAGCCGAGCGCGGGAATGAAGATGATGTACACCTCCGGATGCCCGAAGAACCAGAACAGGTGTTGATACAGAATCGCATCGCCACCTTCGGCGGGGTTAAAGAAGTGCGTATCGATCAGTCGATCGCTGGCGAGAAAACTACTCGCAAGCATCACCGCCGGCATCGCGAAGATGATCATGAACGCCGTCACCACCTGCGCCCAGACGAATAGCGGCATACGGTTGAGAGACATGCCGGGCGCACGCATCTTGAAAGCCGTACCGATCACGATGACGGCGCCCACGAGCGCAGAGATCTCAGTAAACGTGATCATCTGCGCCCATATGTCGACGCGTTTCCCCGGTGAATATGCGGGACCTGAGAGCGGCACGTAGGCAAACCAACCGGCATCTGGTCCAGTGTTGAGAAATAGAGCCGCGTACAACAGTAGACCGCCGATGAGGTAAACGTAGTAACCGTAGAGATTGAGTCGCGGAAAGGCGACATCGCGCGCGCCGACCATCAACGGCACAAAGTAGATTCCGAACGCGGTCATGATCGGCACTGCGAAGAGAAACATCATCGTGGTGCCGTGCACGGTGAAGATCTGGTTGTAGCGATCGGGATTCAGGAAATGGCTATCGGGGAACGCGAGCTGAATACGCATCAGCGCCGCTTCGATACCGCCGAGCAGGAAAAACACAAAAGCAGTCACGATATATCGCAACGCGATCGCCTTGTGGTCTGTGTCAGTAAACCAACCACTTAAACCACGCGGGCGCGCCCAGGTGCGCTCGAGCTCCTCGCGCTCGCGCTGCATCGCCACCGCGAGCTCCTCATCAGTGATCGTCGCCCTTTGTGCTTTTGGCGGCTCTTTGTGGCTCATTTAAGACTCTCTAAATAATCGACTAATGACTGCAAATCTGCGTCAGACAAATTGTGCTGCGGCATCCGGTTTCCCGGCTTAAACGTCTGTGAATCCTTGATCCACTGCGCCATGTGCTCGCGCGTGTTCACGAGCGTTGCGGCAGCAAGCATCTGGCGACTGCCGACGTGCGTCAGGTTTGGACCAATGTTTGAACCCGCGGGCGTGCCGTTGATCGCGTGACACATCACACACGTCGTCGAAAAGAAAACCTGTTGCCCGCGCTTCTGCGTGTCACTCGCGGGCGGCACGGCTTGCTGCGTCTGGTTCTGCCGCCACGCGTTGAACTGTTCCTGGGGCTCGGCGACGATCCACAGCGCCATCTTTGCGTGCTGGAGCCCGCAATATTCGGCGCACTGTCCGCGATAGACGCCCGGCTTGTCGGCCTGTAGCCAGATAGTGTTGACCTTTCCCGGAATGAGATCTTTTTTGCCCGCGAGATTCGGTACCCAGAAACTGTGAATCACATCGGCGCCGCGCAACGTAAACGTCACCGGCACGCCGACCGGAATATGAATCTCGTTTGCCGTCGTGAAGATGTTGCTCGCGTCGACGTCCTGGTAACGAACTTCCCACCACCACTGATGACCGGTCAGCTCAACCGACAAACCGTTTTTGGTTGGATCGTTTAAGCCCAGCGATCGACCTGACGAGTAACTCGCGATCAGAAACACGAATAGAACTATGATCGTAATTGTCGTGGCGCTGATTATGACGTTGCGGCGGCGGCGTTCTGATTCCTCTGACGGCTCGAGGATGGGCACACGGTCAGCAGCTTCCGCAGTTGCCTTTCGCAACGACAGCAACACCGCGATCAGCACGAGCACAAATACGATCGAGCAGACGACGAACATTAGCCACCAGAGCTTGCTGATGTTTCCCGCATTTGGACCAGCGGGATTGATCGCGTTTTGAATGCCGCCGCATGACGAGAGGCACAACGCGACGA
>DASTTS010000163.1:0-8838 GCA_035760085.1 Pyrinomonadaceae bacterium
CTTCAATGCTGGCTTCACTGGCGACGACGTGAAGGACGTAGTCTTCGAGAGAAATTCGTTGTGTGATGTTTTCTGAAACTTGGTGTACGGAAATGTAAGTTGCATCTTTGTTCGTATCGCGCTTGCCGGCAAATTCCTCAAAGATTGGTCGAGCGAGTTCTGCTGCCTCGGAGCCGTGTGCGTTCTTCAGATAAACAACAACGAGGAGCTGTGCGTTTGCGGGTTCGGGTATTGTGTTCGGCTTGAAAGCGATGCCCGTGAACCACCCTTGCGAGCGAAAGCCCCCGAGCTGGGTTGAAGTACCGGTCTTGCCGATGATGTAACCGGGAAGGGAATCGAGATCAGCTTTCTCGGCTGTGCCGAACGAGACCGCGCCACGCATTCCTTCGAGCAGTAACGAGCGCTCGTTGTTGTCGATCTGAAGCTGTGCGCGAATGGTGCGGGCGCCGTGGTAATTTGGTTTGAGCAGTGCGCCGCCGTTAAAGAGTGCTGCGTACGCGATCGCCATTTGCACGGGCGTGACTTGAAGAAACGGGCCTTCGCCAAGCGCGCTCTGTGGTTGCCACCTGCCGCGCGCCAACACGCCGGCCGATTCGTTCTCGCCGTCGATTCCGGTAAGTTGGCCGAAGCCAAACTCGCTGAGCGTGTTTGAAAACTTGTCGCTGTCGAGACGTTCGCCCGTAGTGGCGAAGAAATAGTTGCACGAGTAAGCGACCGCTTCGACGGGGTTGAATGGTGGCAGGTTCGGTGGATGCACACAGGCGTCGACGACGTCTTCGCGTTTGTACTTGCCGCGACAGCGCATGCGCGTGTCACCGGTGATCACGCCTTCACGCAGAGCGGCGAGAGTGGTGAACGGTTTGATCGTCGAGCCTGGTGGAAACGCGGCGTTGAAAGCGAGTTCCGGGTTGACTACGGCTCGGATGCGACCGGTCTGTGGATCAAGAACAATAATCGCGCCTTCGCGTTCGGCAAGTGTGTTCCGGGCGACCGCTTGCAGCCGCGTGTCATCAATCTTTACAGGCTCGGCGGTGCGAGTTGGGTTTTCAGGAGCGTCACGAAGACTACGCGTCACGGCAAGCGTAAGCCCGACAGCAATTCCCACTACCAGCACTACCCTAACAATCAAGTTTAGCGACATTGTCTGTTAGCTTCCTGTAAATCCTGTGAAATCTTCTCAATCCTGTCTAAGTGAGACAGGACTTACAGGATTTCACAGGATTTACAGGACTTCTTATTTGCTCCGGCTCAGGATCGAGATGGCGCCGACGGTTGTGACCCAGCCGAGAAGAATCAGGAGCGCACTCGCCGTCATTCTCACCACCAACACGGAGAGCTCGAGCCACGGCCGCTCAATCGCCGGCCAGATGTGCAGTAGCGCGAAAGGAACGACGGCAAAGATCAGAAACCCACACCCGTAAACAAACACTGACTGTGGTGCAAACGTCTTACTCACCACGCTACGCAAGCTCCTCACGAGCGAACGCAGATCACTGTTAATTGTCGAAATCCAGAGTTGAATCGCGAGCATCGGAGCGGCGACAAAGGTCAGCAAATAGCGCAACGTGGTGATCAGCGTGACGTGCGTCTGGATTTTGTTCAGACCATACACAGCCAGCAACGTAAGACCTAAAACAGGCAGACTGACGACAAGCAGTTTCAGGCAGTCGATCGATAACTTCTTCAACCGGCTACCTGAAACTGCGCCCCCCGCGTACGTAACACTGACGGCCTGCAACACGAAGAACAGCGCGGGAGCGGCGATGACGGCCACAAGCGTCAAGACCAACTGAAAGATCGTCGCCTCACGTGTACTTGCAAACACGTAAACAGCAGTCAGCAGTCCGGCCCACGCCAGCACCAACATCAACAAAACTCTCGGACTCTTAAACAACACCCTGATCGCCGAAAACATCGCGCCAAATGACTTGATATACATTCCTTCTCCTTTTGCGGCCTACTTCTTATCGATAAACGAGAACCGTTGGCTTGCCGTGTTTGCATTTGTCTCCGGCTGGTACATCAACTCAACACGCGCCGGCGCAACCACGAACTCGCCCGGTATCTGCACTCGCATCGCATACTGGAACGTCAGATCACCGTCAAAATGATCGAGGAAGAACACCGTCCTGCGATCGCGAAACTCACGCGAGCTGTACCAGTCGGTCCAATCCCTCTGACTCCAATTCAAATTCAGATTCCCAACCGCATCGAGCTGCTCTGCACCCGACGGGATCGGATCCTCGATCATCATGTGACGACCCTCTTTACCAGTCACGTGCAGCTTCACCACGATGAAATCGCCTGACTTAATCTCACCAGTGAGCGGCTCGGTGGTCCATCTCAGGCTGTAGCCCATCGTCTCAACCTTCAGCCGCAGGTATTCGCGCGTGACAGACAAATCCCCTGAACCATGCGCCGCGACATTCTCGTCGTTCGTGTAGTAGTCGACTGAAGCCGAGAAGTAGAGCGTGCCTTTGCCGCGCTTCACGACTCGCACGTGATTCGTATCGCCAACCAAACCACCCTTACGATTCACGACAAACGTCTGCGTCCCACTCGCATCACTCACGTGCTCGGCCACCACCGTCTCGCCGTTCACGTAAACCTCCAGGTCGTACTCAGGATTCAACTCGCGACTGACCTTCGCATACTCAATGAGTCCGAAGATCGCGAACGCTGTGTCTTTAGTCGAATTCCAAAACGAGCCGTTTTGACGATCAGACACGAGCCAGCGCGCTGCCTGAGGCAGCAACGGACTGTCAGGCTTGAGACGCGTGAGCGCTTTCAGCGAGAGCGCGGTGCCCTCTGTTTGATCGTAGTCAGTGAAATCGAGACGCGGCATGCGCTTCGACTCCCAGTGCGCCGTCATCTTGTCGACTTTGGCGGATCGTTCGATTTCTGCCGCAACTTCCTGCGCACGCTGGTCCATCTTCGCGAGCGACAACGTCAACGCCAGCAGCGCACGACCATACGGCTGCAGTATGTTGCGGTCCGCCAGGAGTTTCTCGATGTAACGCGAATCAACACCACCACTCTCCATTAGTGCATAGACCATGAATGCTCGTGTATCCAGGTCCCCGTTGTTGTCGGTGGCATCGAGCATGGCTTGCAGTCGTTCGCGGCCTCGCGCCAATCGACCTTCATCGATCTCGTAACCCGCTTGTTTCGCGAGGGTCAGACCGTCGATCACATAAGCCGTCATAAACGGATCGCTGTTATCGTCTTTCCACCAGCCCCAACCACCATCCTGATGTTGGAACGAGTAGAGACGATTGCGACCGCGCTCGACTTTCTTCTTCAAGTCGTTGGAATTGCGAATCGAGGTTGATTTGAACTCCTTGAGCGTCTGCGAAACGATAATGTTCGGCAGAAAACTCGACATCGTCTGTTCCGTGCAGCCGTACGGGAAACTCGTCAGATAATCGAGCGCGCCAAAGAGTGTTCCGGCCACTGACGGCGACGCTTCAATACGGAGCTTGCGCGAGTTGAGGTCAGTATTCGCCGGCAGGTTAATGGTGAACTCCTGCTGCGCATTCTCGTCAGCCGTGGTCCAGCGCTCGGCTTTGACGTCGTGCAGCCCGCGCGGCACAACGTCGAGTGCGAGCTCGACAGCGTCCGATTCCGTGTTGGTTAAAGCTTTCGCGAGCAGCCGCACTTCACCTGTTTGCGGCGCCGAGATCTGCCAGTCAATGCGATGTTCTCCTTGCTTCGGAATCATCACGGTTTGCTGGGCCGGACCGATCAATCGTGCACCGGAAACTGAAAGCGAGATCTGTGTCGACTTACCTTCCTTTAAATAGTTGTGAACGATGCCGGAGAGCGTGACGGTGTCGCCCTGCGTGAAGAACCGCGGCGTTTCCAAACGCATGATCACGTCTTTACGCGAGATAACCTTCTGGCGTGCGATGCCGACTTTCGTGTCGGTGGTTACGCCACGCGCGGTTGCACGCCACGTCGTGAGGTTGTCAGGCAATTTAAACTTCACCGTCGCGCGCCCGTCGCTTCCGGTCACCACATTTGGTTGCCAGAAAGCTGTGTCTTTGAACTCCTTGCGGATAGTGGGCTGGGCCAGTTCACCTTCATTCTTGAAGTCAGCCAACTGGTACGAAGGCTTCGTAGTCGCAAGATCGATGGGCTTCTCACCCGCGAAGCCCTGGAATGAGTACGACACGGAGAGATGCGTCTCGACCGAGTTGTAATGCATTCCGTAAAACTGCTGCTTGATGTTGCCGGAGTAATCAGGCGACACGCTGTAGATCGATTCATCAACCACTCCGAGACTCACTTCAGCATCAGGCACGGGTGCACCGTCGGCATCGCGCGCGAGAATCGTGTACGAAGCGGTCTCACGTGGTTTGTACTCTTCCTTGTTTGAGATGATTTCGAGGTTCAGGATCTTGTCACGCGCCGGCACGACGAGTCGCTTGTCGTTCGTGAACATGTCGCCGTCCTTAACAAACGTGACACTCAGAAAAACATTAGGCGCGTAGTGTTTCTCGACCGGAACGTCGAGCACCATTGTCTTGCCCGTCGCTTTCACCTTCCATGCAGACAGAACATTGTCGCGCTCGGTGGTGACGAGAAGATTCGCATTCTCCTCCGGCAGAATCGCAAGCACATGAGCAGTTTCACCGGCGCGGTACGACTTCTTGTCGGCTACGAGTTTGATCGTGCCCGTGCTCTCGTTGTAGTAAGGCGAATCACTCCAGCCGTATTCAGGACTGACGACCCAGATATAACCGCCGAGCGAAACGAACGGCTTGCCCTTTTCCTCGACAATCGTCTTGATCGAGACGCTCCCCGGTGTTGTTACTTGATAGTCGTAGATCGCATGGCCTTGCTGGTCCGTGGCGACTTCGGCCGAGCTCAGCTCGTTTTCCTGCACCGTGTATTGCGGACCGCTGCTCGATGTCTGAACAATCGTATGCGGTGAAACAAACTTGAGTGTGAGTTTCGCAGGCACTGGATGGCCCTCGTAGTCAGTCGTACGGACGGTGATCCGCGCAGTCTGGCCCTGGGTGAAAACATAGCGATCCGGCATGGCGCTGGCGATAACCCTGCCTCGCGTTGCAATTAGTGTTGCGCTGCCGTCGATAGTGCGTCGTGAGGCATCGGTGATCTGCGCTTCGAGACGATACTGAAAATCGGTGACATCGTTTAGCTGGCTTTCAGGAACTTCGAAATCGATTTCGAAGTGACCGGAAGCGTCGAGCTTGCCTTCGCCGTCGTTTACGAAGTCGCTGTAATAGTTTCCGTAACTGGCATACTGTTCCTCGTCTTGTTCATCCTCATACGATTCCTCGTCGTCCCCAATGTACGTGTAATAACGGTGGCGATAGATGTAGTACTTGACATCGGCGCCTACGACGGGCGCGCCGAAGAAGTACCGGGCATCGATATTGAATTTTGTCTTAGTGCCGGCAGCCGCAAATCTCTGAGGTGTGGAAACGTTGACTTTGTATTCAGGCTTTTTGTATTCGGCGACATCAAAGTTGCCGGTCGCGCCGCCTTCTTCGGTCTCAGCTTCGATCCGGTAAGTTCCGAGCGGCGCTTCTTCAGCGAGTGTGAGCTCACCACTGAAGGTCCCGTTCTTCGATAGCGGCAAGTCCTGTTCGTAAACTCGCGCATCGTCTCCGTCATAAACCGTCACGGCAACAGAGTTCTCTTTAATTGCTCGATATTGTTGGCGGTCGTCGATGCCACGAAGAATTCCTTTGAAGAACACTTTGTGATCAGGGCGATAGATCGGACGATCGGTGTAGATATAGCCCTGAACGTTTTGCCCCGTCGTGTCTTCGTCGAAACCTCTGAAGTAAAACGACTCGAGATCCGAGATCGCGAAGTTGTCGCCATGCGATGCGAGGATCACAAAGTTTGAAGTGCTGCTGCTGCCTTCTTCGCCGAGCGGATCCGCACCGTCTTCCTGTGGCGGAATCTTCGTGCGGAAGATGCCGTCGCTATTTGTACGACCACTGGCAAGCGTTTTTTTCGACTTCACGATGTCCACGCGCGCGTCCGCACGTGGTTCGCCAGTTCTCCGATCAACTGCATAGACCAGCAGATTGCCGTTGCCCGATGCTTTCTCCACCATCGCGAGATCGGTTACAACGACGACCGTGTATGCGCGCAAATTGGCGCCGACGGCTTCCACCAGATACACGCCACTCTCGCGCTTGCCAAGTGGAATCATGCGGCGGTCGTAAAAGTTCGAAAGCGCCGGCAGAGGCTCGCGCCAGCTCGTCACTAACTGGTTCGGATTCAACAACGG
The DNA here is from genome assembly GCA_035760085.1 of Pyrinomonadaceae bacterium. Classification (GTDB taxonomy): domain Bacteria; phylum Acidobacteriota; class Blastocatellia; order Pyrinomonadales; family Pyrinomonadaceae; genus PSRF01. The sequence goes on from DASTTS010000163.1 coordinate 6,272, forward strand.
CACGCGCGCGTAATCTGCGACATTGAGTGGCGTACGCCTGGCCGTCTCCCCGGCGCGGAACTTGTGATTAAAAGTAACGCGTGTATTTTCTTTTAACTGGTCGCGGAAGTAGTTGCGAATGCCGGAGTAAACCCAAACCTTTGCAGCGCGCACGCGTTCGAGTACTGACGGCTTGCGCGTGGCTTCGGGTGCAAGTTCTTCCTGCTCATCCTCACCCATCTGATGTGGATTGCTTAGCTGTCCGAAGAACTGCTGCGGATCGTTGACGCGATAAACGCGGAAATCGAGACTCTCAATGCCGCGATGGTCCAACCAGAGACGCGCGTTTTCGGAAGTCGCGTACGTGCGGTTTGTGGAGAGCGAGAAGAATGGCTTTACGTTGACAGGTTCGTCGTCGGTAATAGGATTAAACCGCTGTGCCTCGGCGGCGGCGCTGTGCATGCGCAGGTCAGCGACAAAAAAAGCCGCAGCGATGATCGCTATGTAAACAAGTACCGGAGATAAGATCCGGGTTCGCCGACGCAGTTGTAGATCGAAACGGTTCACGTTCATTCCTCCGGTGTGACTTGCTGGTCGAGAATCTTCAAACGAAAGAAGCCAAGAAAGTTTGGATTAGTTGAAACGGGACGCCAGCGTTTATCCGGATGCTGGTCCAGTACGGCGAGTCGCACTTTTTTGACAGTACCGGCATCGTTCGGAGATGCGCCGGTGTGATAGACCACCCAATCGTGCGTGCCTTCACTGGCAACGCGTGGCTCGCCGAGAAGAATCATTATGTGAAAGGAATACTTCTGCACCCACGGCTGATGAAAGAAAAGCAGATCGCCGGGTTTAGCCTGTTGGCGATCGCGTCCTACAAACTCGACGTTGAATGCTTTGAGTGTTTGGGCGTCAGCGAATTCTGAGAAGTGTCCATCGGAAACGTCTGCCGGCGTGAATGTGCCGGGCGCGGTGCGAAAGAATTTGCCGTTGAGTGTAGTAGCAAATTTTTGGTTTAGATCCGGTGCGACGGGATCGTAGTTCTCGCCCATGCGCTGAAACCAGAGACGATCGTGCGGTCGCAGCGCTTCGCGAAAGGCAAAGCGCACAAGACCGGCGCAATCGCGTTGTTCCGCGTTCCATTCGTCGCTGAGATTGTAGAACTGCATCTCAGCGACCCACGTGAACCAGCGACGGAAGTTTTCACGGTCGTTGAAGGTTCTGAGCTCGGCAATGTCCGGCAGGCCATCATGGTCCAGGTCGGCGTTCAGTTCCGGTTCGGGTCTGGTTCGTTCGGGCGCGTGTGCCGGCGCGCTGGTTGAACGTGCGAAAGAGAAATAGGAGAGGATGAGGAAGGCTGGTATCAAAGTTAGGAGGGCCAGCCCGGGTAGTGGTGTTTTAGCGAGTCGAAACATGGACCGCATTATGTTTGGCGTCGTGTGATTGGAATACGCGTTTGGTATCAGTGTGAGGTCAGGTTAGCCCTGCGCACGGGGTCCGTTTCGTACGGTAGTGGCCGGTGTGGGAATCCACACTGATTTCGTTGCGCCGCCGCGCCGCCGCGTGAGAAATTTCTCTGAACCGCTTACAAGAATTTCCCTCGCAGCGGCGCAGCGGCGCAACGGAAGACGCAAAGAACAGTCGCCAAGTTTTCGGCATAGAAATGTAATGTGGTTTGGCCCAAGAATCTCGGAAAAAGACTGTTGCAAATTCCAGCGCTCGCGGGTAGATTGATTTGGTTGCTTACAAGGTAGTGGTGCTCTCCCGACCACGGGGGAATCCCTGCCTTCACTCAATGCGGGGAGGATTAAACTGTGCCGACCGGAACTTGCCCGGAATGCGATGCTGATGTCCACGTCGATCTGGACACGGACAAGGGCGAAATAGTGAGCTGTGAAGAATGTGGAACGGAGTTGGAGGTTGTTGGACTCGATCCTGTCGAATTGGACATCGTAGAAGAAGAGAGTTACGACGAAGACGAGGACGAAGACGAATATTGAAAAACGAGAAGCAGGAGCATACAGCAGGCGTACGCAACAACTTATGTTTTTCCTGCTCCTGCTGTCTGCCCCTGCTCTCGGTTTTCGCTACCTGCTGGCTGCTCGATACTCAGAGCGGCTTTGCCTCAGAGTTAAACCTCGCGGTCCCTCAACTCTGATCGTGTGCACTTGCCCATCGCGTCTCTTTTCCTCGGGCGGATAAAAGGCCAGCACGTAAGCCGAGCTGACTTCCTCCGCCAGCGCGCGAAACAACGGGGCATAGTCTTTCTCGTTCGCGTAAACATTTCGACCACCAGTAGATTCCGCTAACCCACTGACGTCGAGCGGCGTCGGCAAAGGTGTTTGGGCCGACGATGCCATCACGCGCGAATACGACGGCAGCGTTACGACAAACACGCTGACGTCCGCGGCGTTGGCCCGTTCGATCACTGTTTGTGGGGCGACTGTGTCGCCTACTGGAAAACCGTCTGTTACTACCAGCACCGCGCGCTTCATCAAACGCTTCTCGCGCGTTCGTGGCGCACTGCGCACGAGCATCCGGATCGCATCGTCAACGGCGTCGTATGTGTGTGTGGATAAGCCGCTGAG